>NZ_JBSFEP010000031.1:0-88010 GCF_053594495.1 Streptomyces sp. NPDC001920
CGCACCGCCTGCTGGCCGACCGCCCCGGCTCAACCCCCGCGACGACCGACGCGGCCCGCTCCCCTTCCGAGACGGGGGAGCGGGCCGCGTCGGTCGTCGCGGTGAGGCCGTCTCACCGCTGAGGGATCACTTCACCGGGGTGAAGTCCCGGGCGCCGATGAACTCCGGCCGCCGTATCGGAGCCGCGAACGGCTCGACGGCCGTGTTCTCCACGCTGTTGAACACGATGAACACGTTGCTGCGCGGGAACGGCGTGATGTTGTCGCCGGAGCCGTGCATGCAGTTGCAGTCGAACCAGGTCGCCGAACCGGCCCTGCCCGTGAAGAGCTTGATGCCGTACTCGGAGGCCATCTTGGTGAGCGCCTCGTCGGACGGGGTGCCCGCGTCCTGCATCTGCAGGGACTTCTTGTAGTTGTCCTTCGGCGTGGCCCCCGCACACCCGAGGAAGGTCTTGTGCGAGCCGGGCATGATCATGAGCCCGCCGTTGGTGTCGTAGTTCTCGGTCAGCGCGATCGAGACGGACACCGTCCGCATGTTCGGCAGCCCGTCCTCGGCGTGCCAGGTCTCGAAGTCGGAGTGCCAGTAGAAGCCACTGGCCCCGAAGCCCGGCTTGACGTTGATCCGCGACTGGTGGACGTACACGTCCGAGCCGAGGATCTGCCGCGCCCGGCCGACGACCCGCTCGTCGCGCACGAGGTTCGCGAACACCTCGCTGATCCGGTGCACTTCGAAGACCGACCGGATCTCCTTGGACTTCGGCTCGATGATCGACCGCTCGTCCATGCGGATCGCCGGGTCGGTGACCAGCCGCTCCAGCTCCTGCCGGTAGACGGCGACCTCGTCGTCGGTGATGAGCTGGTCGATGGCGAGGAAGCCGTCGCGCTCGTACGACTGGAGGTCGGTGGTCGTGATCGGGCCCGGGGTGTCGGGGGCGCCCCACACGACGGGGTCCTGGCGCGGGACCGACACCTCGGTGGCGCCGCGGCTGGGGTAGAGATCGGTGACGTTTGCGCTCATGGCGGTGGTCATGGGTTTCTCACACCTCCTCGGGCTCGGTGAGCAGCGGGTACACGCCGTTCTCGTCGTGGTCCTCCCGGCCGGTCACGGGCGGGTTGAACACGCAGATGCAGCGGAAGTCCTCCTTGATCCGCATCGTGTGCCGCTCGTGACCGTCGAGCAGGTACATGGTTCCGGGCGTGATCGTGTACTTCTTCCCGGTCTCCTCGTCGGTGAGCTCGGCCTCGCCCTCGACGCACACGACGGCCTCGATGTGGTTCGCGTACCACATCGACGTCTCCGTACCCGCGTACAGGATCGTCTCGTGGAGCGAGAAACCGACCCGCTCCTTGGCGAGGACGATGCGTTTGCTCTCCCAGGTGCCCGACGCGGCCTTCACATGCCGGTCGGTGCCTTCGATGTCCTTGAACGAACGGACGATCACGGTGCTGCGATGCCTCCTAGGTGGTGTTTCAGATGGTTTCCCGCACGGAGCGGGCGAGGATGCTGAGCCCCTCGTCCAGCTCCTCCGGGGTGATCGTGAGTGCCGGGAGCAGCTTCACGACCTCGCTCTCGGGGCCCGACGTCTCGATGAGCAGGCCCAGTTCGAAGGCGCGGTGCGCCACCCGTCCGGCGCGCTCCTTGTCGTGGAACTCCATGCCCCACACGAGCCCGCGCCCGCGGTACTCCTTCACGTCGGCGAGGTTCTCCTCGGTGATGGAGATGAGCGCCTGCTCGACCTGCTCGCCGCGTCCCCGCGTCTGCTTCTCCATCGCGGACCCGTCCGTCCAGTACGCCTCCAGGGCGGCGGTGGCCGTGACGAAGGCGGGGTTGTTGCCGCGGAAGGTGCCGTTGTGCTCGCCCGGCTCCCAGATGTCCAGCTCCGGCTTGAACAGGCAGAGGGACATGGGCAGTCCGTAGCCGCTGATCGACTTCGAGACGGTGACGATGTCGGGCGTGATGCCCGCCTCCTCGAAGGAGAAGAACGCCCCGGTACGGCCGCACCCCATCTGGATGTCGTCGACGATGAGCAGCATGTCCTGCCGCTCGCACAGGCCGGCGAGCGCCCGCAGCCACTCGGGGCGGGCGACGTTGATGCCGCCCTCGCCCTGCACGGTCTCCACGATCACGGCGGCCGGCTTGTTGAGGCCGGAGCCCTGGTCCTCCAGGAGCCGCTCGAACCACAGGAAGTCCGGGACCTGGCCGTCGAAGTAGTTGTCGAACGGCATGGGGGTGCCGTGCACCAGCGGGATGCCGGCGCCGGCCCGCTTGAAGGCGTTGCCGGTGACGGCGAGGGAGCCGAGGGACATCCCGTGGAAGGCGTTGGTGAACGACACGATGGCCTCGCGCCCCTTCACCTTCCGGGCCAGCTTCAGCGCCGACTCGACGGCGTTGGTGCCGGTCGGCCCGGGGAACATGACCTTGTACGGCAGGTCCCGCGGTCGCAGCACGATGTTCTGGAAGGACTCCAGGAAGGCACGCTTGGCGCTGGTGGACATGTCCAGCCCGTGCGTGACGCCGTCCCGCTCCAGGTAGTCGATCAGCGCGCGTTTCAGGACCGGGTTGTTGTGCCCGTAGTTCAGTGAGCCGGCCCCGGCGAAGAAGTCCAGGTACTCGTGGCCGTCCTCGTCGTACATGCGGCTGCCTCGCGCACGGTCGAAGACGGTGGGCCAGCCGCGGCAGTAGCTGCGTACCTCGGACTCCAGGGTCTCGAAGACGCTGAGGTCGGGCTGGGTGATGGTCACGACGAATCGCTCCTCGATGCGTGGGGGGAGGTCTGGGGAGGTCGGGGGAGGTCAGAGGGTGAGGGGACCGATGCGGTACAGCACCTCTGGGTCGTGCGGCCCGTCCGGGAACAGGCCGGCCGGGAACAGCACCTCGCGTTCCAGGGCGGCACCGTGGCGCTCGGCGAAGGAGCCGAAAAGGCGCTCCGAGGCGGTGTTGCCCGGTGTGATGGTGGTCTCGATGCCGGTGACGCCGTACTCGCCGGCGACGCGCGCGACGAGCCCGTCGAGCAGCTTCGCGGCGATGCCGCGGCCGCGATGGGCGTCGTCCACGGCCACCTGCCACACGAGCAGGGTGTGCGGACGCTCCGGCCGTACGTACCCGGTGACGAAGCCGACCGGCTCCCCGCGCTCGTCGCGGGCGACGGCCGACGTGCCGGCGAAGTCCCGGCACCACAGCAGATAGCTGTACGACGAGTTGAGGTCCAGGGCCTTCGAGTCTCGGGCAATACGCCACAGCGCGGCCCCGTCGGCCACCGCCGGACGGTCGATTTGCAGGTCTGCTTGAGCGGCAGTCATGCGAATTGAATTTACCGAGGGAAATTGAAAAATGCATGGCCGTGAGGGGTTACGGATGGCGGCGGGATGTGTTATCACGCGGGCGTGCGCGTTAGGGCGAAACCGCTGGTATTTGCCGGGGTCTGTCCGGTTAATACCGCACAAAAGGGACGTCATGTGGAACGCGTCACAGCCGTGTAACCCTTGCGGAACTCTCCCGAATTACTCCCGTTCGCGTTCGCGGAATCTTTGCGTTTAGGGTCGCCGAAAGCGGGCAGAAGAGAATGGGAAGCTACCCTGGAAAGGAATTCCAGAATTACGCCGAATTCAGGCTCCGGTAACTCCGTCGATACGTTCGCGCAGAATGTCGGCGTGTCCGTTGTGTCGGGCGTACTCCTCGATCATGTGGAGGAACACCCAGCGAAGACTGACCTCGGCCCCGGCCATCGCCCCGTCCGCGATGCGCCCCACGCTCTCCAGCGATCGCTCGGCGCAGACCTCCTGCCCCCGGGCGATCTCCCGCCGCCACACGGCGAGCGCCTCGTCCATGCCGAGCGCCGGATCGAGGACGTACCCGCTCGCGTTGGCGTCCCCGTACACGGGCGGCACGTCGAGTCCGCCCGCCGCCCGCTGGAACCAGTTCCGCTCGCACTCGGCGAGGTGCTGCACCAGCCCGAGCAGGGTCAGCTCCGACGGCTCCGCCGAACGCAGCCGTGACTGTGTGTCGGTCAGCCCCGCGCACCTGAGCTCCAGGGTGGCCCGGTGGAAGTCGAGCCAGCTTTCGAGCATGGGGCGCTCGTCGCCGGTCATAAGAGGGACGGGACGGCCGTCAGGGAGGCGGGTCGGTGTGTTCGTGGTCATGGGGGCAGCATGACGGACCCTCGGCCTGTGCGGAGCGGTTCGGGCGAGGACCCGTCAGCGCCACCCGGCGTCGACCGCCCGCACCGCCGCCTCGACGTCCACGACCAGCCCCGCCTGCCCCAGCGCGGTCCCCACCGCGGCCACGCACCCGCGCACCGCGGCCACCGTCGCGTCCACCCCGTAGTGGTTGACCCGGATCATCTCCCCGGCCAGTGCCCCGCCGCCCGCGGAGAGCGGCAGCCCGGGCTCGCGGACCAGTGCCCGGCTCACCACCTCCGCAGCCACCACCTGCGGCGGCACGCGCAGCGTCGTGGCGACCGGAGCGGCATCCGCCGCGTCGTGGACGTACGGCTCCAGCCCCCCGCCCAGTGCCACCGCACCGGCCCGGGTCGCCCGCGCCGCGGACCGGTGCCGTGCCGTCACCGCGTCCAGCCCGTCCGCCTCGATCCGCTCCATGCACGCCTCCAGCGCCAGCATCTCCAGCTGCGCGGGCGCGTGCGGCAGCGTCCGGCGCCCGCCGTCGACCCAGCGCTCCTTCCAGTCCAGCAGCGACAGATACGACCGTCGCGGCGCCGATGGATTCGCCGCCATCCGGGCCCACGCCCGCTCGCTCACCGACACCGCCGACACCCCGGCCGGCCCGCCCATCGCCTTCTGCGCCCCGATCACGCACAGGTCCACGCCCCACGCGTCCGGCAGCACCGGCTCGGCTCCGATCGACGCCACCGCGTCCAGGTGGAACAGCGCCCCGTGCGCCCGCACCACCTCACCGATCTCCGCCACGGGGTTGGTGTTGCCGGTCGCCGCCTCCGCGTGCACCAGCGACACGAAGTCGATCTCCGGATGCTCGGCGAACGCCTCCCGTATCTGCCGCGCCGTCACCGCCGTGTGGAAGGGGACCGCCAGGTCGATCACGGTCGCGCCGCAGTCCCGCAGCCAGTCCCCGAAGGTCTGCCCGTACGGACCGGTGATCACGTTCAGCGCGGTCGTACCCGGCCCGGCCGTCCCCCGGATCGCCCCTTCCAGGGGCAACAGCGCCTCACCCTGCATGATCACGACGTCCTGCCGGGTGCCGAGCAGCCGCGCCACCCGGTCCTCGATCTCGGCGAAACGGGCGGCGGTCAGCGGGGCCAGGTCCAGGAGGGGGTGGGTCACGACGGGACTCTCTTCGTTCTCTGCGCTCCGGTCGCTCCGGGGCCGACGATCACGAGCGTAACCGGGCGTATCCGCGCCCCTGCCCCTCCCGACTTCTTAGGTCGAACGCCTCACAAACCATCGGTTTGGTTTGAGCATCCCAAACTTCTCCTTATAATCGGAACCCACAGTTCCCCCACAGGAGGCTTCCCGTGAAGACGACCCTCGGGCGCCGGACGCGCGTCCTGGCCGCCACCACCGCGACGGCCGGGCTGGTGCTCGTGGCCGGCTGCTCCTCCGACGACAACGGCGGCGGTGGTACGAAGACCGCGGCCGGCGGCGTCGAAGTCGTCAAGGCGGGCCAGCTCACCACATGCACCCACCTGCCGTACCCGCCCTTCCAGTCGGAGATCGACGGCAAGGTGCAGGGCTTCGACGTCTCGCTCATCGACCTGGTCGCCGAGGACCTGGGCGTGAAGCAGGCCATCGTCGACCAGCCCTTCGAGAACTTCAAGACCGGTGGCTCCCTCAACGCCGGCCAGTGCGACCTCGCCGCGGCCGGCATGACCATCACCGAGGAGCGCAAGAAGAACGTCGACTTCTCGGACCCGTACTTCGAGGCCACCCAGGCGGTCCTCGTCGACAAGAAGAGCGGCATCTCCTCCTTCGCCGGCCTCAAGGGCAAGAAGGTCGGCGCCCAGGCGCAGACCACCGGTGAGGACTACGCCAAGAGCAAGGGCCTGGACCCGGTCTCCTTCGAGTCCTCCGACGCCGTCCTCAACGGCCTGCGCACCGGCCAGGTCCAGGCGGTCGTCATCGACTACCCGGTCGTCCAGGGCTGGCTGAAGGACAAGGCCAACGCCGACGCCTTCCAGGTCGCCGAGCAGATCAACACCGGCGAGCAGTACGGCTTCACCGTGAAGAAGGGCAACACCGAGCTCCGCGAGGCCATCAACAAGGCCATCAAGGAGGCCAAGGCCGACGGCACCTACAAGAAGCTGTACGAGCAGTGGATCGGCCCGTACGACGAGTCCGCCGCCTCGCCCTCGCCCGCCGCCTGACCCCATGAGTGACACGACCGGCAAGGACGTAGCACTCCAGCCCAGGAAGAAGGGCCTCACCCGGCGCCAGAAGCGCAGCCTGTCGCGCGGCGTCCAGTACGTCGTCTTCGTCGCGGCCGTGATCGCCTTCGCGGTCGCGGCCGACTGGGACCGGCTGGCGAACCAGTTCGCGCAGGGCGACATCGCCCGGCAGATGTTCCCGGAGGTCATCACCCTCGCGCTGAAGAACACCGTGCTGTACACCCTGTCCGGCTTCGCCGTCGGACTGGTCCTCGGCATGGTGATCGCGCTGATGCGGCTGTCGTCCGTGGGGCCGTACCGCTGGCTGGCCGGCGTCTACATCGAGATCTTCCGCGGTCTGCCCGCCCTGCTGATCTTCATCTTCATCGGCGTCGCCGTACCACTGGCCTTCCCGGGCACGGAGATCCCGGGCGGGACCTACGGCAAGGTCGCCCTCGCCCTCGGCCTCGTCGCCGCCGCGTACATGGCGGAGACGATCCGCGCCGGCATCCAGGCGGTGCCCAAGGGCCAGATGGAGGCGGCGCGCTCGCTCGGCTTCTCACCGGCCCGCGCCATGATCTCGATCATCATCCCGCAGGCGTTCCGGATCATCCTGCCGCCGCTGACCAACGAACTCGTCCTGCTCTTCAAGGACTCCTCGCTCGTGCTGTTCCTCGGTGTGACGCTGGAGGAGCGGGAGCTGTCCAAGTTCGGCCGGGACCTGGCCAGCCAGACCGCCAACTCCACGCCGATCCTGGTCGCCGGCCTGTGCTACCTCCTGGTGACCATCCCGCTCGGCTTCGTCGTACGCCGTATGGAGGCGAAGGCCCAGGAGGCCGTGAAATGACCCGACCGGAGATCGAAGTCCGCGGCCTGCACAAGTCCTTCGGCGACAACGAGGTGCTGCGCGGCATCGACCTGGAGATCGGCCAGGGCGAGGTCGTGTGCGTCATCGGACCGTCCGGCTCGGGCAAGTCGACCCTGCTGCGCTGCGTGAACCTGCTGGAGGAGCCCACCAAGGGCCAGGTCCTCGTCGGCGGCACCGAGCTCACCGACCCGGACGTCGACATCGACGCCGTACGCCGCCGGATCGGCATGGTCTTCCAGCAGTTCAACCTGTTCCCGCACCTCACGGTGACCGAGAACCTCACCCTGCCGCAGCGGCGGGTCCTCGGGCGGGACAAGGCGACGGCCGCCGCGGTCGCCGCCGAGAACCTGGAGCGGGTCGGCCTCGCGGAGAAGGCGTCGGCGTACCCGGCCTCCCTCTCCGGCGGCCAGCAGCAGCGCGTGGCCATCGCCCGCGCGCTCGCCATGGGCCCCGAGGTGATGCTGTTCGACGAGCCGACCTCGGCGCTGGACCCCGAACTGGTGGGGGACGTCCTGGCCGTCATGCGCATGCTGGCCCAGGAGGGCATGACGATGATGGTCGTCACCCACGAGATGACCTTCGCCCGTGAGGTCGCCGACCGGGTCGTCTTCATGGACGGCGGGGTGATCGTCGAGGACGGCACCCCCGACCAGGTCATCGCGCACCCGCGGCACGAGCGCACCCGCCACTTCCTCTCCCGCCTCCTCGACCCCGCGATGGCCGAGGTGGAGGAGGAGACCTCCGAACAGGTCGGCAAGGGCGACTAGCACGGTCGCGGCGGACGATTGCGTACGCCGGTGACCTGTTGCACGCCGGGCACCGGCCGGTCATTAGGGTGCAAGGCATGAGCGAACGCGCGGTGCTGCACGTGAAGGGCCGGATCCTCGTCGGGCCGGACGACGTCCGGGACGAGCTGTGGGTCGTCGACGGCCGGGTGGCGTACACACGCCCGGCCGGCGCCCGCGACATCCGCACCGTCCAGGGCTGGGCCCTGCCCGGCCTCGTCGACGCGCACTGCCATGTGGGGCTCGGCGCCCACGGCCCGGTCGACAAGGACGTCGCCGAGCAGCAGGCCCTGACCGACCGGGAGGCGGGCACCCTGCTGATCCGTGACGCCGGCTCGCCCTCCGACACCCGCTGGGTCGACGAGCGCGAGGACCTGCCGAAGATCATCAGGGCCGGCCGGCACATCGCCCGCACCCGCCGCTACATCCGCGGCTACGCGCACGAGATCGAACCGGAGGACCTGGTCGCCTACGTCGCCCAGGAGGCCCGGCGCGGCGACGGCTGGGTCAAGCTGGTCGGCGACTGGATCGACCGCGACCTCGGGGACCTGGCGCCCACCTGGCCGCGTGAGGCGGTCGAGGCGGGCATCGCGCAAGCGCACCGCCTGGGAGCCCGGGTGACCGCGCACTGCTTCTCGGAGGACTCTCTCCAGGACCTGGTCGAGGCGGGCATCGACTGCATCGAGCACGCCACGGGCCTGACCGAGGAACTGATCCCGCTGTTCGCCGAGCGCGGGGTGGCGATCGTCCCCACCCTCGTGAACATCGCGACCTTCCCGAAGCTGGCCGACAGCGGCGAGTCCAGGTTCCCCCGCTGGTCGGCCCATATGCGCCGGCTCCACGAGCGCCGCTACGACACGGTCCGCTCCGCCTACGACGCCGGCATCCCCGTCTTCGTGGGCACCGACGCGGGCGGCACCCTGCCGCACGGCCTGGTGGCCGCCGAGGTGGCGGAACTGGTCACCGCGGGCATCCCCCCGGTCGAGGCCCTCGCGGCGAGCACCTGGGCGGCCCGCGAGTGGCTCGGCCGCCCCGGCCTGGAGGAGGGGGCGGCCGCGGACCTCGTCGTGTACGAGGCCGACCCGCGTGCCGACGTACGCGTGCTGGCGGCGCCTCGACGGGTGGTGCTGAACGGGCGCGTCGTCGGCTGACGCCGACGGAGCGTGACGTGGTGCCGCCCCGCCGCCCCGGACCGGTGCGCACCCCCGTCGCGCGCTCCGGGCCGTAACGCGCGTTTCGCGGGCCGAAGCTGAACGTCGCCGACGTCGAGGGCACCCTCACGCCGGCGAAGGCGCGCTGCGCGACCCCGGCCGGGCCCGAGCAGGAGGCGGCCCCGGGCATCGAACCGGCCGGCGAGGGGAAGCCCCGGGGCGACGTGGCCCACGAAGATCACGCCGAGACCGGCGGCAACTCCATGACGCCGTACACCGCGCGTTGCGCGCTCGCGCTGCACCTCGCGGGCGGCGCAGCGGTGGCGCCGGTGCGGGGGCCGGCGGATCCTCAGGCGCCCTTGCGCCGTGCCCGCCCGGTGCGCGAGCCAGGGCCCCCGGTCCGGGCCGGCCGCGGCAGCCGGCCCGGTCGTGCGGGCGCCCGGCGGCTCAACGTGCCGTGCGCCGGACCGGTGTCAGTGCCTCCTCCAGCGCCCGCAGGAACGAGCTCATCGTCGCCCGGTCCCGCACCGCCAGCCGCAGCCACTCCTCGCCCAGCCCGGGAAAGGTGTCCCCCCGCCGGACCGCGAAACCGAGAGCGCGCAGCCGCCGTCGTACGGCCACCGCGCCGGGCAGCCGTACGAGGACGAAGGGGCCCTCGGCGGGTTCGACGACCCGGACCCCGGCCGAGGCGAACGCGCCCAGTCCGGCGACGAGATGCGCCCGGTCGGAGGCGACACGGTGGGCCGCGTGGGCCGCCTCCGCCAGGGCACGCGGGGACACACAGGCCTCCGCCGCGGCGAGCGCGGGCGTGGAGACCGGCCACAGCGGCTGGGCGCGCTCCAGGTCCGCGATGGTCTCCGGTGCGGCCAGGACGTAGCCGATGCGCAGCCCGGCCAGCCCCCATGTCTTCGTCAGGCTGCGCAGCACGACCAGGCCGGGTACGTCCGTCCGGCCCGCCAGCGCCTCCCGCTCGCCCGGCACCGCGTCCATGAACGCCTCGTCCACGACCAACGTCCGCCCGGGGCGGGCGAGTTCGGCGAGGCAGGCGGCCGGATGCAGGACCGACGTCGGATTGGTGGGGTTGCCGACCACCACCAGGTCGGCGTCCTCGGGAACGGCCGCCGGGTCGAGCCGGAAGCCGTCCTCCTCCCGCAGCAGCACCCGGTCCACCGTGTGCCCGGCGTCGCGCAGCGCCGCCTCCGGCTCGGTGAACTGCGGGTGCACCACGACCGGCCGGTGCACCTTCAGCGCGCGGGCCAGCAGCACGAACGCCTCCGCCGCGCCCGCCGTCAGCAGCACCCGCTCCGCCGGCAGCCCGTGCCGTGCCGCCACCGCCGCCCGCGCCGCCCGCCCGTCCGGGTAGGCCGCGAGCCCGCCGAGCGACGCCGTGATGTGCTCCCGCAGCCACACCGGCGGGGTGTCCGCGCGGACGTTCACCGCGAGGTCGACGAGGGCCGCGCCGTCGTCGCGGACCTCGGCGTCACCGTGGTGCCTCAGGTCGTGCGGCTCAGTGGACATGGGAGTGGGCGCCATGGGTGTGCGGGGCGTGCTGGCCGTGGCCGTGCGGGCCGGGCCCGTGGTGATGGCCGTCGTCGTCCGGGTGGAAGTGCGGCTGCTGCGGCATGCCGACCTTGTCCTCGAAGCCGGGGAGCGCGACGCGGTACACGCACGAGTCGCAGTTCATCCGCAGGTCGCCCCCGACGGCCTCCCGGTACCGCTCCATCACCAGGTCCAGCAGCTCCGGCTCCGGGCCGATGACGTCCGCCGAGCGCACGTCGATCTCCGGGTGCGCGTCGGCCCACCCCTCGGTCTGCTGCCGGACGCGGTCCGGGAGGATGCCGGTGAACAGGAAGTACGGCAGGACGACGATCCGTCGTGCCCCCAGCCTCGCGCACCGGTCCAGGCCGCTCGGCACGTCCGGCGCGGCCAGTGACACGAACGCCGTCTCCACGCCCGCGTACCCGCGGCCCTCCCACAGCAGCCGCGCCGCCTTGTGCACCTCGGAGTTGGCGTCCGGGTCGGTCGAGCCGCGCCCGACCAGCAGCACGGTCACATCGGCCCGGTCCCCGGGCGTGCGCCCCTCGGTGCCGAGCGCCTCGTCGAGCCGCCGCTCCAGCACGGACAGCAGCGCGGGGTGCGGGCCCAGCGGGCGGCCGTAGGTGTACGAGACACCGGGGTGCCGCTCCTTCTCGCGGGCCAGCGCCGCCGGGATGTCGCCCTTGGCGTGCCCGGCGGACACCAGCATCAGCGGTACCGCGGCGAACCGCCGTACGCCTCGCTCGACCAGCTCGGTGACGGCCTCGCCGAGCGGCGGCGGGGAGAGCTCGATGAAGCCGCCCGCGACGGGCAGCTCGGGATGGCGGCGGCCCAGCTCCCGGACGAAGGCACGGAACGCCTCGGCCCCGGCGTCGTCCCGGGTGCCGTGTCCGGCGAGGAGCAGGGCGGGCGGCGGGCTGGTCACGATGTCTCCTCGGAGTGGGGAACGGGGTGGCTCGGCAGGGGACCGGGTACGGGCAGCACACGGTTCACTCGGTGCCCTCCCGCTTCCCCGGCCGCTCCTGCCAGCGGTAGCCGCGCGGCGTGACCATCCGGCCCGCCACCGCGCGGGTCGCCGTGTTGCCCACGGTCACGACCGTCATCATGTCGACCGTCGCCGGGTCCAGGGCACCCAGGGTCGTGAGCCGAACGGACTCGTCCGGCCGTGACGCGTTGCGTACGACACCGACCGGCGTCGTCGGCCCGCGGTGCCCGGCGAGGATCGCGAGGGCCTTGGGCAGCTGCCAGTCCCGGCCGCGTGAACGCGGGTTGTAGAAAGTGACCACGAAGTCCGCCTCGGCCGCCGCCCGCACCCGCCGCTCGATGACCTCCCACGGGGTGTGCAGGTCGGAGAGGCTGACCGAGGCGTGGTCGTGGCCCAGGGGGGCACCGAGGACCGCGGCGGCGGCCAGCGCGGCCGTCACCCCCGGTACGCCGACCACGTCGATGTCGTCGCTGGCCTCCGCCAGCGCCGGCGAGGCCATGGCGTACACGCCCGCGTCCCCGCTGCCGATCAGCGCGACGGCCCGCCCCTTGCGGGCCTCCTCGACCGCCGTCCGCGCCCGCTCCTCCTCGGCCCCGAGCCCCGACTCCAGAACCCGCGTGCCGGGCCGCAGCAGATCGCGGATCTGGTCGACGTACTGGTCGAGGCCGACGAGCACGGAAGCCCGCTGCAGCTCGGCCCTGGCCCGCGGGGTGAGCAGATCCCGGGCGCCCGGCCCGAGCCCGACCACCGCGAGCCGCCCGCGGCCGGGACGCCGTACCACGGCGCAGGTCGCCATCGCCGGCTGTCCGTCGGAGCGCTCCGACTTCCGCTTCGCGACGAGGAGTTCACCGCCGCGCACCAAAGCGGCGGCCTCCGCGACGGAGGGGGTGCCCACGGCGGCCAGGGGCGCGTCGGAGGGGTTGGGGACCTCGACGGCCGCCAGCCGCTCGGCGCAGTGGGTGACGAGGGGAACCCCCAGGCGTGCGGCGGCCTCGACGATGCCGGGCTCGCCCGCCTTGGCGTCGACGGTGGCGAGTTCCGCGAGCGACGCGGGGGAGAGGCCGGCCTCGCCGAGCACCTGCTCCACCAGCCCGAGGACCTCCTCCACGGGGGCGCCCCTGGAGGCGCCGACACCGACGACGAGGGACGGCGGACGCAGGACGACCTCGCGCTCGGCGGGCTCGACGAGCCGGTCCGTCACCCGGATCGCGTACGCCCCCTCGGCGCCGGCCCGCAGCGGAGGCAGCGGCCAGGCCACCTCGGCCCGCAGCGCCACCGGTTCGCCGTCCAGCAGGGCCCGCGAGACCCCGGCGACATCGCCCTCCACCGGAAGGCCGAGCAGGTCCAGGCCGGGCAGGCCCACCGCGTCCGTCGCCGTGGTCACCACGGGCTCGGCGCCCAGCAACTCCCCGGTCTCGCGGGCGAGTTCATTGGCGCCGCCCCCGTGCCCGCCGACCAGCGCCACGGCGAACCGCCCGCCCTCGTCGACGCACACCACACCGGGGTCGTCCGCCTTGTCACCCAGCAGCGGGGCGATCAGCCGTACGACCGCCCCGGTCGCCAGGAAGCACACCAGCTGCTCGCACTCGGCGAACGCCCGCCGTACGGCGTCCCCGACGGGCCCGTCGTACACGCGCGTCCGGTCCGGCCACGCCGCGGCCAGCCGGTCCCGCGCCACCGCACCCGCCGCGGTGGCGGAAATGAGACCGATCACTGCGCAACTCCTTCGCAACAGGCGACTGCGGTCACGTGCTCGCCCCCCGCTCGCGCAGCGCCCGGCGGGCCTCCGGGTCCGCCTTGCGGTACCCGTGGAAGTGGCCGGGGTGGTACAGGTGCGAGCGGGTGCCGTGCGCGTCGAGGGCCGGACCGACGAGGAAGAGGGTGTGCTTCCACAGCTTGTGCTCCTTGACGGTCTCCTCCAGCGTCCCGACCGTGCACTTCACGACGAGTTCCTCCGGCCAGGTCGCCTGGTGGGCGACCACGACCGGGGTGGACGTCGGATAACCGCCCTCCAGCAGCTCCCGTACGAGCTGCCCGCTGCGCGCGGCGGACAGGAAGATCGCCATCGTGGTGCCGTGCCTGGCGAACTCCCGCACCTCCTCGCCGGGCGGCATCGGTGTCTTGCCGCCGCCGAGCCTGGTGAGGACCACCGACTGGGCGACCTCGGGGATCGTCAACTCGCGCCGGGCGAGCGCGGCGACCGCGGAGAACGCGGAGACCCCGGGCACGACCTCGGTCTCGATGCCGATCGCCGCACACCGGTCGAGCTGCTCCTGCGTACCGCCCCACAGGGCGGGGTCACCGGAGTGGATCCGCGCGACCTTCAGGCCCTCGGCCCTCGCCCGCTCGTAGACGGCGACGACGTCCTCCAGGGGCAGGGCCGCCGAGTCGAGGATCTCGGCGTCCTCGCGCGCGTGCCGCAGGACCTCCTCCTGGACCAGGCTGGCCGCCCAGATCACGACGTCCGCCTCGGCGATGGCACGCGCGGCCCGGAACGTCAGCAGATCGGCGGCGCCGGGGCCGGCACCGACGAAGGTCACCTTGCCGGTGGGGGCGTCGGCCATGGGAATCGGTCCTCTCGTACAGGGGTCGGCGGGGGAGCGGTGGGGGCGCGCGTCAGAGCTTTCCGCCCCGGCCGCCGTCGCGCCGGGCGGGGACGATGAGCGTGGACAGGTAGGGCAGGGGAGCGTCGTCGAGCTCGGCGGCCGGGCGGATCGACTCCTCCGTCAGGCCCAGCGCCGACCCCCACACCGCGTCCCCGATCCGCCCGGCCTGCCGCAGTGCCTCGGCGACCTCGCCCGCCTGCCGGCCGAACTTGTAGGCGACGACCGTGCCGGGCCCGGCGAGCGCCTCCTTGAGCACGGCCGCCCCCGCGGTGACGGGCACCAGCGTGAGCGGCTCGGTTCCCTCGGTCAGCACGGCACCCGAGCGCGCGGCGAGGTCCTGCATGGCGGTGATGCCGGGCACGGTCTCGACGACGGTCCCCGGCACCAGCTCGGCGACGGTCTGCGCGAGATAGGTGAAGGTGGAGTACACGTTGGGGTCGCCGATGGTCGCGAAGGCGACGTGGGCGCGCTCGCGCAACAGCTCGGCCACCCGCTCACCGGCCGCGTCCCAGGCGGCCTCGCGCCGCGCCCGGTCGCTCCGCTCGTTCAGGGCGAACACCACCCGGACGACCTTCTCCTGCGGCACGTAGTGCAGCACCGTCGCCTCGGCCCGGCCCCGCTCCCCGCTGTCCATCACCGGTACGACGACGACCTCGGCGGCCCGCAGCGCGTTGACGCCCTTGACGGTCACCAGTTCCGGATCGCCGGGACCGACCCCGACTCCGATCAGCCTGCTGCTCATGACGTCCGGCACCTCTCCACGAACCGACGGGCGACCGCGGGCTGCGCGGCCCAGTGCGTGTGCAGATAGCTCGCGTGCACGCCCTGCTGCACGAAGCCCTCGACCCGTCGCACGGGGCTGCGCACTCCCCAGGCGGGCGCCGCTCCCGCGCCGGGCTCGACGACCGTCCGGTGGAACTCGTGCGCCCGCATCCGGGTGCCCGCGCCGGCCAGCACACTGTCGCTCACGGCGACGGCGTCCCGGTAGCCGAGCGTCAGCCGCCCGCTCATCCGGGCGGTCGCGTCCAGCACCCCGCACATCGGCTGCCCGTCGAGCTCCCGGCACAGGTAGAGCAGCCCGGCGCACTCGGCGGCGACGGGAGCGCCGCTCAGCGCGAACGCACCGATGGCCTTGCGCAGCGGCTCGTTGGCGGACAGCTCGGCGGCGTACACCTCGGGGAACCCGCCGCCGACGACCAACCCGCCGGTACCGTCGGGGAGTTGCTCGTCCCGCAGCGGATCGAAGGGGACGACCTCGGCGCCGGCGGCGGTGAGCAGCTCGGTGTGCTCGGCGTAGGAGAAGGTGAAGGCCGGCCCCCCGGCGACCGCGACCACCGCACCCGCACTCGGGGCGGTCACGGGAGGCCGCCACGGCTCACCGCTCAAGGCGCCCGCGGTGCGCGCCAGCCCCAGCAGCCCTTCCAGGTCGCACCCTTGGGACACCTGCGCGGCCATCGCCGCGACCGCCTCCACGGCCTGCGCCCGCCGCTCGGCGACCGGCACCAGCCCCAGATGCCGTGACGGCGTGTCCACCTGCGGCGCCCGCCGCAGCACACCCAGCACGGGCACCCCGGTCGAGTCCAGCGCGTCCCGCAGCAGTTCCTCGTGCCGGTCGGAGGCGACCTTGTTGAGGATCACGCCCCCGAGGCGCACCTCCGGGTCCCAGGACGCGAACCCGTGCACCAGCGCCGCCACCGACCGCGACTGCGAGGAGGCGTCCACGACCAGCACGACCGGCGCCCGCAGCAGCTTCGCGACATGCGCGGTGGACGCCAGCTCGCCCTCCTTCGCGGCACCGTCGTACAGCCCCATCACACCCTCGACGACCGCGACGTCGCAGCCGCGCGCCCCGTGCAGGAACAACGGCCCGATCAGCTCGGCTCCGCACATGTACGCGTCGAGGTTGCGCCCGACCCGCCCGGTCGCGAGCGCGTGGTACCCGGGGTCGATGTAGTCCGGACCGACCTTGTGCGGGGACACGGCGAGCCCCCGCGCGGTCAGCGCGGCCATCAGTCCCGTGGCGACGGTGGTCTTGCCGCTGCCCGAGGAGGGCGCGGCGATGACCAGCCGGGGCACAGCTGTCACCACTCGATGCCTCTCTGGCCCTTCTGACCCGCGTCCATCGGGTGCTTGACCTTGGACATGTCGGTCACGAGGTCGGCGAAGTCGACCAGCTTCTCCGGGGCGTTCCGCCCGGTGATCACGACATGCTGGGTGCCGGGACGGTGGCGGAGCACGTCGACGACCTCATCGGTGTCGACCCACCCCCAGTGCAACGGGTACGCGAACTCGTCGAGCACGTACAGCTTGTACCGCTCGGCGGCGATGTCCCGCTTGACCTGCTCCCAGCCCTCCCGGGCCTTCTCCTCGTTGTCCATCTGATCGTCGCGCTGCACCCACGACCAGCCCTCGCCCATCTTGTGCCAGTCGACGGACCCGCCCTCGCCGGACGCCCCCAGCACGCGCAGCGCGTTCTCCTCGCCGACCTTCCACTTGGCGGACTTGACGAACTGGAACACCCCGATGGGCCACCCCTGGTTCCAGGCCCGCAGCGCCAGCCCGAAGGCGGCGGTCGACTTGCCCTTGCCCACCCCGGTGTGCACGACGACCAGCGGCCGGTTACGGCGCTGTCGCGTCGTCAGCCCGTCCTGCGGCACGACACTCGGCTGTCCCTTCGGCATCACGCCACCTTCCTCGAAGTCCCCTGAACATCCCTGACCAGCCCGGCGATCGAGTCCGCCCGCAACTCGTCGAGCGTCACCGCCGTGCCTCCCAGCTCACCCGCGAGCTGCCCCGCGAGCCCCAGCCGCACGGGCCCCGACTCGCAGTCGACCACCACGGACGCGACGCTCTCGGCCGCGAACAACCGGGCGGCCCGCCCGGCCAGCGCGACCGGCTCCGGGCCACCCGTGGCCCGCCCGTCCGTCACCACCACGACGAGCGCGCGCCGGGCCGGATCCCTCAGCCGCTCCACCCGCAGCACCTCGTGCGCCTTGAGCAGCCCGGCCGCGAGCGGCGTACGACCACCCGTGGGCAGCGACTCCAGCCGGGCGGCGGCGGCGTCCACGGACGACGTCGGCGGCAGCGCCACCTCGGCGGCAGACCCCCGGAACGTCACCAGCCCCACCTTGTCCCGCCGCTGGTAGGCGTCCAGCAGCAACGACAGCACGGCCCCCTTCACCGCACCCATCCGCTGCCGGGCCGCCATCGACCCGGAGGCGTCCACGACGAACAGCACGAGATTGCCCTCGCGCCCTTCCCGCACGGCCTGCCGCAGATCGTCCCGGCGCACCACCAGCCCCGCACCGGACCGCCCCCGGGCCCGCTGATGCGGCGCGGCCGCCTGCACGGTGGCCGCCAGGTGCAGCTTGCCCAGGGCCCCCCGGGGACGCCTGGCCCCGGTGGTGCGCCCCTGCTCCGTCCGCGCGCGTGAACGCCGCCCCGCGGCGCCCTGCCCGACGCCCGGCACGCTCAGCACCTTCGTGCGGAACGGCTCGAAGGCCCGTACGGGAGCCTGCTCCCCGGCGCCGGACGCCTGCGGCTGCCCGCCTTCGCCGGGCTCACCGGGCTCGGCGGACGCGGCCGGGTCGCCGCCGCCCTGCGGGCCGTCACCGGACCGCGGTGGCTGTCCGCCGCCCCCGCCGGGTCCGTCCGGTCCCGGGTCCGGATCAGGGTCGTCGTCCTCGGAGCCCGAGAACTCCTCCAGGGTCTCGTCGAGCTTGTCCTCGTCGAGCCCCGGCGCGTCGAAGGGGTTGCGCCGCCTGCGGTGCGGCAGCGCGAGCAGCGCCGCCTGCCGTACGTCCTCGGCGAGCACGTCCGTCCGCCCGGCCCACGCGGCCAGCGCGGTGGCCGTACGCGCCATCACGATGTCGGCCCGCATCCCGTCCACCTCGAACGCGGCACAGGTCGCCGCGATCTGCCGCAGCGCCCCGTCGCCGAGCCGCACCGACGGCAGCAACTCCCGTGCCGCGGCGATGCGTCGACGTACGGCTGCCTCCTCGTCCGCCCAGCGGGCTGCGAAGGCGACCGGATCGTCGTCGTACGCGAGCCGCCGCCGTACCACCTCCACCCGCTGCTCGGGCTCCCGTGAGGCCGCGACCTCGACGGTCAGCCCGAACCGGTCGAGCAGCTGCGGCCGCAGCTCACCCTCCTCGGGGTTCATGGTGCCCACCAGCAGGAACCGCGCCGCGTGCCGGACGGACACACCCTCGCGCTCCACGTACGACGCGCCCATCGCGGCCGCGTCGAGGAGCAGGTCGACCAGGTGGTCGTGCAGGAGGTTGACCTCGTCGACGTACAGGATGCCGCGGTGCGCGTCGGCGAGCAGGCCCGGCTCGAACGCCTTGACGCCCTCGGCGAGCGCCCGCTCGATGTCCAGCGCGCCCACCAGCCGGTCCTCGGAGGCGCCGACGGGGAGCTCGACCATGCGGGCGGCGCGGCGGGTGCCCGCGCCCGGCTCGTGCGGGCCGTCCGGGCACGCCGGGTCGGGGGAGTGCGGGTCGCACGAGAAACGGCACCCGGGGACGACCGGCACTTCGGGCATCAGCGCCGACAGCGCTCGTACGGCCGTCGACTTGGCCGTGCCCTTCTCGCCGCGCACCAGCACACCGCCGACCGCCGGTGACACGGCGTTCAGCAGCAGCGCCAGCCGCAGGTCGTCCTGGCCGACAACGGCCGTAAAGGGGAAGGGGGTGGTCACTGGTCGTCGCCCTCCAAGTTGCCTTCAAGCTCCAGGTACGTGGCGCGCAGCCGCTCCAGCGTGCCGGCGTCCGGCTCGGCCCACAGTCCACGGTCGGCGGCCTCCAGCAGGCGCTCGGTGATGCCCCGCAGCGCCCACGGGTTGGACTTCTTCATGAAGTCCCGGTTCTCGGCGTCGAAGACGTACTCGGCCGACAGCTTCTCGTACATCCAGTCGTCGACGACCCCGGCCGTGGCGTCGTACCCGAACAGGTAGTCCACGGTCGCCGCCATCTCGAACGCGCCCTTGTAGCCGTGCCGGCGCATGGCCGCCATCCAACGCGGGTTGACCACCCGGGCCCGGAAGACGCGGTGCGTCTCCTCACCGAGGGTCCGGGTCCTCACCTGGTCCGGTACGGCGCTGTCACCCACGTACGCCTCGGGGCTGGCGCCCGTCAGATGCCGCACCATGGCGACCATGCCGCCGTGGTACTGGAAGTAGTCGTCGGCGTCGACGAGGTCGTGCTCACGTGTGTCGACGTTCTTCGCGGCGACCGCGATCCGCCGGAACGCGGTCTCCATGTCCCCGCGCGCCGCCCGTCCGTCGAGCCCGCGTCCGTAGGCGTAACCGCCCCAGACCGCGTACACCTCGGCCAGGTCGGCGTCCGAACGCCAGTTGCGGGCGTCGATCAGCGGCAGCAGACCGGCGCCGTACGCACCCGGCTTGGAGCCGAAGACCCGGGCCGTGGCGCGCCGCCGGTCGCCGTGCCCGGCGGTGTCCTCGTCGGCGTGCGCCTTGACGAAGTTGCGCTCGGCGGGCTCGTCCAGCTCGGCCACCTCGCGGACGGCGTCGTCGATCAGCCCCACGACGTGCGGGAAGGCGTCCCGGAAGAACCCGGAGATCCGGACCGTGACGTCGATGCGGGGACGCCCGAGCTCCTCCAGGCCGATCACCTCGAAGCCCGTCACCCGCCGTGAGGCGTCGTCCCACACCGGACGGCAGCCCAGCAGCGCGAGGATCTCGGCGATGTCGTCGCCCTGGGTACGCATCGCGGACGTGCCCCACACCGTCAGGCCGACGGACCTCGGGTACTCGCCCGTGTCCCGCAGATACCGCTGCACCAGCGAGTCGGCCAGCGACTGCCCGACCTCCCAGCTCAGCCTGGACGGGATGGCCTTGGGGTCGACCGAGTAGAAGTTGCGGCCGGTCGGCAGGACGTTGACCAGGCCGCGCGTCGGGGATCCGGACGGGCCCGCAGGAACGTAACCGCCGTCGAGCGCCTTGAGGATGTGGCCGATCTCGTCGGTGGTGCGGGCGAGCCGGGGCACGACCTCGTCGCAGGCGAACTCCAACACGGCTTCGGCGTCGGGGAGTTGCCCGCCGAGTACGTCACGCAGGAGGGAACGGCTCTGCGTGACCGACCAGTCGCGCTCCTCCATGCCCTCGGCGATGCGCCGGCACAGCTGCTCCAGCAGGTCGACGGCGTCGGCGGCGGTCCGCGCCGGGCCGTCCACCAGGTCCGTCAGCTCCACCGGGACCTTGACCGGCGCCCCCGGCTCGGCGAGCAACTCCTTCTCGCTGAGACCGAAACGGGCCGCCAGCGCCGCCCGCAGCCCCGGCAGCGCGTTCGCCCGCCCGCCCCACACCTGCGCGGCGCGCAGCACGGCCAGCACGAGGTTCACGCGCGGCTCGCCGACCGGACCACCGCCCAGAACGTGCAGACCGTCGCGGATCTGCACGTCCTTGATCTCGCAGAGATAGCCGTCGATGTGCATGACGAACTCGTCGAACGCCTCGTCGTCCGGCTGCTCGTCGACATGCAGGTCGTGGTGGAGCTCGGCCGCCTTGACCAGCGTCCAGATCTGGGCGCGCACAGCCGGCGCCTTGGCCGGGTCCAGGTCGCTGACGAGCGCGTACTCGTCCAGCAGCTGCTCCAGCTTGGCCAGGTCGCCGTAGGTGTCGGCCCGCGCCATCGGCGGCACCAGATGGTCGACGACGGTCGCGTGCCCGCGCCGCTTGGCCTGGGTGCCCTCACCGGGATCGTTGACGATGAACGGGTAGACGAGGGGCAGATCGCCGAGCACGGCGTCGGGCGCGCAACCGCCGCTCAGCCCGAGCCCCTTGCCCGGCAGCCACTCCATCGTGCCGTGCTTGCCCATGTGCACGATCGCGTCGGCGCCGAAGCTGTTCTCCAGCCACCGGTACGCCGCCATGTAGTGGTGGGACGGCGGCATGTCCGGGTCGTGGTAGATCGCGATCGGGTTCTCGCCGAAGCCGCGCGGCGGCTGGATCATGACGACGACGTTCCCGAACCGCAGCGAGGCGAGGACGATGTCCTCCCCGTCGACGTACAGCGAACCCGGCGGCTCGCCCCACGCCTGGAGCATGGCGTCGCGCAGGTCCGGGTCGAGCTTGTCGAACCACGCCCGGTAGTCGGCGAGCGGCACGCGCGCGGGCGCGGCGGCCAGCTGCTCCTCGGTGAGCCACTCGACGTCGTGCCCGCCGGCCTCGATGAGCCGGTGGATCAACTCGTCGCCGTCGTCGGGGTACTCGGTGAGCCCGTACCCCGCCTGCTTCAGCGCGTCCAGCACCCGCACCGCCGACGCGGGCGTGTCCAGGCCGACCGCGTTGCCGACGCGCGAGTGCTTGGTCGGGTACGCGGTGAAGACCAGGGCGAGCTTCTTCTCGGCGTTCGGCTTGTGCCTCAGCCGTGCGTGCCGTACGGCGATCCCGGCGACCCGCGCGGCCCGCTCCGGGTCGGCGACGTACACCGGCACCTCGTCCGGGCCCTGCTCCTTGAAGGAGAACGGGACCGTGATCAGCCGCCCGTCGAACTCCGGGATCGCGACCTGCATCGCCGCGTCCATGGGCGACAGGGCGGCGTCCGAGGCGTCCCAGGCGACGCGCGAGGAGGTGAGGCACAGCCCCTGCAGCACGGGCACGTCCAGCTCGGCCAGCCGGCCGACGTCCCAGGCCTCCTCGTCGCCGCCCGCCGACGCCTGCGAGGCGTGCGTGCCGCCGGCCGCGAGGACGGTGGCGACCACGGCATCGGCCTTCCCGAGCAGCTCGTACAGCCCGGCGTCGGCGCCGCGCAGCGAACCGCAGTACACGGGCAGGGCGTTGGCGTCCCGCGCCTCGATCGCGTCGCACAGGGTGTCCACGAACGCGGTGTTGCCGCTCAGCTCGTGGGCCCGGTAGAAGAGCACGCCCACGGTGGGACGGCCCTCCTGGAACGTCCGGTCCCCGTGGACGCCGTACTCGGGCATCTTCCGCGGCTCGACGAACCCCTCGCCCGTCAGCAGCACGGTGTCGGAGAGGAACCGGGCGAGTTCGGCGAGGTTGGCGGGGCCGCCCTCGACGAGGTACTTCAGCGCCTCGGCCACGACCCCGGCCGGGACGGACGACTCGGCCATCAACTCCGCGTCGGGCACCGCCTCCCCGCCCAGCAGCACGGTCGGGACACCGGACGCCCGGAGCGCGGCCAGCCCGTCCTCCCAGGCCCGCTTGCCGCCCAGCAGACGCACGACCGCGATGTCCGCGCCCGCCACGAGCGAGGGGAGTTCGGACGCGACGTCGATACGGGTCGGGTTGCCGATCCGGTAGCCGGCACCGCAGGCACGGGCCGCGAGCAGGTCCGTGTCGGCGGTCGACAACAACAACACAGTGCTCATGCGGGCGCTCCCGGGGGGATGAAGGGCAGTCCTCGCGGCGCGCCCGACTCGATGAGCCGCCACAGCGCGTCCGTGTCCGCGTGCTGTTCGATCAGATCGCCGAGCCGGTCGAGCTGCTCCTCGCGCAGCGCGGCGAACGACGTGTCGGGGGCCGGCACGAAGCGGCGGCCCGCGGCGGACGCCACCGCGCGCAGGAACGCCCGCCGGAAGCCGTCCGACTCCAGTGAGCCGTGCCAGTGCGTGCCCCAGGTCTGACCGACCCGGCAGCCGTCCAAGAAGGCTTCCCCGCCGGTCACTTCGGCGACTCCGTGGTGGATCTCGTAGCCCGCGACCCGCTCCCCGAGGGCCTCGCCCTCCGGCCGGGTGAGGGTCTTCTCACGGGCGAACCGCACCCGCACGGGCAGGATCCCCAGCCCCTCGACATGCCCGCGCCGGCTCTCGACGTCGTCCTCGATGTGCTCGCCCAGGATCTGGAAGCCCCCGCAGATGCCGAGGACGGGCCGCTGCTCGGCGGCCCTGCGCACGAGGGCGTCGGCGAGCCCCCGCTCGCGCAGCCACTCCAGGGCCCGGACGGTTCCCCGGGTGCCGGGGATCACCACCAGGTCCGCGTCGGCAAGTTCCTCCGGACGGTCCACGAACCGCACCACGACACCCGGCTCGGCGGCCAGGGCGTCGACGTCGGTGAAGTTCGACATCAGCGGGACGGCGCAGACGGCGACCCGCAGCACGTCCTCGCCGAGGGGCGGCGCGACGACGGACTCCCGCACCGTTCCGCGCAGGGAGACCCGCAGCCCGTCCTCCTCGTCGATGCCGAGTCCGTGCCGGAAGGGCAGCACGCCGTACGTCCGGCGCCCCGTGAGGTCGTGGAGCATGTCCAGGCCGGGCTCCAGCAGGGAGACGTCCCCGCGGAACTTGTTGACGAGGAACCCGGCGACACATTCCTGGTCCTCGCGCGACAGCAGCGCGACCGTCCCGAAGAACGAGGCGAAGACACCACCCCGGTCGATGTCACCGACGACGAGCACGGGGAGCCCGGCGCCCCGGGCGATCCCCATGTTCACGATGTCGGTCCGCCGCAGATTGATCTCGGCGGGAGAACCGGCCCCCTCACAGATCACCGCGTCATACGTGCCCCGCAACTGCTCCAGACAGTCCAGCACCGTCCCGAGCAGCCGCTGCTGCCGTCCGCCGTGGTACCCGCGCGCGCTCAGCTCACCCACCGGCTTGCCCAGCAGCACGACCTGACTGCTCTGCTCGCCACCGGGCTTGAGCAGCACGGGGTTCATCAGCGCGGTGGGTTCGACCCGGCAGGCCTGCGCCTGCATGGCCTGCGCCCGCCCGATCTCCGCCCCCTCGCGCGTGACGAACGAGTTGAGGGACATGTTCTGCGCCTTGAAGGGCGCGACCTTGACGCCCTGCCGTACCAGCCACCGGCAGATCCCCGCCGTGACGACGCTCTTGCCCGCGTCGGACGTGGTACCGGCGACGAGAAGACCACCGCTCATGCTCATTGCCCCCTCTTCAGCAACCGGGCTCCGGCGCACACGCCGAGCGCGAGCCAGGTGACGCGCCGCGACAGCCGCACGGCGCGTTCGACGTCGGGCGTGCCGACGGCGCGCCCCCGCGTGTTCAGCACGGGCCGGTGCTCCACCCGCCCGCCGTACGAGAGCGTCCCGCCCAGCCGCACCCCGAGCGCCCCGGCGAACGAGGCCTCCACGGGCCCGGCGTTGGGGCTCGGATGCTTCGCCGCGTCCTCCCGCCAGGCGCGCACGGCACCCCGCGGATCGGGTCCGGCCAGTGCCGCGAGTACGGCGGTCAGCCGTGCGCCCGGCCACCCGGCCACGTCGTCCAGCCGGGCCGAGGCCCACCCGTAGCGCCGGTACCTGGGCGACTTGTGCCCCACCATGGCGTCCAGCGTATTCACGGCCCGGAAGCCGACCAGCCCCGGCACACCCCCGACGGCCCCCCACACCAGCGCCCCCACGACCGCGTCGGAGGTGTTCTCGGCGACGGACTCCACCACGGCCCGCGCGATCCCGTCCGCGTCCAGCGCCTGCGGGTCCCGCCCGCACAGGTGCGGCAGCCGCGCCCGCGCGGCCTCCACGTCCCCCGCCTCCAGCGCACGCGCGACGAGCCGGGCCTCGCGGGCCAGCGACGTCCCTCCGACCACCGCCCAGGCGGCGGCGCCGGTCAGCGCGACGGACGCGGCCGGGGAGGTGCGGACGGCGCGGGCGGCGACGGCGCCCAGCGCCACGGCGCCACCGGCGCACACGGCGGTGTGCAGCGCACCCCACGCGCGGTGGTCGCGCCACAACACCCTCTCCACGGCGGCGGCGGCCCGTCCGAACGCGGCGACCGGATGCCCGCGGCGGGGGTCGCCGAGCAGCTGATCACCGAGAAGTCCGGCGGCGGCACCGTACGCGAAGACGCGATCGGCACGCATCGGCGTCAGCCGGCCGCGGGGAAGGGCAGAGCCCTGGTGCGGGACCTCAGTCTCGAACGGCAGCCGAGCATCGCGTTATGTCCTCACTCAGGGTGTCCACGCCCTGGTTCGACGAGACCGGCGGCGAGAGTTCCTGGCTCCCGGGGTTTTCTACCCCGGTGACAGTGGCGGGACCGCGCCGGATTCGCACCGGCTTCCTCTTCTGCCGCCGTACATGGCCCCGGCAGTCCACCACGGGGCCGGAAGGGCCGTCAACTTGCCGTTGACCTGCGGAGGGAGAGTGTGCGGAGGCCCACACACGCGTGAGGTGCGAGACGGTGTTCCGTCTCGCACCCCGGGTGCTGGCGCGCGCTCCGGCGCGCTGTTGCTCAGGCCATGAGCGCTTTATGCGTCAGGCCATGAGCGCTTTGTGCGTCAGGCCACGATCGGCGTGTGTGTCAGGCCACGATCAGGTAGATGCCGTAGCCCACGGCCGCCGCGCACGCCGCGAAGCAGGCGTACGCCCCGGTGACCGCGAGCGCGGCCGAGTCGCCCTGGGCCGCCGCACGTTCGCGGCGGGACAGGCCGGAGATGCCGAGGGTGAACAGGCCCACCAGGGCAACCGTGACCACGAGGCTGACCCCGAAGACGGAGCCGAGAGCCGCCCAGTCGATCTTCATGCTTCTTCTTCCTTGAGTAACCGGCGAGGAGGAACCGGGTGGGGGTCAGACCGACGCCTTCGACGGCGTCGACTCGGAGGTCTGGGGCGGGACCGTGGCCGTGATGTCCTCGACCACCGGGTGGGCCGGCGGCACGGTCACGGCGGCCATGGCCTGCGTCACCACACCGGCCGGCTCGTCGGTGTCGTTGACGTTGGTGTGGTCGACGACCTCCCGCCGGGAGATCTTCCAGATCGCGGCGCTGGAGACGACCAGGAAGACCGCGACCAGGCCCGTGCCCCAGGCGCCGAAGCCCGTCACGTACTCCGCGAGCGCGGCGACCAGGGCTGCCGCCGGCAGGGTCAGGCCCCAGGCGACGAACATCCGGGTCGCCGTCGACCAGCGGACCACGCCGCCCTTGCGGCCGAGGCCCGCGCCCATGACCGCGCCGGAGACCGAGTGCGTGGTGGAGAGGGAGAAACCGAGGTGGGAGGAGGCCAGGATGACCGTGGCCGCGCTGGTCTGGGCGGCGAAGCCCTGCTGCGGCTGGAGGTCGGTCAGACCCTTGCCCATGGTGCGGATGATGCGCCAGCCGCCGAGGTAGGTGCCCAGCGCGATGGCGATGCCCGCGGAGAGGATGACCCACATGGGCGGGTCGGAGTCGGGGGCGAGGGTGCCGCCGGCGACCAGGGCGAGGGTGATGATGCCCATGGTCTTCTGCGCGTCGTTCGTGCCGTGGGCCAGGGAGACCAGGCCGGCGGAGGCGATCTGTCCGGCGCGGTAGCCCTTCTTGGACGCCTCGCCGTCGGCCTTCTTGCCGAGGGTGTAGGTCAGCCGCGTGGCGAACATCGCGGCGATGCCCGCGACCAGCGGGGCGGCGATCGCCGGGATCAGCACCTTGGTGACGAGCACGTCGCCGTGGACCGCGCCGACGCCCGCCGAGGCGACGGTGGCGCCGATCAGACCGCCCATGAGGGCGTGCGAGGAGCTGGAGGGCAGACCGACCAGCCAGGTCAGCAGATTCCAGAGGATCGCACCGACCAGCGCGGCGAAGATGACTTCGGGACGGATGCCGGCCTCGTCGACGAGGCCCTTGGAGATGGTGTTGGCGACCTCCACGGAGAGGAAGGCGCCGACGAGATTGAGGACGGCGGACATGGCCACCGCGACCTTGGGCCTCATGGCGCCCGTGGAAATGGTCGTGGCCATCGCGTTCGCGGTGTCGTGGAAACCGTTCGTGAAATCGAACGCGAGTGCGGTTACCACCACAATCGCGAGGATCAGCGAGAAGCTTTCCATTTACCCAGGCAATCGTTCGAGGTCATTGGCTTGCCGAACGTAGGTAACCTGAGTGAACGGAAGGTGAACTGGGGCGGGCCGCACGGTGTCCGGCAGGGAGGGTTTCTCCCACGGGGGCGGAGGCTCTCCTTCCGCCTGGCGGCGCGCAGCCCGGGCGGGGCGGGGTCGGTGGCCCCCGGGCGGACGTCCTCGGTCGGGTCGCCGGTCCTCCGAAGAGATTCTGGTCACTCGGCAGCCGCCGCGTCGTCGCACCGCCAGGGGGTCCGAAGCGCCATCCGGCCGGCGGCGTCCCCGCGCTCGACGGGTTGTGGCGGGCCGTCCACGCTGCGTGGTCGTCGCCGCACCCCGTCCGAAGGGAACGCGGGCGTCTCGGTGCGTGCGGATCCGGTGCCCCGTCCTGGGCGGACTCCAGGCCGCGCCGGGGTGCCGGCTGGCAGGATCGCCGCATGACTGAGGAGCTGCAGGAACAGCGAGGCAGGAAGGTGCGCCCCGAGGAGCTTGAAGCCTGGGAGGCGCTGGTGGCGACCGCGCGGCGCACCGTGGCCGACGGGCTGGTGGTCGGCACGTCCGGGAACGTCTCGGTGCGCGTCGGGGACACCGTGCTGGTCACGCCGTCCGGCGTGCCGTACGACCGGCTGACCGCGGAGGACGTGACCGGGGTGGACCTGGAGGGCCGGCAGGTCCTGGGTGCCCTGGTGCCGACCAGCGAACTGCCGATGCACCTCGCCGTGTACCGCGCCACCGACGCCGGCGCCGTCGTCCACACCCACGCGGTCCACGCGACGGCCGTCTCGACGCTGGTTCCCGAGCTGCCGCTGATCCACTACATGGCGGCGGCGCTCGGAGGGCCCGTCCGGGTCGCCCCTTATGCGACGTACGGCACCGAGGAGCTGGCCGGCAACATGCTCCGTGCCCTCACCGACCGCACCGCCTGTCTCCTCCAGAACCACGGCACCATCGCCTACGGCACGACCCTGGCCCAGGCCTACGACCGCACCGCCCAACTGGAGTGGATGTCCCGCCTGTGGCTCACGGCCTCCTCGGTGCCGGGCCGCGCGCCGAGCCTGCTGTCGGGGGAGCAGGTGGCCGAGGTGGGGGAGCGGTTGCGGGGATACGGGCAGCGGGGGTGAGGCGCGGGTCGGGTGGGGGGTCCGTCCGGCGGCGGCCCTCACCCCGAGTCGTCCTCCCACTGGCCCGACCCCGTCCGCGCCCGGACACTGGATCCGTGCGCACTGTCAAAGCGACGGCCGCTGCCGTCACCGTGGCCCTGGCCGCCGGCGTCGCGAGCGTCGCCGCCGGGCGGTACGCCAGTGGTGCCGCCCTGACGGCCCCTCCCGGCAGGCCCCTGCCCACCGAACCCCGGCTCACCGTGCACGCCACGGCCGCCGGCCAGATCACCCTCACCCGCGACCTGGCCTCCCTGCGGCCCGGCACCTACGGCCTCTCCGGCGACGGCTCGCACGCCGTCGTCGGCCCGGTCATCGCCGCGGCGAAGCACTCCGCCGACACCGTCGTACGCCGCCTGGAACGTGTCACCCACGGCACCCTCGACCCCGGCGACAGCGTCTGGCTCACCCCGAACGTATACGTCGGCGACCCCGCCGCCGCCCTCGGCCTCGACCACGCCGACGTCGACGTCCCCGGCGAACTCGGCTCCCTGCCCGCGTGGTTCGTCCCCGGCAGCCGCGGCACCTGGGTCATCGCCGTGCACGGCCTCGGCACCACGCGCGAGCACGCCATGAACGTCATGGGGTTCCTCAGCGGCCGGCACTTCCCGGTCCTCGCCCTCTCCTACCGAGGTGACCTCGGCGCACCACGCCCTCCGGACGGCCTGGGCCACCTGGGCGAGACCGAGTGGCGCGACCTGGACGCCGCGATGCGCTACGCCGTGCGGTACGGCGCCAAGCAACTCGTCCTGCTCGGCTGGTCGACGGGGGCGACGATGGCCCTGCGCGCCGCCCAGCACTCGGGGCTGCGGGACCGGGTCTCCGGGCTCGTCCTGGACTCCCCGGTGCTCAGCTGGGAAGCCACCCTGCGTGCCCTCGCCGCGGCCCGCCACACCCCCGGCCCGCTGCTGCCCCTCGCCGTACGCGCGGCACAGGGCCGCACCGGCCTGCACGCCGGCCGCGGCATGCGTACGGGCGTCCCCGACCGGCCCCCGGTGCCGACCCTGATCTTCCACGGTCCCGACGACGAGGTTGCCCCCTGGAGCCTCTCCCGCCGCCTGGCCGCCGCCCACCCCGACCTGGTCTCCCTCCGCACGGTCCGGCGCGCCCCGCACGCCGCCATGTGGAACGCCGACCCCGAGGGCTACGAAGAGGCGCTGCGCCGCTTCGTCACCCCGCTCATGTGAACGCTCGTGCGACCGCTCCCGGGGGACGCCCTCGGGGCGGCTCCACGTGAGCGCGAGGATCCGGCGCCGCAGATTCCGTTTAACCCCGGACCACTGGCCTGTTATCGGTCCCCGGCCGCCCGCGGGACCCTGTGCGTTGGCCATCCCCGTAGCCCCTCGTGACATTCCGTTTGGGTTTTCGGACCGTCAACCGGAAGACTGCACCCGTGACGTCCCGTATCCCGCGCGACTCCAGGCTTCGACTCGTCCGCCCGCGACCCCTGGCCGCCGCCCCCAGAGCCGTGAACCAGCGGCGCCCACGCCGCCCCGCACCGCGCCCCCCGGAGGGCACACCGGCCCGGTCCGAGCTGGCCAGAATGGCACGCTCCGGCCTGGCCGCGGCGGCCCGCGTCGCCCACTGGGCCGACGCCGCCCTGGGCCCCGGCCGGGACGGCAGCGCCTCCGACGGCAAGGGCACCCTCTCCGACGCGACCGCCGAACGCGCGGCCCAGGACCTGGGCCTGACCGTGGCTCAGGTCCGCGCCGACTGGGACACCGCCCGCCTCGCCGGGCTGGTCGAGGTGCACGGCGACAGCGCCCGCCCCGGCTGGCGGCTGCGCGCCTGGGACCGCGACGACAGTGCCGTCCTGCGCGGCTGGGTCGCCCTGTTCGACGCCTGGTCGCTCGCCCACCCGGAACCGGAGCGGCTGGAGCACGGCGCCGTACCCGACGTCGTCTCGGCCATGCCCCAGGTGCTCTCCTTCCTGCACCTGTCCGCCGGGCCGGTCCCCGTCGAGCAGCTCCTGGACCTGCTGGAGCAGCGCGTCACCGAACTGCGCACCGAGAGATGCGAGATCCCCTACGGGCCGCAGCCCGAGCCGGCCCCGGCAGGCGTCGAGGACGCCCCCCTCGCCCCCCTCCTCGACTGGGCCCTGCACGCCCTCGCCTCCGTCGGCGCCCTCACCTACGGCGACGGACAGGCCACGCTCACCCCGCTCGGCAACTGGGCGGTCTGGGTCAAGCTGGAGCAGATCTGCGTCGCCGCCCAGAGCCCGGCGGGGAACATCGAGCGCGCGGCCGAGGACATGCTCCGCGGCTGCGCCCAGCTGCGCCCGAACGCCGCCCGCGACGAGTACCGCGCCTGGCTCGCCGCCCGCCCCGTCGGCAGCGCCGTCACCGAACTCCTCGGCGCCGCCCGCGGCGACGACGCCCTGCTGCGCGGCCTCGCCTTCGAGGCGCTGCGTGTCGTCGGCGCCCCCGCCGAGCACGACGTGCGCGAGGTCCTCGACGAGCCGACCCTGCGGCCCTACGCCCTGCTGTGGCTCGCCGAGCACGACGGCGTCGACCCCGAGGACGCCCATGAGGTGCTCACCAGGGAAGAGGCCACCTGGCTGTGGGTCGACACCGCCGCCGCCGTCGCCGACCACGGCGAGGCCCCGATGCTGGTGCGCCACCTGGAGTCGGCCGTCCAGCCCACGGTGCCGATGCTGCTCGACGAGGTCCGGGCCGTCGGACACCCCCGCACCGTGCAGGTGCTGGTCGCGCTCGCCGCCGCGCACCCCGACCCCGCCCTCGCGAAGGCCGTGCGCCGCGCCGCCTTCCAGGTGCACACCGGGGGGAGCTGAGCCGGAGCGGGGCTCAGGCGCCCGGCTCGGGTGCGTACGTGCCGAAGCTCCACACGTTGCCCTCGACGTCCCGGGCCATGTAGTCCCGCGAGCCGTAGTCCTGGTCCGTCGGGGGCATCAGGATCCGAGCGCCGTGCTCCACGGCCCGTCGGTGGTGTGCGTCGACGTCGTCCACGACGACGTACACCCCGGTCGTGCCCGCGGCCTCCATCGCCTTGTCGAAGGCGCTGCCGGTGCCCTTCGAGCCGAGCATCACCGCGCCGTTGCCCTGCGCCAGCTCGGCGTGCGCGACCTTGCCGTCCTCGTCCTCGTAGACCGCGAGCTCCGTGAACCCGAAGGCCTCCGTGAGCTGCTTGATCGCCGCCTTCGCGTCCGCGTACAGCAGCGTCGGGAAGATGCTCGGACGCCCACCGCTCGTGCCTGCCATGCCGATCACCCCTTTGTGATCCGTCCGTTCCGGTCCGCCGCCCAGTCTCGCAGCGGCCACTGACAACGGCCCGCCGGCCGCGCCGCGGCGGCGGGGGCGGCGGAGACGAGGGGGTGGCCGATCCGAACACGCGAACCCAGAAAAAGTGGTTGCACGGTCCCGTTAGACTGAACCCATGGCCATTCTCCTCGCGCATTAGACGGCGGGAACGTCCTCAGCCGCCCATCCCGCCACCCACCCGCCCTGGAGTCTGTCCGTGATCTCCGCCTCCGGTATCGAGCTGCGCGCCGGTGCGCGCGTCCTCATCGAGTCCGCGTCCTTCCGCGTCGCCAAGGGCGACCGCATCGGCCTCGTCGGCCGCAACGGCGCCGGCAAGACCACCCTCACCAAGTGCCTCGCCGGCGAGGGCATCCCCGCCGGCGGCACCATCACCCGCTCCGGCGAGGTCGGCTACCTCCCGCAGGACCCCCGCACCGGCGACCTCGACGTGCTCGCCCGCGACCGGATCCTCTCCGCGCGCGGCCTGGACGTACTGATCCGCAAGATGCGTGAGAACGAGCAGCGCATCGCCAACGGCCAGGGCGCCACCCGCGAGAAGGCGCTGAAGCAGTACGAGCGCCAGGAGACGGAGTTCCTCACCAAGGGCGGATACGCCGCCGAGGCCGAGGCCGCCACCATCGCCGCCGCGCTCAACCTGCCCGACCGGGTGCTCGGCCAGCCGCTGCACACCCTCTCCGGTGGTCAGCGCCGCCGTATCGAGCTCGCCCGCATCCTGTTCTCGGACGCCGACACACTGCTGCTCGACGAGCCCACCAACCACCTCGACGCGGACTCGATCGTCTGGCTGCGGGACTACCTGAAGACCTACCGCGGCGGCTTCATCGTGATCTCCCACGACGTCGACCTGGTCGAGACGGTCGTCAACAAGGTGTTCTACCTGGACGCCAACCGCGCTCAGATCGACATCTACAACATGGGCTGGAAGCTCTACCAGCAGCAGCGCGAGGCCGACGAGAAGCGCCGCAAGCGCGAGCGGCAGAACGCCGAGAAGAAGGCCGCCGCGCTCAACGCCCAGGCCGACAAGATGCGTGCCAAGGCGACCAAGACCGTCGCGGCGCAGAACATGGCCCGGCGGGCGGAGCGACTGCTGTCGGGGCTGGAGGAGGTCCGGCAGTCCGACAAGGTCGCCAAGCTCCGCTTCCCGGATCCCGCGCCCTGCGGCAAGACGCCCCTCACGGCGGAGGGCCTGTCGAAGTCGTACGGCTCGCTGGAGATCTTCACCGACGTCGACCTGGCCATCGACAAGGGGTCGAGGGTGGTCATCCTCGGGCTCAACGGCGCGGGCAAGACCACCCTGCTCAGGCTGCTCGCCGGGGTCGAGCAGCCGGACACCGGCGCGGTCATCCCCGGGCACGGCCTCAAGATCGGGTACTACGCCCAGGAGCACGAGACCCTGGACGCCGACCGCACGGTCCTGGAGAACATGCGCTCCGCCGCCCCCGACATGGATCTCGTGGAGGTCCGTAAGGTGCTGGGCTCGTTCCTGTTCTCCGGCGACGACGTCGACAAGCCGGCCGGGGTGCTCTCCGGCGGTGAGAAGACCCGCCTCGCCCTGGCGACCCTGGTCGTCTCCTCGGCGAACGTCCTGCTCCTCGACGAGCCCACCAACAACCTCGACCCGGCCAGCCGCGAGGAGATCCTCGGCGCGCTGCGCACGTACAAGGGCGCGGTCGTGCTCGTCACCCACGACGAGGGCGCGGTCGAGGCCCTCCAGCCGGAACGGATCATTCTGCTGCCGGACGGTGTCGAGGATCTGTGGGGTGCCGACTACGCGGATCTCGTCGCCCTGGCTTGATCGAATGCCTGATCACCGGCGTATGGATCATTCGGCCCACCATTGATCCATCATCTGTGTGAGATCTCCTCGTACCGAGGTGTGTACTACATCAATTTCGCGGCCGAGTCCTTCATCGACAAGGGCTCGGCCGTCGCGCGTCGCTGACCTGGCGTTTCGCAGAAGAACCCGTTCGGCCGTACGGACAGGGCTTCGCGGAATTCGAGATTCCGCATGTGGGGACGCACTCCTGTCGTCACAACCTTGTCTCACGGACCTTGCCGAATGGGTGGCCATGAAGCCCCGGAGGGGTGATCATGAGGAGACCAGAGCGCACTTCCCATGAGGAGGCACGGGTGGCCGAGACTCTGAAGAAGGGCAGCCGGGTGACCGGCGCCGCGCGCGACAAGCTCGCGGCAGACCTGAAGAAGAAGTACGACTCCGGTGCGAGCATTCGGGCACTGGCCGAGGAGACCGGCCGCTCGTATGGCTTCGTACACCGGATGCTCAGCGAGTCGGGCGTCACGCTCCGTGGGCGTGGCGGTGCGACACGAGGCAAGAAGGCCGCAGACTGATTCGGGCGGCCCATCGGCTTCGATGGTGACCACCCGGCCGGTCCTCCCTCGGTGCCCTTGGAGGGACCTGGAGGGACTCCGGGTCGGGCGGGTGGTTACTGTGCAGTCACTTAGGGGGTGCCCTGACGGGCATCCCATGTGACCGCACGCATCGGAGGCAACCCCATGGCTTCGCCCGACCAGGAACTCGCGCCCCTGCTCGACAAGGACGGCGTACGGCTCACCGTCGACGGCGCCATCGCGACGGTGACCCTGACGAACCCGGACAAGCGCAACGCACAGAGCCCCGCCATGTGGCGGACGCTCGCCGAGGCCGGGCGGGCCGTGCCGGGCAGCGTGCGGGTCGTGGTGCTGCGCGGTGAGGGCAAGTCCTTCTCCGCCGGCCTCGACCGGCAGATGTTCACGCCCGAGGGAATCGAGGGCGAGTCCTCGTTCATCGACCTCGCGCGCAGCAGCGACGGCGAACTCGACGCTGCCATCGCCGAGTTCCAGGAGGGCTTCACCTGGTGGCGGCGCAACGACATCGTGTCCATCGCCGCCGTCCAGGGGCATGCCATCGGGGCGGGCTTCCAACTCGCGCTCGCCTGTGACGTGCGCGTCGTCGCCGACGACGTGCAGTTCGCCATGCGCGAGACCAGCCTCGGGCTGGTGCCGGACCTGACGGGCACGCACCCGCTGGTCGGGCTGGTCGGATACGGCCGCGCGCTGGAGATCTGCGTGACCGGCCGCTTCGTGTCGGCCGAGGAGGCCGTCAGCAGCGGGCTGGCCAACCTCGCCGTGCCCGCCGGGCAACTCGACGACGCCGTACGGGACCTCGCCGGGGCCATCGTGGCCGCACCGCGGGACGCCGTGATCGAGACCAAGGCGCTGCTTCGTGGTGCCGTCGATCGCACGTACGACGAGCAGCGCGGCGCCGAGCGGGCCGCGCAGGCGCGGCGGCTGCGAGACCTGGCCGGCCTCGGCGAGTGAGCCCTGCGCCGATCAGCCGACGGACGTGACCAGTACGGCCACCGTCGGGTGGTCGGCCAGCGCACGTCCGGCCCGCTCGCGTACCTCCCGGGCCACCTCCACGGCCCGGTGGTCCGCGCTCACCGCGATCTCCACGCGCACATGCCGACGCGGAAGTGCGGCCTCGCCCTGCCGCCGGTCGATGTGCACCGAGCGGCCCAACCCGCCGAGGGCGCCCGTCAGCCGGGTGACGCCCGGGGTCGCCACGGTCACGGCGGCGACCCGCTCCTCGTCGGGGTTGGCCGGCTCCGCCGCCCGCGCCGGTTCGGGCGGGTGCACGGCGGCGGGTTGCACATCTTCGTCGAGCAGAGCCGTCACCCGCAGGTCCACCTCGGTCACCGCCAGGCCGAGGCGCTGCGCCGCCGCGGTGGCCAGCACCCCGCGCAGCCGTTCCGCCGTCGCGGGCAGCGGCTCCGCCGCCGTCGTCGCGAAGTCCGCCGTGATCCGCAGCGGCCCCGGTGGCAGGGCGCTCGGCGGCGGCGGTACGGCCGCCTCCTGCGCCTGTGCCGGGTCCGTGAGCGCCACCCGCAGCGCGCCCAGCCGTACCCCGCCCATGGCCTCGGCCGTGCTCCGCAGCACCGCCTCGGCCGCCCTCTCGGAGATCCACGCGCCGTCGCGCGCGTCGCCCAGTGGCAGCAGCCTGCCGAGTCCCAGCTGCTGCCGGACTTCCCGCGTCCAGCGATCCGCCGTCGTCATTCCTCCAGCCTGCCGTATACCTGGCGCGCATTCGCGCAACCGTGCTTACGGTGGTCATGGGACGACGACCGAAAAGGACGAACGGCCATGACTGATGTGACGGAGCAGAACCGGGGGACGGAGGGCGAGACGCCCACCATGCGCAAGGCGCAGGCGACCAGGCGCGGCGGCGGGGACCCCGGCAGCCGGGGCCGCACGACGATCGCGGACGGCGTCGTGGAGAAGATCGCCGGAATGGCCGCACGTGACGTGGACGGCGTGCACGCCATGGGCAGCGGGATCTCGCGGACCTTCGGGGCGGTACGCGACCGGGTGCCGGGCGGGACGACGAAGTCGGTGACGCGCGGGGTGAAGGCCGAGGTCGGTGAGGTGCAGGCCGCGCTCGACCTGGAGATCGTCGTCGAGTACGGCGTCTCGATCTCCGACGTATCCCGGGACGTTCGCGAGAACGTGATCAACGCCGTGGAGCGGATGACCGGCCTCGAAGTCGTCGAGGTCAACATCGCGGTGAGCGACGTGAAGCTGCCGGAGGAGGAGGAAGAGGAACCGGAGCGCCGGATCCAGTGACGCGCCGGCGACAGGACGATTCGGGTGCCGGCGAGTTGCTGAGGAACTGAGGAGCGCACCATGAGCATGGCCGTGGTCGGCATGATCGCCGGCATGGCACTCGGCTTCGCCGGGTATTTCGGCGGATTCGGCGCCTTTTTGCTGGTGGCGGCCCTGGGCGCCGTCGGGTTCGTCGTCGGACGGTTCCTGGAGGGCGACTGGGAGTTCGGAGACTTCTTCCGGCGCCGTGACGAACGGAGGCGGTGACGGCCGTGAGCGGTGGGGCGGTGGAGCTGGGCAAGCCGCCGGCCGCGGTCGTGCCCGGTGAGCGCGGAGCCACCCGGATCGCCGACCGGGTCGTCGCGAAGATCGCCTCCCAGGCCGCACGGGAGGCGGTGGGCAAACTGAGCGAGGGCGCCGACCGGCCGCACGCCGATGTCGTGGTGGCGCATGACACCGCCCGGGTCCGGGTCCACCTCGAACTCGACTACCCCACCGACATCGGTGCCCGGTGCGCGGCCGTGCGTCGGCATGTCGCCGAGCGGGTAGGCGCGTTGGTGGGCATGGAAGTGCCGGAGGTCGCCGTGCACGTGGAGCGGCTGCACCCGGCGTCCGGGCAGGGCGCGGCACACGGGAGGACGCGATGAGCGAGTCCCAGGGCACCGAGGGCACCACCCGACGACTGCCGGTCATCGAGAAGGAGACCGGACCCGAGCCTCTCGACCAGTCGGCGGCGGCCCACGAGCCCCCGCCGGTGCTGGAGGGCGAGAGCGGGAGGGCACGACGCTTCTGGTCCAGGCGCAGGATCCCGGCCGCGATCACGGCACTCGTGCTCCTCGGCACGGCCGGCCTCTTCCTGTACGACATCGCCTCCGTGCGCGCCGACCGGCCCGCCATGCGCTGGCGCCGCGAACTGGCCCGGCAGCTCGCCGAGCGCCCGATGGACGACACCTGGGTGCTCGTCGGCGCGGGCGTCGCCGCCGTCCTCGGTCTGTGGCTGCTGCTCCTCGCCGTCACACCCGGCCTGCGGTCGGTGCTGACGATGCGGCGCACCCACGTCGACGTACGCGCCGGCCTGGAGCGCGACCTGGCCGCGCTCGTCCTGCGCGACCGGGCGATGGAGGTCTCCGGGGTCCAGGCCGCGCGGGTCCGGATGGGCCGCCGTCGGGCCGACGTCCGCGCGCTCTCCCACTTCCGCGACCTGGACGACGTACGCGCCGACCTGGACGCCGCGCTCGCCGAGGCGATCAGGGGCCTGGGGCTGGCCCGCCCGCCGTCGCTGTCGGTCCGGGTACGACGGCCCGGACGGAAACGTAAGGGGTGAGGGCCGTGCTCAGAGGGGTCAACCGGGCGCTGATCGGGCTCGTCGGACTGGTGCTGCTGGTGATCGGCGGGTCCGTGCTGGCCGTCGGCCTCGGGCTGGACCCGCCGTCCTGGTGGATCCACGACAGCAAGCACGACGTCCTGCTCAGCGAAGCCGAGCGCACGCGCTGGCGGGCCGAGGGCTGGTGGTGGCCCACCGTCATCGCCGTACTGGCCGTGCTGGCGCTGCTCGCCCTGTGGTGGCTGACCGCGAACCTGCGCCGGCACCGCCTCACCGAGGTCCTGGTCGACACCGGTGACGGCGAGGGCGCGCTGCTGCGGGGCCGGGCCCTGGAGAGCGTCCTGGCGAGCGAGGCGACGGGTGCGCCGGGAGTCAAGCGCGCCCGGGCGCACCTGACGGGCAGGCGGCTCGCCCCCGAGGCACACGTACGGCTCCTGCTGGAACCCCACGTGGATCCGGGGACCGCCCTGGACGACCTCACGACCCGGGCGCTGGCACACGCCCGCGGTTCGGCCGGCCTGGCCTCCCTGCCGACCGAGGTCCGCCTCCGGGGCGTCAAGCACCGGGCGGAACGGGTCAGTTGACGGTCACGAAAAAGGGCCGCCCGGATCGGTGCGACTGGGCCATGTCGTCACATCCCCGCCCGCCCGGTGGTGTCCGGCTCGCCGCCGGGCGGGCCCGCCCTTGGACGACGGGAAGGCGACGACAGTCCCTAGGTCGTCTCCGCAAAGTCCCGTCGTCCGCCCGGTGCGGCGAGAGTGCGTGCCAGGCGTCGCGGGGCAGGCGGGCGGGCTTTGCGGACACGACCTAGAACCCGTGCCGCGCCCCGCCGTCCACCGGCAGCATGACCCCGGTCACGTAGGACGCCGCCGGGGACAACAGGAACGCGGCCGCGCGGCCGAACTCGTCCGGGGTGCCGTAGCGGCGCAGCGGGATGCGGGACTCGGACTCCGCACGGGTCGCCTCGGGGTCGGCGGACATGGCGTCCAGCTCGCGCACACGGTCGGTGTCGATGCGCCCGGGGAGCAGGCCGACCACGCGGATGCCGCGCGGCCCCAGCTCGTCGGCGAGGGACTTCGCGAATCCGGCGAGCCCGGGGCGCAGGCTGTTCGAGATCGTCAGGCCAGGAATCGGCTCGTACACTGAGCCGGACAGCACGAACCCGATGACACCGCCCGCGTCGAGCTCGGCCGCCGCTGCCCGCGCCAGCCGTACCGCGCCCAGGAACACCGACTCGAACGCCGCCTGCCACTGCTCGTCGGTGTTGTCGGCGACGAAGCCGGGCGCCGGCCCGCCGACACTGACGAACACGCCGTGGAACCCGCCGAAGTGCGTGCGGGCGGCCTCGATCAGCCGCCCGGCCGCATCGGGATCGGCGTTGTCCACGGCCACCCCGACCGCGTTCGGGCCCAGCGCGGCCGCCGCGTCGGCGACGGTCTTCTCGTCCCGTCCGGTGATGACCACCTTCGCCCCGTCGGCCACCAGTTCACGCGCCGCCGCGTTGCCCAGCCCGCGCGTGGCCCCCGTGACGACGTACACCCGGTCCTTCAGTCCAAGATCCATGGTCCCTATCCTGCCCCGTCGCCCCCGAACAGGGCGAGGGCGGTGTTCACCAGGCCGATGTGGCTGAAGGCCTGCGGGAAGTTGCCGAGCTGGCGGCGGGCTACGGGGTCGTACTCCTCGGACAGCAGGCCCACGTCGTTGGCGAGCCCGGCCAGCCGCTCGAACAACTCCCGGGCCTCCTGCGTACGGCCCGTCATGTGCAGCGCGTCCGCCAGCCAGAACGAGCAGACCAGAAACGTGCCCTCGCCGCCGGGCAGCCCGTCCACGGCCGTCTCGTCCGCGCTGTAGCGGCGCAGGAAGCCGTCGTGACCGAGCTCGGCGCGGACCGCGTCGATCGTGCCGATGACACGCGGGTCGTCGGGAGGCAGGAAGCCGACGCGCGGGATGACCAGCAGCGCGGCGTCCAGTTCCCGGGAGCCGTAGGACTGGGTGAAGGTGTTCCGCTCGGCGTCGTAGCCCTTCTCGCACACCTCGCGGTGCACCTCGTCGCGCAGCTTCCGCCAGCCGTCGAGGTCGCCCTCCAGCTCGGGGTTCTTCTCCAGGGTGCGCACGGCCCGGTCCGCGGCCACCCACACCATCACCTTCGAGTGCACGAAGTGACGGCGGCCGCCGCGCACCTCCCACAGCCCTTCGTCCGGCTGCTGCCAGTGCGACCGCAGCCAGTCGACCAGTGCTGCCTGGATCGCCCAGATCTGCGGCTTGGGGGGCAGACCCGCGTACCGGGCCAGCGCCAGCGTGTCCATGACCTGGCCGTACACGTCCAACTGGAGCTGCTCCACGGCCTGGTTGCCGATGCGTACGGGGGCGGAGCCGGCGAATCCGGACAGCCACGGCACCTCGAACTCCGGCAGCCGCCGTTCACCCGCCAGGCCGTACATGATCTGCAGGTCCGCCGGGTCGCCGGCGACCGCGCGCAGCAGCCAGTTGCGCCACGCCTCGGCCTCCTCCTGGTAGCCCGCGGCGAGCAGCGCGTTCAGGGTGAGGGTGGAGTCGCGCAGCCAGCAGTACCGGTAGTCCCAGTTGCGCACACCGCCCAGCTCCTCGGGCAGCGAGGTGGTGGGGGCGGCGACGATACCGCCGGTCGGCCGGTAGGTGAGGGCCTTGAGGGTGATCAGGGAGCGGACGACGGCGTCCCGGTACGGGCCGTCGTAGGTGCAGCGGCCCGCCCACTTCCGCCAGTCCCGGACACTGGAGCGCAGTGCCTCGTACGGGTCGATCAGGGGCGGGCGAGGCTCGTGCGAGGGGTGCCAGGTGAGGACGAACGCGACCTTCTCGCCCGCCTCGACCGTGAACTCCGCGTGCGTGCCGAACTTCTCGCCCCAGGTGCGCACCTCGGGCTCGCTGCGCAGCCAGACCGAGTCCGGCCCGGCGACGGCCACCCGGTGTCCGTCGGACCTGCGCACCCACGGGACGATCGAGCCGTAGTCGAAGCGCAGCCGCAGATCGCTGCGCACGGTGACCCGGCCGCTGACGCCCTCCACGATGCGCACGAGGTCGGGCGCCCGGTCGCGTTGCGGCATCAGGTCGGTGACGCGGATCGTGCCGTCGTCGGTCTCCCACTCGGTGTCCAGCACCAGGGTGTCCGGGCGGTAGGCGCGCCGGGTGCAGGCGCCCTGCGCGCCAGCGGGGGCGATGCGCCAGTAGCCGTTCTCCTCGTCGCCGAGGAGCCGGGCGAAGCAGGCGGCGGAGTCGAAGCGGGGCAGACACAGCCAGTCGACGGAGCCGTCCGTGCCGATCAGGGCAGCCGTCTGCTCGTCGCCGATGAGGGCGTAGTCCTCGATACGCGGATGCACGAAGTGCGGGTTCCCTGCGGGGCGGTGGGCCAATCAGGGGTGTGGTCGAAGCGACACGCCGGCCGAGGAGCCGGTCCCGGAGAAGATCACGCCGGGGTCCGCCGGAGCCTGGTTGAGCACCCACAGCCCGATCAGCGTGGCCAGGGCGAACACGACCATGACGAGGACGGCCAGCACGAGCCGGCGCCGGCGTTCCCGGCGCAGCCACTCGCCGCGCGCCGTGCGATAGGCGTCGGGCGCGGCCTGGACTCCCCCGGCGAGCGCGGCGAGCGCCTCGCGCAGTTCCCGCTCCGTGCGGTCCGGACTGGTGCCACGCGACCCGGTCGCGTCCCGTTGCGTCATCGCCGTGCCTCCATCGCCTGGGTCAGGGCGGCCAGGCCGCGTGCCGTGTGGGTCTTGACGGATCCGCAGGAGATGCCCATCGCCGCGGCGATCTCGCTCTCCTTCAGCCCGAGCCAGTGCCGCAGCACGAGTGCCTCACGCTGCCGGGGCGGCAGTTGCTGCAGCGCGTCGATCAGCACACGCTGGTCGTCCCGCAGGAGCGCGGTGCTCTCCGCGGAGGCGACGACGTCGACGGGCGCGGTCGGGGGGTTCTCGGTGTGCTTGCGGGCGACCTGGAGGTGGCGTATCCGCATCCGCGTCAGATTGCAGACCGTGGAGCGCAGATACGCCTCCGCCGACTCGACGTCCCGCAGCCGCCGCCACTTCCGGTAGATCTGGTAGTAGGCCTCGGCCACCACGTTCTCCGGGTCGTCGGCGCCGAGCAGGACCGCGAGGCGCAGCATGGAGGAGTAGTGCAGCTCGAAGAGCCTGGCGAGGCCTGCCTCGCGCTCCAGGTCGGCCGGGTCGCGCGGGGGCGGTGCCAGCCCGTCACCGGCCGGCGCGGACGCGAGCGCCTCGCCGGGGTCGGCGACCGGAGCCGCGAGGGGTCCCTGCGGACTGTGAAGGGCCGTCTCCCGCAGGGGAGTTGTCTGTCTGCGTCTCACGGCTGGTTCGCTCCCGTCTCGGGGCGCCGCCTGACGGTCAGGCGGGACGGCAGGTCGGTGAGGTCGGCGCCGCGTGGGACGCCGAGGCGTTCGAGCACCGCGGTCCCGGCCACGGCGACGATCAGGTTGAGCAGCAGGGCGGCGAGCCCGGCGTAGACCTCGACCGGTCCGGTGCCGAAGCCGAGCGGCACGACGGAGGAGAATCCCTCGCGCACCACCAGGAAGGTGCCGGTCACCATGCCCGCGGCCCACCCGGCGAGCAGCGCCCGCGGATGCAGCCGCCCGGTGAACAGCCCGACGGCGACGGCCGGGAAGACCTGCAGGATCCATACGCCGCCGAGCAACTGGAGGTTGATGGCGTCCTGGTCGCGCAGCCCGAACACGAACGCCACCGCACCCACCTTCGCGGTCAGCGACACCGCCTTGGCGATGCGCACCTGCCGCTTGGGCGTGGCGGTGGGGTGGACGTACTCGACGTACACGTTCCGTACGAAGCTGGTGGCGGCGGCGATCGACATCACGGCCGCCGGGACCAGCGCCCCGACGGTGATCGCGCCGAACACCAGCCCGGCCAGCGGCCCCGGCATCAGCCGGTCGACCAGCATCGGTACGGCCGCTTCCGCACCGCCGTCGGGTGCCTGCACGCCCGTCGCGAGGGCCGCGATGCCGAGGAAACCGAAGAGGGCGAGCAGTCCGGTCCAGGCGGGCAGCGCCACCGAGACCTTGCGCAGGGTGCGCGGGCCGTCGGCGGCGAAGCCCGCGGTGAGGACGTGCGGGTACATCAGCAGGGCGAGCGCGGAGCCGAGCGCGAGGGTCGCGTACGCGGGCTGCTGCTGCGGCGACAGCAGGAGCGGGGAGTTCGCGGCGTCCGTGCCGCCGAGCCGCCGGGCCGCCCCGTCGAAGACCGCGCCGAACCCGCCGAGCCGCTCCAGGACCAGCCAGCACACGGCCGTGAGGGAGACGAACACGGCCACCGCCTTCAGCGCCGAGATGACCGTCGGCGCGCGCAGCCCGTGCCGGTACGTCGCCACCGCGAGCCCCGCGAACAGCGCCACCATCACCAGGTCACCGGCCGCGCCCCGCGGATAGAGCCCGCCGGCCGTCAGTACCGCGCGTATGCCCAGCAGCTGCAGCGCCAGATACGGCATCGTCGCCAGTATCCCGGTCAGCGCCACCACCAGGGCCAGCGGCGCCGACCCGTACCGGCCGCGCACGAAGTCGGCGGCGGTCACGTAGCCGTGCCGCTTCGCCACCGACCACAGCCGGCTCAGCAGCACGAACGCGATCGGGCAGACGATCACCGTGTACGGCACCGCGAAGAAGGCGGCCGCGCCGTTGCCGTACGCCAGTCCCGGTACGGCGGTGAAGGTGTACGCGGTGAAGATCGTGCCGCCGAGCAGCAGCCAGGTCCACACCGGGCCGAGGCTGCGGTCGGCCAGCGCCCAGCCCTCCAGTGAGGGCAACCGGTCGCTGGGGCGCAGCCGGCGCGCGGTGACGGCGAGCAGCGACGCTCCGCCGATCACGGCGAGAAACGTCGCGGTCATGGCGCCGTCCGCCATGGGTCACCGTCCTTGGTGTGCCTGGGCCCTCACCGACGTAGTTGCGCGGGGGGCTTGTTCGGAGGACGGAAAGCGGGGGGAAATTTTCTCGGCATCCGCTGTCAACCGTCTCCGGCGGGTGGGCAACTCTTGCACAAACCCACAGCGAGCGGGAGAGGAGCGCAGGTCATGGCACGGACCGGTCATCACCGGCTACGGCGCGTCGCGATCGCCGTACTGCTCCTCGCACCCGCCGCGGGTCTGCTGTGGGTCCCTCTGTACGCCGGGGCCGAGCCGCGGCTGGCCGGGACGCCGTTCTTCTACTGGTACCAGCTCGCCTGGGTGCCGGGGTGCGGTCTGTGCCTGCTCGCCGCGTACGTGCTGGCGAACCGACATCGCTGAGCCGCAGTTCCCGCACCGTTTCACCCCCGCACCACCCAACCGTCGAGGTCAGGAGCCGTCATGCCCACATCAGCCATGCCCGAATCCGGTCGTGGGGCGCCGGAGAAGTCCCGGATGTCGCCGAAGTCGATCGCGCTCTGGAGTGCCGTCGCGCTCGTCGGCGCCCTCGGCTGGGCCGTGCTCGCCCTGTCCCGGGGCGAGGAGATCTCGGCCGTCTGGCTGGTCGTGGCGGCCCTCGGCTCGTACGCGATCGCCTACCGCTTCTACTCCCGCTTCATCGCGCGGCGCGTCCTGCAGGTCGACGACACCCGCGCCACCCCGGCCGAGCGGCTGGAGGACGGCGTCGACTACCACCCCACCGACAAGCGGGTTCTGTTCGGCCACCACTTCGCCGCCATCGCCGGCGCAGGACCGCTGGTCGGACCGGTGCTGGCCGCCCAGATGGGCTATCTGCCGGGCACGATCTGGATCATCGCGGGCGTGATCTTCGCGGGGGCCGTGCAGGACATGATCGTCCTGTTCCTCTCCATGCGGCGGGACGGCAAGAGCCTCGGCCAGATGGCCCGCGACGAGATAGGCAAGGTGGGCGGTGCCGCCGCGCTGATCGGTGTCTTCGCCATCATGATCATCCTGCTGGCGGTCCTCGCCATGGTCGTCGTCAACGCGCTGGCGGAGTCCGCGTGGGGCACCTTCTCGGTCTCCATGACCATCCCCATCGCGCTCTTCATGGGCTTCTACCTGCGCTACCTGCGGCCCGGCCGGGTCGTGGAGACCAGCTTCATCGGCGTCGCCCTGCTGCTGCTCGCCATCCTCGGCGGCGGCTGGATCCAGGACTCCTCCCTCGCCGAGTACTTCGTGTGGAGCCCCGAGACCCTGGTCTTCTGCCTGGTCGGCTACGGCTTCTTCGCCTCCGTGCTGCCGGTGTGGATGCTGCTGGCGCCCCGTGACTACCTGTCGACCTTCATGAAGGTCGGCACCATCGCCCTGATGGCCGTCGGCGTGGTCGTCGCCGCCCCGAACCTCAAGGCCGAGTCGGTCACCGACTTCGCCTCCACCGGCGCCGGGCCGGTGTTCGCCGGCTCCCTCTTCCCGTTCCTGTTCATCACCATCGCCTGCGGCGCCCTGTCCGGCTTCCACGCCCTGGTCTCCTCCGGCACCACGCCGAAGCTGATCCAGAAGGAGTCCCAGGTCCGGCTGATCGGCTACGGCTCCATGCTCACGGAGTCCTTCGTGGCCGTCATGGCCCTGATCGCCGCCTGCGTCCTCGAACCCGGCCTCTTCTACGCCATGAACTCCCCGGCCGCGCTGCTCGGGCCGACCGTGGACACCGCCGCCGAGGCCGTGAAGAACCTCGGCTTCACCATCACCCCGGACCAGCTCACCGCAGCCGCCGAGGCCGTCGAGGAGGAGACGCTGGTCGGCCGCTCCGGAGGTGCGCCCACCCTCGCCGTGGGCATGTCGGAGATCTTCGCCGGGGTGTTCGGGGGCGCCGGGATGAAGGCCTTCTGGTACCACTTCGCGATCATGTTCGAGGCGTTGTTCATCCTCACCACGGTGGATGCCGGCACCCGGGTCGGCCGGTTCATGCTCCAGGACATGCTCGGCAACGTGTGGAAGCCGATCGGCCGGGTCACCTGGAAGCCGGGCATCTGGATCACCAGCGCCCTGGTCGTCGGCGCCTGGGGCTACTTCCTCTACGCCGGTGTCACCGACCCGCTGGGCGGCATCAAGCAGCTGTTCCCGCTCTTCGGCATCGCCAACCAGCTGCTCGCCGCGGTCGCTCTCGCCGTCACCACCACCGTGCTGATCAAGTCCGGCAGACTGCGCTGGGCGTGGGTCACCGGTGTCCCGCTGGCCTGGGACGTGGCCGTCACCTTCACCGCCGGCTGGCAGAAGATCTTCTCCGACAACCCGGCGATCGGCTTCTTCGCCCTGCGCGACAAGTACGCCCGGGCCATCGAGGCCGGTCAGCTCCTGCCGGGCGCCACGAACATGGACGACATGCACACCATCGTCCTGAACAACACCGTCGACGGTGTGCTCATGGCCGTCTTCCTGCTGCTGGTCCTCACCGTCCTGGTCAACTGCGCCGTGGTGTGCGTCCGCGCCGTCCGCGCGACCGAGCCGCTGCCGACCTCCGAGGCGCCGTACGTCGAGTCCCGGATCGACGTGCCGGAGCAGGCCGCGCACGAGCCGCTGGCGGGTGTCCGGTCATGAGCGTCCGACGGTGGGCAGAGACCGTGCGCTGGTATCTGCGGGAGGTGACCGGAGAGGCGGAGTACGACCGCTACTGCGAGCGGCACCGATGCCGGCACCCTCACGCGCCGGTACCGACCCGGCGGGAGTACGAGGTACTGCGCACCCGGCGCCGCGAGGAACACCCGCGGAGCCGGTGCTGCTGACGCCGTACAGGAGACAGGGCCCCGCGCCTCGTGAGTACGTCCACGAGGCGCGGGGAACCGGACGGCCGGCCCACCGCTCCCCGTGGCCGCCCACGAAGCACAGACCCATGGCGAGACGCGAACCCGGATGCTGAGACGCAGAGCCCCCCTCCTGACCCGCCCCGCACTCGACGACGACCCCCTGCACACAACCCTGGTGGATCTTCGCCCCGCCCCACAGCTCCACGGCCTCGGCGCGGGCCGCACCACTCCCGCCTGGGAACCCGTCGCCGAACTCCTGCGCACCACCGGACGCGACTGGGACCGTCGAGCCCACCGGGTCCGCGTCCTCGCCCGGTGCCTGCCGCCCGTGGTCGGCGAGAGATGGATCGCCGACCGGCCCGACGACGGTGACGCCTTGGTGCTGCGCGCGTTCGTCGAGTCGGCCCGCGCCCCGGTCGAGGGGCACGACGCGGTCCGCCGGGCCGAGCAGACCTGCCTGCGGGCCGCCGCGGCCTGTCCCGAGGACCCCACGCCCTGGCTGGCGCTGCTGTCGCTGTTGCATGCCTGTGCCGCACCGGTGCAGGACGCCGTCCCGGTGTGGACGCAGGCCGTCGACCGCGCGCCCTGGCATCGGACGGCCTACCACCTGATGCTGCGCCACCTGTCCCCACGCGGGCACGGCTCGGTCCCCGACATGATGGACTTCGCCTGGCAGGCCGCCTTCCAGGCACCGCACGGCTCCCCGGTCGCCCTGCTGCCGGTGGCCGCCCGCGTCGAACTCGTCGCCCATCGTCAGAAGCAGACGGGACCCGCCGCGCTCGGCGCGGGCGGTCACTGGAACGAGCCCAGGGCGGCCAGGGAGATCGACACGGCCCTCACCCGCTGGTTCCACACCACAGCCGCACCGCACGCGGAGGCCGTCCGCGACCTCAACGTGCTCGCCTTCGCCCTGACCCGCGCCCACTGCACGGCCGAGGCGGGCCTCGTCCTCCAGCGCGTCGGCCGCCACATGACCCGCCACCCGTGGGATCTGCTGCCCGAACCGGAACGCAGTTTCCGCTACTGGCGCGACCAGCTCACGGGGCGGCGGAAGTAAGGGGGCGCCGGGCAGCACCCCCGGCACGGGGGCCGGCGTCCTACACGGGGGCCGGCGTCGTCTCCGTCTCCCGCGGTGCCGCCGCCTGCGCCCGGTCCCGGGCCTCGCGGCGGGCCAGGATGAACCAGCCGACGGGGACGCCCGCCGCGAACAGCCACCACTGGATGGCGTACGCGTAGTTCAGCGGGGCGTTCTCGTCACCGGGCCTGCCGATCAGCTCCGGGGTGTCGCCCTTGGGCTCCGGCTTCGTCAGCGCGATGTACCCGCCGAGCACCCGGGCGTCGAGGCGCTCGGCCTCCTGCTCGCTGTTGATCAGCATGACCTGCCGGTCGGGGAGCCCCGTGAGGTTCTTGATGCCGCTCGCCTCGGTCGTCTCGTCCGGCATCAGCCGCCCGGTGACGGTGACCCTGCCGCTGGGCGGGGCGGGGATCTCGGGGAACGCCGTCTGGCTGGGGCCGTCGGCCGGGATCCAGCCCCGGTTGACCAGCAGCACCTTGCCGTCCGTGAGGACGAAGGGGGTCAGGACGTGGAAGCCGACCTCCTCGTCGGCGTTGACACGCCGCCTGACGACCTGTTCCCGGTCGGTGTCGAAGTGGCCCTCGGCGGTCACGGTGCGGTACCGCTGCTTCGAGGTGACGGTGTGCCCCGGGGAGGTCAGCTCCTGCACCGGCACCGGCTCGGCGCCCAGCGCGTCGGCGACCAGCTGGTTGCGGGCGCTGCGCTCCTCGTAGCGGTGCATCTGCCAGATGCCCAGCCTGATCATCGTGGGGATGAGGAGCAGGGCGACCACCGTGAGGATCACCCACTGCCGGGACAACAGGAAGCGGTACACCCCACGACCGTACAACTCGGTCGCGGGGTGCGTTCAGGCGGGTACCGGGTCAGACCTTGTCGACGATCCCCGCCTTCCCCTCGGCGCGGGCGCAGTGGGCGCCGCAGTACCAGTGGCCGTCGACCTCGACGCCCTGCCCGATGATCTGGACACGGCAGTGCTCGCAGATCGGGGCCATGCGGTGGATCGCACAGGAGAAGCAGTCGAAGACGTGCACCGCGCCCTGCGCGTGCACCTCGAAGGTCATTCCGTAGTCGTTTCCGCACACTTCACATGTCGCCATGCGCCACAGGGTGAGCCGTCGCCGCGGTCCGGGCGAGAGGGCTGCGGGCGAGTCGCGCGGCAATCACCCGTCCGTACGGTCACCGCTCCGACGCCGGTTCCACGTCCCGCAGGAGTTGCCCGAACGCGGCCTCGTCCACCACCGGAGTCCCGTACTGCCGGGCCTTGACCACCTTGGAGGTGCCCGCGTCCGGGTCGTTCGTCACCAGCAGGCTGGTCAGTCGCGACAGGCTCGTCGCCACATGCAGCCCGGCCTCGATCGCGCGGTCCTCCAGCAGGTCGCGCTCGACCGACGTGTCGCCCGAGAAGGCGACCCGCATGCCCTGCTTGAGCCTTTTGCCCTCCTCGTACCGTCCCGGGTTGGGGTAGGGGCAGGCGGGCCTCTTCCTGGAGGGCCGCCAACTGGCCGGCCGGTAGCCGCCGTATCCGCCGGCCTGCTGCCCGATCCGGGGCGTGGCCGTGTCCCGCCACTCGGTCAGCGGCCGGCACTCCTGCAGCGGCAGCCGTACGCGGCCCGCCGCCGCGGCCCGCAGGCTCGGGCGGAACGCCTCCGCGAGCACGCGCGCGTCGTCCAGCGCGTGGTGCGCGCGCCGCTGGACGACACCGAAATGCGCGGCCAGCGACTCCAGCTTGTGGTTGGGCAGCGGCAGGCCCAGCTCCTTGGACAGGGCGATGGTGCACAGCCGCTGCCGCACCGGGGCCTCGCGCTCCGCGCGCGCGTACTCCCGGGCGATCATCTGCCAGTCGAACACGGCGTTGTGCGCGACGAGCACCCGGCCGTCCAGCCGGGCCGAGAACTCCTCCGCGATGTCCGTGAAGAGGGGGGCGCCTTCCAGCGTCTCGCTCGTCAGGCCGTGGATCCACACCGGGCCCGGGTCCCGCTCCGGATTGACCAGCGTGTACCAGTGGTCCTCGACCTCGCCGCACGCATCCACCCGGTAGACGGCGGCGGAGATTATCCGGTCGTCCCGGGCCAGGCCGGTGGTCTCCACGTCAACGACCGCGTACCCCTGCGGATACGCGGCCGGCCACGCTGTGGGGGACGACGCTGCGGTCGTACGGTCTTCGAGCATGGTCACTGAGGATACGGGCCACGACTGACAGTCCGGTCCGTCAGGTGCCGTGCCTCGCCCGCCCGTTCGAGCAAGACGAACGCATGGGCGCCAACCGGTCGGTGTGCGGCGGGCGTTGCGCGTCCCGTGCTCCCGTGCCGGTGTGCCGGAGTCGTCCGGGGAGCGTCGGTACGTCCTGGATGTCCCTTGCGGTGAAATCCTCCGCATGTGACCGAACCAACGCGGGACGAGGCCCACGGCGGCCCACTGGCCGAGCGGCTGAACTGGCTGCGGGCCGCCGTGCTCGGAGCGAACGACGGCATCGTGTCGACCGCCGGTCTCGTCGTCGGTGTGGCCGGTGCGACGGACGACCGTTCGGCCCTGCTCACGGCCGGACTGGCCGGGCTGCTCGCCGGGTCGATGTCGATGGCGGCGGGGGAGTACGTCTCGGTCTCCACACAGCGCGACTCGGAGAAGGCCGCCCTGGCCGTGGAGCGGCGGGAGTTGCGGGAGCGGCCGGAGGAGGAACTCCAGGAGCTGGCGGAGCTGCTCGAACGGCGTGGATTGTCGCGGGAGGTGGCCCTGGAAGCGGCCGTCCAGCTGACGCGGCGTGACGCTCTCAGGGCCCACGCGCGCGTGGAGCTCGGCATCGACCCGGACGCGCTCACCAACCCCTGGCACGCGGCGTGGGCGAGCTTCCTGGCGTTCACGGCCGGGGCGCTGCTGCCGCTGCTCGCGATGGTGCTGCCGCCGGCGCCGTGGCGGCTGGCGGTCACCGTCGCCTCCGTCCTCGCCGCGCTCGCCCTGACCGGCTGGAGCAGCGCCCGCCTGGGAGCCGCCGCCCCGGCCCGAGCGGTGCTGCGCAATGTGGCGGGCGGTGCGCTGGCCATGGGCGTCACCTACGTGGCCGGGACGCTGCTGGAAGCGGCGGGTGCCTGAGACGGCCCTCGCATGCCCCGCCGCCCGACGTCCGTACGACGGCCGCCGAGGGGCGAGGCCGGGCTCACCAGCGGATCGGTACCGGAAGCGCTGTCAGCAGCCCCGACAGCGCGACCACCACGCCCAGGACAGCGACCTCGGCCCGGGCGGGGGAGCATGCGGTCAGCGGGTCCGCCGCCCGGCTCAACCGGATACGCGCCCACAGGGCCAGCGCGGCCACGGCCGCCACCAGGATCACCTTGGCCAGCAGAGCACGCCCGTACGCGGTCTCCGTCAGCTGCTGGAGGATCGTGTCGGACGGCATCCGGCGCAGGGAACTCCCCACCCCCGTCGCGGTGATGGCGGCGAGCAGGACGGCCGCCACGCGCGCGTAGAGCCCCAGCAGAGCCGCGCCCGCCTCCCGGGCCGCCCGTCCGCGCAGGGCCCGCAGCGTGTACAGCAGTCCGCCCACCCACAACGACGCGCAGGTCAGGTGCACCAGCGTCAGTCCGGAGCCGAGCAGCGGGCTGTACTCGGTCGTCGGGTGCGCACGCAGCGCCTCGGCGACCACGATCGCGGCCGACGGCCAGACCTGGGCGGCGGGCCGGCGCGAGCGGGCGCACAGCCAGGCCGCCGCGAAGGCGTTGACCTCCACCAGGGCGAGCTTGCCGTCCCGTGACGCGTACAGGCCGCCGATGTCGAGGTCGGCGGGGCTGTCCGGCACGAGGTTGCCCGTGGAGACGACCGAGGCGAGAGCGAGGGCGGCGACGAAACCGACGGCGGCCGCACGGGGGGCCCAACTGCGAGGCAGGGCCGGGGGAGCACCGGGAACGGAACGGGCCAGTCGCCGCACGAGCAGCTCGCCCAGCGGGACGCACAGCGCCGCGAACAGCACCGAACGCAGCAACGCGATCCCACCGGCGCCGGGGGCGGCGGCCTCCCCGGTGCCGCGCAACGCGGCGGACGGCCCGAGCAGCGGGACGAGCGCCGCCAGGCCCACCAGGACGAGAAGGACGACCGCGGGACCGACGCCGGGGCGGGGTCTGGACGGGCTCCCGTCCGCCCCGGCGAGGGAAGGTTTCGTCAATGTCACCTCAAGATCATCACAAGTCGCCACAGAACAGGCAAGCACGGGAAAACAACTGGTGCTCCGGCATTCCGCCCATGGGTACGTCGGCCACCGGCCGGGTGCTCAGCCGACGCGAGGTGCCGCGTCCCACTGCTCCCAGCGCGCCTCGTCCGTCCCCGGGACCCCGGGCGGTCGCGCCCAGTCGGCGGGGCCGCCCGCGAACGACACCGGCGGCAGGGCGTACCGCAGCCGCCCGAGCGGGCTGTCCCGCTCGGTGAGCCAGGCACCGGGCCCCTCGTACGCAGCGGTCCCCTGCGAAGCCGGCCGGATCCCGTGCGTCAGCCACCACGCGGTGCGCGCCAGTGACAGGCGCACCCACCGGCCGTACCCGTGATCCTGCCGCTCGGTCAGCGCCCGCAGCACGGCCGCCGCCAGCAGATAGCCCGTGCCGTGGTCGAGGGCCTGCGCGGGCAGCGCACCCGGGCGCTCGACCGATCCGCCCCGCGCGGGCGGCGCATCGGGCCGCCGGGCCGAGTCGTCGGCCGTGGCCGCCTCCAGGGCGGCGATACCGGTGGCGACCTGCACGAGGCTGTCGAAGCCGCGCCGACCGCTCCACGGACCGCAGGCCCCCCAGGCCGACAGCTGCGCCACGATCAGCCCCGGCCACCGCGCCGCCAGCTCCTGCGCAGACAGCCCGAACCGGTCCAGGGCGCCCGGCCGGTAGCCGATGACGACGACGTCCGCCGCCGCGAGCAGCTCCTCGAAGACGCGCCGGTCGGCCGCCAGGTCGAGGGCCGCCGAGCGCTTCCCGAAGCCGGTGTCGGCGTGCTGGTCGGTGAGTTCGGGCAGGTGCGGCGGGTCCACGCGCAGGACGTCCGCGCCGAGCAGGGCGAGGGTGCGCGTGGCGACGGGACCCGCGATGACCCGCGTCAGATCCAGTACGCGTACCCCGGCGGCGGGGAGCAGGGGAGCACCGTCGAGCGGTGGCAGCGCACGCGCGCGTGCCCCGCCGAGCCGGCCGTCCTGGCCCTCACCGGCCGGTGGTTCGCGCTCCACGAGCGGCCGCCGGGCCACCTCGGCCGCCTGCTCGTGCGCCGCCCACTCCTCGGGCGTGCGCAGTGCCACGGCCAGCCCGCCGGCCGCGTACACGGTCTCCTCCACCTCGCCCGCGGACCGCTGGGCGAGGGCGGCCGCGACGGCCTGCGGATCCTCCTTCGGAAGATCCAGCGCGGCCAGCAGCCGGGCCCGGTGATGCGGATAGTTGGCGTGCGTGCGCACCCAGCCGTCCGCTGTCCGCCAGAACCGTGACAGGGGCGCGAAGGTGACCGGGGCGCGCCCGTCGACCAGCAGATGCCGTTCACTCGTGAACGCCGTGGCGATCGCCCCGTCGTCCAGCCGCACCTGCGGCACCTCGGTGAGCCCGGCCCGCCGCGCCCCCAGCTCGGCCGCTGCCAGCGCGCACGCACCGACGCACGCGCGCGCCAACTCCCGTACGGGAAGCCTCGCTTCGAGGGCGCCGGGCCGGGGCAGGCACGACACGCGCGTGAGGAGGGCGGGGTCTGCGCCCAGCGCGGACCATGCGTACTCCAGGGCGGTGGCAGGTACTCGGGATGTGTCTGTCATGGGCTCACTGTCGGTCATGGCGCCACTGTCCGTCACCTCGACGCCCTCGGTCGCAAGGCCCGTGCGGCACGCCACCGGGCCCCCGACCCCCTTCCCGGAGTGCGCGCGTCAGTCGACCGCGTCCAGCGCGTCCACGATGCCGGACCCGTAGAAGCCGTTGCGCCGTTCGCCGCCCTCGCACACCGCGTCCTGTGTGCCGTCGCCGTTCTGGTCGTAGGACTCGGGGCAGCCCGGGTTGTCCGCCTGGGCCTTCAGCAGAGCCCTCAGCAGGGCCGGAGTCGCGTGCGGGTACCGCGACTTCAGCAGCGCGGCGACACCCGCGGCGTGCGGGGCCGCCATCGACGTGCCCTGCAGATAGCCGTACCTGCCGTCCGGGAGGGTGGACAGGATGCGGCCGTTCCTGGAGGGGGTGTCCGGGATCTGGTAGAGCCGGTCGCCGCCCGGCGCCGCGACGTCGACGACGCCGTAACCGTACGAGGAGTAGTACGACTTGACGTTCCGCACGCCCGTCGCGCCGACCGTGACGACACCCGGCAACTGCGTCGGCACGTCGAGGCACTCGTGCGGGTCGACGGTGCGCTCGACCGGCGTCGAGTCGTCGGGGCTGCTGGTGTCGACGAGCGCGTCGGAGTCGAGGTCGTGGTTGGAGTTGCCGGACGAGGCGACATGGAGCGTGCCCTTGCGCTGGGCGTACGACTGCGCCCGGTCGACCGCGTCGACGATCGCCCGCTGGTCCGGCTCGTCCACGCAGTTGTACAGCCACGGGTCGACGTAGTAGCTGTTGTTGGTGATCTCCACCCCGTGATCGGCGGCGAACACGAAGGCGCACACCACGCTTTCGGGGTAGTAGAGGCCGTTGACCGGGTCGCTCACATTGATGGCGGAGACCTTGACCCCGGGAGCGACACCGGCGATCCCGACGCCGTTGCGGGGCGCGGCGATCTCACCGGCCACATGTGTGCCGTGGCCGATGGCGGGGGAGTACGGCCGCCAGGCTCCGGCACGGGTGTCCGCCTTGCCGCCGGCGCAGTTGGCGGACTGGGCGGCGGAGAAGTTCGGCGCGAGGTCCGGGTGGGTGTCGTCGACGCCGTTGTCGATCACGGCGACGGTCACCCTGTCGCTGCCGGGGTTGACGCCGGCGGCACGGTCGGCGCCGATCGCGCGCAGGTTCCACTGGTCGGCCTCCAGCGGCTCACCGCCGGCCTTCGCGGCACCTGCCGTCTTCGTGGCCTGCTGCTTCGTCAGGACCTGGACGGGCCCCTCGTCGGTCGAGCCGGCGGCGGTCAGGGGCGCCGTACGGGTCGCACCCGCCGACTCGACCCCGCGCACGGCGCGCATCGCGCCGGCGAAGCCGGGGTTCGCCGAGTGGGCGACGATCACGCCGATCCTCCAGTGCGTGACCACCACCGTCCCGCCGGCTTCGGCGATCGCCTTCCGCACCGACTCCACCGTGGGGCGATCGGTCCGTGTGTTGACCACGTACGCCAGGGTGGGCGCCTGTGCGGCCCGAGCGGCGGGCTCCGCGAGTGGTGCCGCCGAGACCGCCGTCGGCAGCGGGCCGAGCGAGGCGGCGAGGGACAGGACCAGCGGTACGGCGAGGCCGAGCCTGCGTCTGGACCGCAGATGAGCCATGGGATCTCCACATCATCCGGAACGGGCACCGCCCGGGGCGCGGGTGAGCGTACGGGCAGGTACATGACGAGTGGTGCAGGGTGAAGCTATCCCCGGGCCTCCCGGTCGGCAATCGCTGATCCGGGCGACTTCGGAAAGACGCCCGAGCGGTTGAACCGGTCCTGGTGTGGCGCCGTGACCTTGAGCAGGAGGCGCGAGCACCATCGAGCCCCTGTTGGATCACCCGCCGGGGCCCTACCATCGCCACCCGGCTCAAGTGATCCACATCACCACGAGGAACAGAGCCGTCGCATGTCCGTACCCGATCCGTCCCCGACCCCCGACCCGCCCCCCACACCCCACCCGTCCCCGTCCACCGTCGCAACAGCGCCCGCAACGCGAGGAGACTCCGTGGCCACCGACGCACCGCCCCCCTCGAAAGAGCAACACAAACTCCCCTCCACCGAGGAGTTCGCCGAGGTGCAGCAGAGCGCGGAGTTCGCCGAACTGCGCCGTTCGTACCGCTCCTTCGCCTTTCCGCTGACCGTCGCCTTCATCGTCTGGTACCTGCTGTACGTCCTGCTCTCCAACTACGCGGGCGACTTCATGGGCACCAAGCTGTTCGGCAACATCAACATCGCGTTCGTCTTCGGTATCGCCCAGTTCGTCACCACGTTCCTCATCGCCTGGTGGTACGCGCGCCACGCAGGCGCCAAGCTCGACCCCAAGGCCGAGGCCATCAAGACCCGTATGGAGGGCGGCGCATGAGCCCCGAGATGACCCAGCTCCAGCTCGCCGCCAACGAGGCCAGCCAGCACCGTCCGCTCATCATCAGCCTGTTCGCGGCCTTCGTGATCGCGACCCTGTTCATCACCGTCTGGGCGGGCCGCCAGACCAAGGACGCCGCCGACTTCTACGCGGGCGGCCGTTCCTTCAGCGCCTTCCAGAACGGCCTCGCCGTCTCCGGCGACTACATGTCCGCCGCGTCCTTCCTCGGCATCGCGGGCGCCATCGCCCTCTTCGGCTACGACGGCTTCCTGTACTCCATCGGCTTCCTGGTCGCCTGGCTGGTCGCCCTGCTCCTGGTGGCCGAGCCGCTGAGGAACTCCGGCCGCTACACGATGGGTGACGTCCTCGCGTACCGCATGCGCCAGCGCCCCGTGCGCACGGCGGCCGGCACGTCCACGATCGTCGTGTCGATCTTCTACCTGCTGGCCCAGATGGCGGGCGCCGGCGTCCTGGTGTCGCTGCTGCTCGGCATCACCTCCGACGCCGGCAAGATCCTCATCGTCGCCCTGGTCGGCGTGCTGATGATCGTCTACGTCTCCATCGGCGGCATGAAGGGCACCACCTGGGTCCAGATGGTCAAGGCCGTGCTGCTCATCGGCGGCACCATCCTGATCACCTTCCTGGTGCTGCTGAAGTTCAACTTCAACATCTCCGACCTGCTCGGCAAGGCCGCCGAGAACAGCGGCAAGGGCGCCGCCTTCCTGGAGCCCGGCCTGCAGTACGGCGCCACCGGCACCTCCAAGCTGGACTTCATCTCCCTCGGCATCGCCCTGGTGCTCGGCACCGCCGGTCTGCCGCACATCCTGATCCGCTTCTACACGGTGCCCAACGCCAAGGCCGCCCGGAAGTCCGTGAACTGGGCGATCGGCATCATCGGCGGCTTCTACCTGATGACCATCGCCCTCGGCTTCGGCGCCGCCGCGCTGATCTCCCAGGAAGAGATCATCGCGTCCAACCCGTCCGGGAACACGGCCGCCCCGCTGCTCGCCCTGCACCTGGGCGGCGTCGACTCGGCCTGGGGCGCCATCCTGCTCGCCACCATCTCGGCGGTGGCGTTCGCGACGATCCTCGCGGTCGTGGCCGGCCTGACCCTGGCCTCGTCCTCGTCGTTCGCCCACGACATCTACGCCAACGTCATCAAGAAGGGCCAGGCCACCGAGAAGCAGGAGGTCAGGGCCGCCCGCCTCGCCACGATCGGCATCGGCGCCGTCTCCATCCTGCTCGGCGCCCTCGCCCGCGACCTCAACGTCGCCGGCCTGGTCGCCCTGGCCTTCGCGGTCGCCGCCTCCGCCAACCTGCCGACGATCCTCTACAGCCTGTTCTGGAAGCGCTTCACCACCCAGGGCGCGCTGTGGTCGATCTACGGCGGTCTCATCGTCGCCGTCGGCCTGGTGCTGTTCTCGCCGGTCGTCTCCGGCGACCCCAAGGCGATGTTCCCGGACGTCGACTTCGCCTGGTTCCCGCTGAAGAACCCGGGCATCATCTCCATCCCGTTCGGCTTCCTCATGGGCTGGCTCGGCACGGTCCTGTCCAAGGAAGAGGCGGACAAGGGCAAGTACGCGGAGCTGGAGGTCCGGTCCCTGACCGGCACCGGAGCCCACTGAGCAGGCCCTCTCGGCGGCCGCGTCGTAGGTCTCTACGACGCGGCCGCGTCCTACGTCGTGGGATCGGGCCCTGTCGTTGTCAGTACGGTCACGTAGGCTCGCAGGCAACGGAAGAGATGTGCTCCGTGACGAGGGAGGGGGCCCAGTGCTCATCGACACCTACGGCCGTGTGGCCACCGACCTGAGGGTCTCGCTGACCGACCGCTGCAACCTGCGGTGCACGTACTGCATGCCCGAGGAGGGTCTGCAGTGGCTGGCCAAGCCCGACCTGCTCACCGACGACGAGATCGTCCGCCTGATCGACATCGCCGTCACCTCCCTCGGCATCGAGGAGGTCCGCTTCACCGGCGGCGAGCCCCTGCTGCGCCCCGGCCTGGTCGGCATCGTGGAGCGGGTCGCGGCCCTGGAGCCCCGCCCGCAGATGTCCCTGACGACGAACGGCATCGGCCTGAGCCGCACCGCGACCGCCCTGAAGGCGGCGGGCCTGGACCGGGTCAACGTCTCCCTGGACACCCTGCGGCCCGACGTCTTCAAGACCCTCACCCGCCGCGACCGCCACAAGGACGTCATCGAGGGCCTGCACGCCGCCCGCGAGGCCGGCCTGACCCCGGTCAAGGTCAACTCGGTCCTCATGCCGGGGCTGAACGACGACGAGGCCCCCGACCTGCTCGCGTGGGCGGTGGAACACGACTACGAACTGCGCTTCATCGAGCAGATGCCCCTGGACGCCCAGCACGGCTGGAAGCGCGACGGCATGATCACCGCCGGGGACATCCTGACCTCCCTGCGCACCCGCTTCGAGCTGACGGAGGAGGGCGCGGACAAGCGCGGCTCGGCCCCCGCCGAGCGCTGGCTGGTCGACGGCGGCCCCCACGTGGTCGGCGTGATCGCCTCGGTCACCCGCCCGTTCTGCTCGGCCTGCGACCGTACCCGGCTGACCGCCGACGGCCAGGTCCGCACCTGCCTGTTCGCCACCGAGGAGACCGACCTGCGCGCCGCCCTGCGTTCGGGCGCCCCGGACGAGGAGATCGCCCGTATCTGGCGGCTGGCGATGTGGGGCAAGAAGGCAGGCGCCGGCCTGGACGACCCGAGCTTCGTCCAGCCGGACCGGCCGATGTCAGCCATCGGCGGCTGAAGAGGCCGCTTCCCACTCCGTCAGCAGGACGACGTCCTTCAGGAAACCCCGCACCCCGAGGAACTGCGACAGATGCTCGCGATGCTCCTCACAGGCCAGCCACGTCTTGCGCCGCTCCGGCGTATGGATCTTGGGGTTGTTCCATGCCAGCACCCACACGGCGTCGGCACGGCACCCCTTGGCGGAGCAGATCGGCGTCTCGTCACTCACAGATTCGTCTCACAGGTTCGCGCACAAAAAGGCGACGCCGAGCAGCCACGGGGGGAGCTGCCCGGCGTCGGTCCATCGCTCCGACGGGGGATGCGGAGCGTCCACGAAGTATGTCACGGGTCACCCGTCCCCCGGCACCGGAACAACACTATTGATCTGAGCTTTTCCTGAGCTTGGCGTGGAGTCGACTCCGGAGCACTCCACTCCGCAGGATCATGCTTCGTCGCGGGGTTTGCTTTGTCCGCCGGGCGCGCGGTCACCCGCGACATCTTCCGGGACGGATTCCGCGGAACCGTCGTTCGTCCGCGGCGGCGAGATCATCGGCCGCGTCGGCGCCATCACGAACGTCGACGGCAAGGACGGCGCGTTCTCCCGCCCCGCGTTGGCGATCACCACCGCGATGTAGGGCAGGACCGCCCCGAGCACCAACGCCACGATCGCGACGTGCCGTTCGACGTTCCACAGCGAGGCCGCGAGGATCACCGACACCGTACGCACCGACATCGAGATGACGTACCGGCGCTGCCGGGCCCGCACATCGTCCTGGAGACCCGCCCGGGCCCCGGTGATCCGGAACACCTGGGCGTTGCCGTCGCCATGCAGCTTCCGCATCACATTCCACCATCCGCCCGCATCGGACTCTCCCCCTGTCCCGGCCCGCCCGCCCTCGGCCGGGGACCCGGGTCGGAACACCTCCCACGGTACGCCTCGCCTGCGCCGCCTACGAGACCGGGGCCCCCTGCGACCTGGGGGAACGAGGTCAGCCGTAACGCGTACGGACGTCCCCGGCGTGCGGCGTACGCGGGACGGGCGAAGACTGGCGGTAATGCGCACCGTGAGCCGTACGAGGAGGCAGCCATGGGCTGGTTGTGGGCGATCATCGTGGGGTTCGTGCTGGGTCTGCTCGCGAAGGCGATCATCCCCGGCAAGCAGCACAGTCCTCTCTGGCTGACCACCATCTTCGGCATCCTCGGCGCCATCGCCGGCAACGCCGTCGCGCGCGGGTTCGGCGTGGAGGAGACCAGCGGCATCGACTGGAGCCGGCACATCTTCCAGATCGTCGCCGCGGTGATCATCGTGTACGTGGGGGACATGCTGTACATGGCGACGCTGGGCAAGCGAAAGCAGCGCATCTGAAGCCGGCACGCCGATGGGGCGGCCTCCCTCACCGGGAAGCCGCCCCCTCGCCGTGCGTACGTCCGCTCAGACGCCCGTGACCTCGACCGCCGCCAGGTTCTTCTTGCCCCGGCGCAGCACCAGCCACCGCCCGTGCAGCAGGTCCTCCTTCGCGGGCACCGCGTCCTCGGAGGCGACCTTCACGTTGTTCACGTAGGCGCCGCCCTCCTTCACGGTGCGCCGCGCCGCGGACTTGCTGGCCACCAGGCCGACCTCGGCGAGCAGGTCGACGACCGGACCGAGCCGCTCGACCTGGATGTGCGGCACCTCGGAGAGGGCCGCCGCCAGCGTCCGGTCGTCCAGCTCCGTCAGCTCGCCCTGACCGAACAGCGCCTTCGAAGCGGCGATCACGGCGGCCGTCTGGTCGGCGCCGTGCACCAGCGTCGTCAGCTCCTCGGCCAGCGCACGCTGTGCGGCACGGGCCTGGGGGCGCTCCTCGGTCTGCTTCTCCAGCTCCTCCAGCTCGGCACGCGACTTGAAGGACAGGATGCGCATGTAGGTCGAGATGTCCCGGTCGTCCGCGTTCAGCCAGAACTGGTAGAACGCGTACGGCGTCGTCATCTCCGGGTCGAGCCATACGGCGCCGCCCTCGGTCTTGCCGAACTTGGTGCCGTCCGCCTTGGTCATCAGCGGGGTCGCCAGCGCGTGCACACCCGCGTGCGGCTCCAGCTTGTGGATCAGGTCCAGACCCGCCGTGAGGTTGCCCCACTGGTCGCTGCCGCCCTGCTGCAGCGTGCAGCCGTACCGCCGGTACAGCTCCAGGAAGTCCATGCCCTGCAGCAGCTGGTAGCTGAACTCCGTGTAGCTGATGCCCTCTTCGGACTGGAGCCGGCGGGCGACCGAGTCCTTGGTCAGCATCTTGTTGACGCGGAAGTGCTTGCCGATGTCCCGCAGGAACTCGATGGCCGACATGCCGGCCGTCCAGTCCAGGTTGTTCACCATCACCGCGGCGTTCTCGCCCTCGAAGGACAGGAACGGCTCGATCTGCCCGCGCAGCCGGTTCACCCAGTTCGCGACCGTCTCCGGGTCGTTCAGCGTGCGCTCGGCCGTGGGGCGCGGGTCACCGATCTGGCCCGTCGCCCCGCCCACCAGCGCCAGCGGGCGCAGGCCCGCCTGCTGGAGGCGGCGCATGGTGAGGACCTGGACCAGGTGGCCGACGTGCAGACTGGCCGCGGTCGGGTCGAAGCCGCAATAGAACGTGACGGGACCGTCCGCGAGCGCCTTGCGCAATGCGTCCTCGTCAGTGGACAGGGCGATCACGCCACGCCACTTCAGCTCGTCGACGATGTCCGTCACGGTTCTCGTGTCTCCTCGATGATCCTCGGGCGGTCGGGTGACAGCCGACTACGAGGTTATACGCCCTGACTGACAGAGCTCATGTTGAAATCGGGCACGCGCAGCGCCGGCATCGCCGCCCTGGTGAACCAGTCGCTCCACTCCCGGGGCAGCGTCTTCTCGGTACGCCCCGCCTCCGTGGCCCGTCCCAGCAGGCCCACCGGCGACTCGTTGAACCGGAAGTTGTTGACCTCGCCGGTCACCTCGCCGTTCTCGACGAGGTAGACCCCGTCCCGGGTGAGGCCGGTCAGCAGCAGCGTCGCCGGGTCGACCTCGCGGATGTACCACAGGCAGGTCAGCAGCAGTCCGCGCTCGGTGCTCGCGACCATCTCCTCGACGGAGCGGTCGTCGCCGCCGTCCAGGATCAGGTTGCCGGCGCCCGGCGCCACCGGCAGACCGGTCAGTCCCGCACTGTGCCGGGTGGTCATGAGGTGCTTCAGCTCGCCCTCGCGCATCCACTCGGTGGCCGCGACCGGCAACCCGTTGTCGAACACCGACTGGTCGCCGCCGGAGGAGTGCGCGATCACGAAGGGCGCGGACTCCAGCCCGGGCTCGTTCGGGTCGCTGCGCAGGGTCAGCGGCAGATCGGTCAGCCGTTCGCCGACGCGTGTCTTCCCGCCTGGCTTGGAGAACACGGTCCGGCCCTCGACCGCGTCCCGCCCCGAGGCCGACCACATCTGGTAGATCAGCAGGTCGGCCACGGCGGTCGGTGGCAGCAGCGTCTCGTACCGGCCCGCCGGCAGCTCCAGGCGCCGCTCGGCCCAGCCGAGGCGCACCGCCAGTTCGGCGTCGAGCGCCGTGGGGTCCACGTCCTTGAAGTCCCGCGTGGAGCGCCCCGCCCACGCCGAGCGGGTGCGGTCCGGCGACTTGGCGTTGAGCTCCAGCGTGCCGTTGGGCTGGTCGTGCCGCAGCCGCAGCCCCGTGGAGGTGCCCACGTACGTCGTCACCAGCTCGTGGTTGGCGAAGCCGTACAGCTCCCGGCCGCCCGCACGCGCGCGTGCGAACGCCTCGCCGAGCGCCGGGGCGAAGTCGGCGAACACGGTGGACGACGTCTCGGCCGGGGCGTCCGCGAAGTCCGGCGACGCCGGTACGCCCGTCACCAGCGGCTGCGCGTCCTCGGCGGGCCCGGCACCGCGTGCGGCGGCCTCGGCGGCCCGCACCAGGGGTTCCAGCTCGTCGGCGGTCACCGCGGACCGGGAGACGACCCCGGAGGCCGTGCCCTCCTTGCCGTCGACGGTCGCGACCACGGTGAGCGTCCGCCCGCGCGTGACACCGTTCGTGGTCAGCGCGTTGCCCGCCCAGCGCAGGTTGGCGGTCGACCGCTCGTCGGCGATCACGACACACCCGTCGGCCCGGGACAGTTCCAGTGCCCGCTCGACGATCTCGTGCGGCTTGTGCGCCTTGTCGGACTGAGCGCTCATCGACCGGCCTCCTGCGTGGTGTTCAGAATGTTGACTCCCTTGAAGAGGGCCGAAGGGCAGCCGTGCGAGACCGCCGCGACCTGGCCCGGCTGAGCCTTGCCGCAGTTGAAGGCTCCGCCCAGGACGTACGTCTGCGGACCGCCCACCGCGGCCATCGAGCCCCAGAAGTCCGTCGTCGTCGCCTGGTAGGCGACGTCCCGCAGCTGACCGGTGATCCGCCCGTTCTCGATCTTGAAGAACCGCTGGCCGGTGAACTGGAAGTTGTAGCGCTGCATGTCGATCGACCAGGACCGGTCCCCTACGACGTAGATCCCGCGGTCCACGCTGCCGATCAGATCCTCGGTCGACATCCCGGCCGGATCCGGCTGCAACGACACGTTGGCCATGCGCTGCACCGGCACATGGCCGGGGGAGTCGGCGAACGCGCACCCGTTGGACCGCTCGAACCCGGTCAGCCGCGCGATCCGCCGGTCCAGCTGGTAGCCGACGAGGGTGCCGTTCCTCACCAGGTCCCAGGACTGGCCCTCGACGCCCTCGTCGTCGTACCCGATGGTCGCGAGGCCGTGCTCGGCGGTGCGGTCACCGGTGACGTTCATCAGGTCGGAGCCGTACCTCAGCTTGCCGATCTGGTCGAAGGTGGCGAACGAGGTGCCGGCGTAGGCGGCCTCGTAGCCGAGGGCCCGGTCCAGCTCGGTGGCGTGGCCGATGGACTCGTGGATGGTCAGCCACAGGTTGGACGGGTCGACGACGAGGTCGTACGGGCCCGCCTCGACGCTCGGCGCCCGCATCTTCTCGGCGAGCAGCTCCGGGATCTGTGCCAGCTCGGACTCCCAGTCCCAGCCGGTGCCCGTCAGGTACTCCCAGCCGCGTCCGACGGGCGGTGCGATGGTGCGCATCGAGTCGAACTCGCCGCTCGACTCGTCGACGGACACGGCGGTCAGCTGCGGATGCAGCCGTACGCGCTGCTGGGTCGTCACGGTCCCGGCGGTGTCGGCGTAGAACTTGTTCTCGTGGACGGTGAGCAGCGAGGCGTCGACGTGGTCGACCCCGTCCGCCGCCATGAGCCGCGCGCTCCACTCGGCCAAGAGTCCCGACTTCTCCTCGTCGGGCACGCTGAACGGATCGATCTCGTACGACGAGATCCACGTCCGGTCGGCGTGCACCGGCTCGTCGGCCAGCTCCACCCGCTCGTCCGAGCCGGCGGCCTTGATCACCTGCGCGGACAGCTTGGCCATCGCCACCGCCTGCGAGGCGACCTTGGCGGCGGCGTCCAGGCTGAGATCCACGCCGGAGGCGAAACCCCATGTGCCGCCGTGCACCACCCGCACCGCATACCCGAGGTCGGTGGTGTCCGACGAACCGGCGAGCCGGGCGTCCCGCAGCCGCCAGGAAGCGCTGCGCACCCGCTCGAAGCGGAAGTCCGCGTGCTCGGCGCCCAGCGCACGCGCGCGCGCCAGCGCCGCGTCCGCCAGGGGGCGTAGGGGAAGCGCCGTGAAGGCTTCATCGATCGTATGGGGCACGGAGGTCTCCCTGCTGTCGTGGCCTGTCGGCACCGATCATGTCGCGCGGGCGGGGCCAGGGACCACACGTTTCCGGCTGGAGTCCACATCTTTCTGTAGGGACCCGACAGTGACTCCGGTGTGCCACTGTCGGTGCCCGAATGTCCCGGCGAGGGACGGGACCGATAGGTTTTCCGGGAAGCCGCCTGCCATCCCTGTGTTCGGGCGGATGTGTCAGATCCCTATCGAAAGGGTGATCCGTTGAGCCGCTCGGTTCTCGTCACCGGAGGCAACCGGGGCATCGGCCTCGCCATCGCCCGCGTCTTCGCCGACGCCGGCGACAAGGTCGCCGTCACCTACCGCTCGGGCGAGCCGCCGGCCGGCTTCCTCGCGGTGAAGTGCGACATCACCGACCCCGAGCAGGTGGAGCAGGCCTACAAGGAGATCGAGGCCGAGCACGGCCCGGTCGAGGTCCTGATCGCCAACGCCGGAGTCACCAAGGACCAGCTCCTGATGCGCATGTCCGAGGAGGACTTCACCTCGGTCATCGACACCAACCTCACCGGCACCTTCCGCGTCGTCAAGCGTGCCAACCGCGGGATGCTGCGGGCCAAGAAGGGCCGCGTCGTGCTGATCTCGTCGGTCGTCGGGCTGCTCGGCTCCGCGGGGCAGGCGAACTACGCCGCCTCCAAGGCCGCCCTGGTCGGCTTCGCGCGTTCCCTCGCCCGTGAGCTGGGCTCGCGCAACATCACCTTCAACGTCGTCGCCCCCGGCTTCGTCGACACCGACATGACCAAGGTGCTCACCGACGAGCAGCGGGCGGGCATCGTGCAGCAGGTGCCGCTCGGCCGGTACGCGCAGCCGGAGGAGATCGCCGCGGCGGTGCGGTTCCTCGCCTCGGACGACGCCTCGTACATCACTGGAGCCGTCATCCCCGTTGACGGCGGACTGGGAATGGGTCACTGATCACCATGAGCGGAATTCTCGAGGGCAAGCGCGTCCTGATCACCGGTGTGCTGATGGAGTCCTCCATCGCCTTCCACACCGCCAAGCTGGCCCAGGAGCAGGGCGCCGAGATCATCCTCACGGCCTTCCCCCGGCCCACGCTGACCGAGCGCATCGCCAAGAAGCTCCCCAAGCCCACCAAGGTCATCGAGCTCGACGTCACCAACGACGAGCACCTCGGGCGCCTGGCCGACATCGTCGGCGAGGAGCTGGGCGGCCTCGACGGTGTCGTCCACTCCATCGGCTTCGCGCCGCAGGACGCCCTCGGCGGCAACTTCCTCAACACGCCGTTCGAGTCGGTCGCCACGGCCATGCACGTCTCGGCGTACTCCCTGAAGTCGCTGACCATGGCCTGCCTGCCGCTGATGCAGAACGGCGGCTCGGTCGTCGGCCTCACCTTCGACGCCCAGTTCGCCTGGCCGCAGTACGACTGGATGGGCCCGGCCAAGGCCGCCCTGGAGGCCACCAACCGCTACATGGCGCGCGACCTCGGCAAGCAGAACATCCGCTGCAACCTGATCTCCGCGGGCCCGATCGGCTCGATGGCCGCCAAGTCCATCCCGGGCTTCAACGAGCTCGCCTCCGTGTGGGACAGCCGCTCCCCGCTGGAGTGGGACCTCAAGGACCCGGAGCCGGCCGGTCGCGGCGTCGTCGCCCTGCTGAGCGACTGGTTCCCGAAGACCACCGGCGAGATCGTCCACGTGGACGGCGGCCTGCACGCCATCGGCGCCTGAGCCTCGAGGTACGCCGCCGACGCCCCGTTTCCCGCAGTGCGCGGGGAGCGGGGCGTCACCCGTTCGGCTCATCAGTCCGGGCGGGACGGGCCCACGACCGCGCACGCTGGAGTACGCGTTCACCACGCGAGCCCCTCCCGTTTACGGCCGAGGAGGTCCCCTTGTGCGCTTGTTCCGCCGCCTGGCCTCAACGACCGTCGCCGTCGCTCTCGTACTGCCCCTGTCGTACGACGCGATGGCCCACGCGCGCGTGCACGTCACGCGAGCCGAGACGCAGGACCCGTTCGGCGCCGCCTGCCGGGTCCGGATCACCGGCTCCCAGGTGACCGCGTACTGCCACAACCCCTATCCGGACACCGACCGGGTCAGCCTGCACGTCGAGTGCGCCCGTTGGTGGGACCTGGACAGCGACGGCTCCCCGGTGGCCGCCGGGCCCGCGCAGACCGTGCGGCTGGTCGGGCGGTGCTGGAAAGAGGTCGGGTCGGTGTGGATCAGTCACCGCCGGGAGGGCTGAAGCGTCCCGGACGGCACAGGAACGGGTAGCTCGCCGCTTCCGCAGCGGCTGCCGCGGCGTCGCCCGCGCGGATCGCGTCGACCAGCCGCGTGTGGTCCATGTGGGTCTCCGGCGTCAGCTCCTCGCCGATGTCCTCGCGCAGCCAGTCCCGCAGCACCTCGCCCAGGTCCGCGTACATCTCGATCATCACGTCGTTGTGGGACGCCGACACCACCGCCAGGTGGAAGGTCGCGTCGGCCGCCACGAAGGCCTCCGCGTCGCCGGACTCCCATGCCTCCTCACGCCGTGCCAGCAGGACGTCCAGCTGCTTGAGGTCCTTCTCCGTGCGCCGCTCGGCGGCCAGCTTCGCGGAGGCCGACTCCAGTGTGGAGCGCAGCTCGGCGACGTGCCGCGGGTCGGCGTCGGCGAAGCGGCGGTGCATGACCCCGGCCAGCTCACTGGTCGCCACGACATAGGTGCCGGAGCCCTGACGGATGTCCAGCAGGCCGTTGTGGGCGAGCGCCCGGACCGCCTCACGGATCGTGTTGCGGGCCACACCCAGCTGCTCGACCAGCTCGGGCTCGGTCGGGATGCGGGAGCCGACCGGCCATTCACCCGACGTGATCTGGTTCCGCAGGGCCGCGATGACCTGCTCGGACAGCGCCGAGCGACGGGGGTGGCTCAAGGGCATGGCACACCTTCGCACGGGACGGCCGGGACCGGACGGCCCGGGGGTGGACACCCAATCATCCCATGATTCTATGATGGACGGCATGGCCAGCGAGAAAACCCGGACGGCGACGTCCATGCCGATACGCAGCTCACAGACCCGCACCGCCGCGAAACCCGCCACGCGCGCGTGGACGACGCGGCTGCTCCTGCTCGGCATCGTGCTGACCGCTCTGAACCTCCGCCCCGCCATCACCAGCCTCGGCGCCCTCCTCGAAGAGGTCCGCGACACCCTCGGCATGAGCGGCAGCGTCGCCGGACTGCTGACCTCCGTGCCCCCGCTCTGCTTCGCCGTGTTCGGTGTGGCGGCCCCGCGCCTGGCCCGCCGCTTCGGCCCGGGGGCGGTGGTGTGCGCGGGCATGGTCGCCATCACCGCGGGCCTGCTCCTACGGCCGTACGTGGGCAGCACGGCCGGCTTCCTGGCCGCCACCGCGCTCGCCCTCATGGGCATCGCGGTCAGCAACGTCCTGATGCCGGTCATCGTCAAGCGCTGGTTCCCGGACCGGGTCGGCTCCATGACCGGGCTGTACTCCATGGCCCTCGCCCTGGGCACCGCCTCCGCGGCCGCGGTGACGGTGCCCATGACCGACGTGCTCGGCGGCAGCTGGCAGACCGGGCTCGCGGTGTGGGCCGGGCTCGCGGCGGCCGCCGTGCTGCCGTGGCTCCCCTTCGTGCGGGACCGGGAGGCGGCGCCCGCCGCGACCTCCACCGACAAGCACGCGCGCGTGGACGCGCCCCCGCTGCGGCTCACCCGGAGCCGCACCTCCTGGGCCCTCGCCGTCTACTTCGGCCTCCAGGCGACCGGCGCCTACATCACGATGGGGTGGATGGCGCAGATCTTCCGGGACGCGGGAGTGCACGCCGGCACGGCCGGGGTGCTGCTCGCCGTCACCATGGTGATGGGCGTGCCGCTGGCCTTCGTCATCCCGCGCCTGGCCACCCGGCTGCCGCACCAGGGCCCGATCGTCGTCGCGCTCGGCGTCTGCGGCCTCGCGGGCTACGCCGGCCTGTACCTCGCCCCGGACTCCGGCGCCTGGGCCTGGGCCGTGCTGCTCGGCATCTCCAACTGCTCGTTCCCGCTGGCCCTGACCATGGTCGGCATGCGCGCCAGGACCAGCGCGGGGGTGGCCCAGCTGTCGGCCTTCGCGCAGAGCACCGGCTACCTGCTCTCCATCCCGGGCCCGCTCCTGGTGGGTGTGCTCTACCAGCACAGCGGCGGCTGGGGGCTGCCCATCGCGCTCATGGCCGGCCTCATGATCCCGCAGATGGCGGTGGGCGTCCTGGCGGGCCGCAACCGCACGGTGGAGGACGAGGCGGCCCGCTGACCCTCACCCCGGCGCCGCGGGCGGGGGCCAAGGGTGCGAGACTTGCCGTATGCCAGTGCTCGACCCGAACCCCCAGAACGGCCAGAAGAAGATGCTGCTCGTCTTCGGCGCGTTCTTCGCCATCTTCCTGATCATCGGGATCATCGCGACGATCGCCTCTCCCTGAGGCGTCCCGGCCGACACTCCTCGACGCCCGCGCCCACGCTCGTCCGGCGCCGGTGCTCTTCCCCCGTGGTGGGGCCAACCCCCCCCATCCCCTAGGGGGCGAGTGTCAGGGTCAACTGGGTGGATCACCGGATGGGTTGAGAGCCGAGACCTCCGTACCTTCGAAGTGTGACCGCGAGAGCGCGGTACCGGACCACTCGAAGACCCACGGAGGCGTCATGCCGGCGCGCACGCACACCCCGCCCCACCCGGCGTCCACGGGCCGTGCCGACATCCGGCTGCCCTGGTGGGCCCTCGCCCTGCCGACGCTGGCCTTCGTCACGCTGCTGCTGCTGATACTCGACCCGACCGACGCCCATGCCGCGAGCGCCGAGCCCGCGACCACCCGGCTCTTCGAGCGCGTACTGCAGCTGATCACACGCTGAGCACCCCGGAAGCCGCACGTCAACTCCCTGCGCCCCGTGGCCTGTTTCATGCGAAGCTGGGTCTCATGAGCGTCGCAGAATCCCGCAGGATCGTCCTCTTCCGGCATGCGAAAGCCGACTGGCCACAGGTGACCGACCACGAGCGGCCCCTCGCGGAGCGGGGCCGCATGGACGCGGCAGAGGCCGGGCGCCGGCTGGCGGATACCGACATCCCCTTCGACCTGGCCCTGTGCTCCACCGCGACCCGGACCCGGGAGACCTGGAAGCTCGCCGTCCACGAGTTCCCGCACCGGCCGAAAACCATCTACGAGGAGCGGATCTACGAGGCCTCGCCCGGCGAGCTGATCGCCGTGCTCAACGAGACGCCCGACGACGTGCAGAACGTCCTGCTGATCGGCCACAACCCGGGTGTGCAGGGACTCGCCGACATCCTCGCCGGCTCGGCCGAGGGCGACGCGCGCGAGCGGATGAGCCGCCGCGGCTTCCCGGCCGCCGCCTTCGCCGTCCTGCCCTTCAGCGGCACCTGGAAGGCGCTGGAGCCCGGCGTGGCCACGCTGCTCGACTACTGGGCACCCTCGGAGTGACCGACCCGCACGCGAGGGGCCCCGCACCGTCGTGGTGCGGGGCCCCTGTGCTTGGCGGACGTGCCGTGCGGGCGGTCAGTCCTCGTCGTGCGTGTCCGCCGCCTCGACCTCTTCGCGGGTGATGCCCAGCAGATACAGGACGGTGTCCAGGAACGGCACGTTCACCGCCGTGTGCGCCGCCTCCCGCACCACCGGCTTGGCGTTGAAGGCGACGCCCAGCCCGGCCGCGTTCAGCATGTCCAGATCGTTGGCACCGTCACCGATCGCCACCGTCTGGGACAGCGGCACCCCCGCCTCGGCGGCGAACCGGCGCAGCAGCCGCGCCTTGCCCGCCCGGTCGACGATCTCCCCGGTGACCTTGCCGGTCAGCTTGCCGTCGACGATCTCCAACGTGTTCGCCTGCGCGAAGTCGAGCCCGAGCCGCTCCTTGAGATCGTCGGTGACCTGGGTGAACCCACCCGAGACCACTCCGACTTGGTAGCCGAGTCGCTTCAGGGTGCGGATCAGCGTGCGTGCGCCCGGCGTCAGGCGCACATCGCTGCGCACCTTCTCCACCACCGAGGCGTCCAGCCCTTCCAGGAGGGCCACGCGCGCGTGCAGCGACTGCTCGAAGTCGAGTTCCCCGCGCATCGCGGCCGCCGTCACCTCGGCCACCTTGTCCTCGCAGCCGGCGTGCGCGGCGAAGAGCTCGATCACCTCGTCCTGGATGAGCGTGGAGTCCACGTCCATGACGACGAGCCGCTGGGCGCGCCGGTGCAGCCCGGCGGCGACGACGGCGACATCGACACCCAGTGCCGCCGCCTCGGTCACCAGCGCGGTGCGCAGCGGCTCCGTCTCCACGCCGGACACCGCGAACTCCACCGCCGTCACGGGGTACTTGGCCAGCCGGAAGATACGGTCGATGTTGCCGCCGGACTCGGTGATCCTGGCGGCGATCGCGGCAGTCGCCTCCGCGGTGAGCGGGTGCCCGAGCACGGTCACCAGGGACCGGCCGAGCCCGCGGGGCCGGTTGTCGCCGCGACCGGAGATGATCTCCGCCTGCATCTTCATCGACTCCGCCCAGCTGTGGACGGTCGCCCGCAGATCGCCTTCCAGGCCGGCCGGCGGCTGCGTCACGAGCGCGCACAGCGTGATCCGGCCACGGGTGACGACCTGCTCGATGTCGACCACGTCCACCGAGTAGGCGGCCAGCGTGTCGAAGAGGCCGGCCGTGATGCCCGGCCTGTCCTTCCCGAAGATCTTGACGAGAAGGGTGGGGATGTCAGAGGTCTGCGATGCGCTCATGGTGCCTCCACCGTATCCGGCACGCAGTGCCCCTCGCCCGTGAGGTCCGCCTGCCGGACACGGAACACCAGGTGTCGCCCGGGTGGCGTGAGCCTTGCGTTCCGGCCGCGGACGCATCCGCGCCCGCGAACCGGCACGGCGGCGCTCCCCAGGGGAAGTTTCGAAAGTCCCTGTGCGGTGCCCGCGGTGCCCGGTGCGTGCTCCGGGGGTGCCCCGGCCGAAGGCTGGGGGAGTGCCGGCCGAAAGCCCCGTACTGGGCGTACTCGGGTTCTCGGCCGGTGCGGCGAGCGTGCGTGCCGGGCGCCGTGGATGCTGTGCGGGACCTTCCCGACACCCCCCTAGCGCCCCTTCGGCTTCCCGGGCGGCGCAGGAGGAGGCGGTGGAGGCGGCGGTACGTCGCCACCCGCTCCCGACGACGGCCGGTTCCCGGGGCGCCGAGGCGGCCGGGGCGACCTCGGGGGCGGTTCGATGGGCCGTACGACCGTGGGGGCGCCGTACACGTCGTCGTCGGCGGGCAGCTCGCTGGAGGGAGGCTCCCCGCCGGGAAGCTCGCTGGAGGGAGGCTCGCTGGAGGGCGGTGACTCGGTGGAGAACCGCCGGTCACCGAAGGGTGCCTGGTCACCGGAGGGCGGCTGACCGGCTGTCGGGGGTGTGCCCGGCCGCCGTGCGTCCTCGCGCCACCAGGCGCCCTCACCGGGCCGCGCGTCCTGCGGTTCACGCAGCTCGCCCGGCATGCGCAGATACGGATTCGTCCCCGGGTTCGGGGGCCGGTACGGGGCGCCTGGCGCGTACGGCCCGGGCGGGCCGGCGTGCGCCGAGGTCCCGGAACCCCCTGCCGTGTCCCATCGACCAGCCGGGCCCACGGAACCCACCGGACCCCCGGCGCCGTGCCCGCCCGCCGTTTCCGGGGAGCCGACCTTGCCCGCCGTCCCCGAGGCCCCGCCCTGCGCACCCGCTGCCGCCGCACCCCGAGCCGCCGGAGCCGCCCGCCCCCCGGCCGTTCCGGACGCGAGGGCCAGCAGGGCCCCCACGGCACCCGCCCCCACGCCCCAGGCCGCTCCGAGAAGCAGCGCCATGCCGAGGTTGCCGTGCAGCTCGACCCCCGCGTCGAAGGCGTCGAAGCCCAGGACCGACAGCGAGGCGTCCACGGACAGCCCGGTCAGCAGGACGAGCAACGGCAGGGCCGACGCCGTGGCCGCTCCGAGTCGCAGCGCACACCGCCCGGCGAAACTCAGGGCCCCCGGGTGCCGTATCTCTTCGGAACCACCCACCGGGCCCGCAGACGCACCGGTCACCCCGTGCGACCGCGAACCCGGCCCGACCCGGACCGCCGCAGCCGCGCCGGGCCCGGCGGATCCGCCGCCCCGGCTTCCGGACTCGACCGGCGTCCGCACCGCGGTCAGCACCCCCGCGAGCAGCATCATCAGCGCCGCCGCGACCCCCAGCAGCCACACCCGGCCGTCCAGCTCCGCCAGCCTGCCCAGCGTCACCGGCTGGTCGGCACCGCCGTTCAGCAGGTCGTCGAGGGGGTCGGGCAGCAGGCCGGTCAGGACGCCCGTCGCCCTGCCGTCGAACGGCACGAAGAGGCCGATCGGGATGCCGAGCCAGACGCCGTTCGGGGCGCCGAGCAGGGCGGCGCCCGCGATGCGCTCGGGGTGGTCGTCGCCGACCGCCGCGTACGCCGCCGCCGCCAGGCCGGCCGCGACCGCCACCAGCACGACCGTGACGAGCGACGACGCGGCGGGCCGTACGGCGTGGTGCACAACCTCCCAGCCGTGCGGCAGCGGGGTGCGGCGGGAAGCCAGCAGGGCGATCAGCAGCACGCCGGCCGACCAGGCCGTGCCGCCGAGCAGGGTCGGTGCCGTGTCCACCGTGAAGCCGACCGCCGCCTCCGCGTCGACGAGGTCGCCGATCCGGTCGGGCAGCAGCCCGCCGACGTCCCCCACGCCGGGGATCTCGATCCCGCCGCCGTCCCCGCCGCCACCGGGCAGGTCGTCGAGCCCCAGAGATCCCCCGTCGATCGTGACGACGTCGTGTCCCGCCCAGGCGAGCCCGCCCAGCGTCGCCACGAACAGCACGACCACCGCTCCCGCGCGCGCGAGGAGTTCCGCCGGCGCGATCACAACTCCCGCGCGCCGCAAGGACCGTAAGAAGAACCACGCCAGGAGCACCGCGCCGGCCAGGCTCACCCCGAGTGGCGTGATCTCGATGGCCGTCGTCGCCTCCGCGCCCGTCAACCCGAAAGCGGACACATCACCGGACGGAGTGACCGACCCACCCGCCCCGAGGACCACCACCGCCGCCGTCATCGGGCCCAACGAGCTCGCCGTGTCCGCCTCCAGCAGATGCAGACCCAGTGCCGCCGTGCCCGCCATCCCGATCAACGCCCAGCTCACGGCGGCGATCGCGGAGAGCAGGACGTCCCCCCACGGCAGCCGCGTGCCGCGCCTCGCGGTCTCGACGTTCCTGGACGCGCTCATGGCAGACCCCCCGATCCGCGGCGCGGCCGGCTCGCCGCGCATGTCCCCCTCGCGTGGATTACCACTTTCCGGGCTGGTTTCAACCCCGTCAACGGAACCAGCCGAAGCGAACCCGCGTGGTCTTCGTCGAGGTCTTCATAAGGCCCGACTTTCAGACAGGGGGCGGAGCCTGAAATAGTTCCCGACGATGTTCGACATCCCTAGACTCCCTCCGTTGGGGGTAACTCGGGGGACTACTCAGTGGGGCATGGAGTGCCGGAACTCGTACTGGAATTGAATGGACGGACCTGGACGCTCGACCCGTCCAGGCCCTACACCCTCGGACGCGATCCGCAGGGCGACATCGTGTTCGACGACGCCAGGGTGTCCTGGCGGCACGCCACGATCAGCTGGAACGGCCGTAGTTGGGTCATCGAGGACCACGGCAGCACCAACGGCACGTTCGCGCAGGGCCAGCGGATCCATCAGCTGGAGATCGGCCCCGGCTCGGCCGTGCACCTGGGCAACGCCACCGACGGACCGTGCCTGAACCTCTCCGGCACCGCGGCCGCCTCACCGCAGGCCCAGCCGCAGCAGCAGCCGTACGCGGCGCAGGGCGCTCAGGCCGGCTGGGGCCAGCAGGCGCCGGCCCAGCAGGCACCCGCGCACCAGGCACCGGCCGGCCAGGTTCCGCAGCAGGCATCCCCGCACCAGGACCCGCACGCCGGCTGGCAGCAGCCGCAGCAGCCGCAGCAGCCGCAGCAGCCGCAGTCCGTCGCGAAGGTGCCGCATCAGCAGGGCGGCCCCGGTGGTGGCGCGGGGGCGCCGCCGGTCTACGGCGACCGCAGCCCGACCACGTTCCACCAGTTCTCCGTCGGCCGCGTGATGCGCATCGGCCGTGCCCTGGAGAACGAGTTGGTCGTCTCCGACCTCCAGGTCTCCCGGCACCACGCCGAGTTCCACTCGACGCCCGACGGCCGCATGGAGATCCGCGACCTCGGCTCGCACAACGGCACCTACGTCAACGGCCAGCCGATCGCCAAGGGCGGCTCGGCGATGCTCGGCCCGACGGACATCGTGGGCGTCGGCCACTCCACGTTCCGGATCGTCGGCGACCGCCTCGAGGAGTTCGTCGACACCGGTGAGGTCTCCTTCTCGGCCCGCCACCTGACCGTCACGGTCGACGGCGGCAAGCAGATCCTCAAGGACGTCTCCTTCGGCGTCCCGGAGAAGTCCCTGATCGCGGTCATCGGCCCGTCCGGCTCCGGCAAGTCGACCCTGCTCAAGGCCCTCACCGGCTACCGGCCCGCCAACCAGGGCGACGTCCTCTACGACAACCGGAACCTCTACAAGCAGTTCGCCGAGCTGCGCCAGCGCATCGGTCTGGTCCCGCAGGACGACATCCTGCACAAGGAGCTGACCGTCAAGAAGGCCCTGAAGTACGCGGCCAAGCTCCGCTTCCCGGCCGACACCACGGCCAAGGAGCGCGAGGCCCGCATCGACGAGGTGCTGCGCGAACTGAAGCTGGACATCCACAAGGAGAAGAAGGTCACCTCCCTCTCCGGCGGCCAGCGCAAGCGCGTCTCGGTGGCCCTGGAGCTGCTCACCAAGCCGTCGCTGATCTTCCTGGACGAGCCCACGTCCGGCCTCGACCCGGGCATGGACCGCGATGTCATGCAGTTGCTGCGCGGCCTCGCCGACGACGGCCGTACGGTCCTCGTCGTCACCCACTCCGTGGCCGAGCTGGCCCTGTGCGACAAGCTCCTGGTGATGGCACCGGGCGGCGCGGTCGCCTACTTCGGCCCGCCGGAGGAGGCGCTGAACTTCTTCGGCTACGACACCTGGGCCGATGTCTTCTCCGCCTTCGAGAACTACCGCGACTACGACTGGGCCGGCCGCTGGAAGGGCTCGCAGCACTACCAGATGTACGCCGCGGACATCGACGCGATCGCCCCGCAGTCCGTACAGATGCCGCCGATGCAGGCGATGAAGCCGCCCAAGCCGCAGGGCTGGCTGTCGCAGTTCCTGACCCTGGTGCGCCGCTATGTCTCGGTCATCGCCTCCGACAAGGGCTTCCTGGCTCTGACCGTGATTCTGCCGCTCGTCCTCGGCTCGGTGAGCCTGCTCATCGACTCCGGCAAGGACCTCCTGGTCAACACGGAGATCAACCCGAGCACCGGCAAGCCCGTCGCCAACGGCACGGCCCTCACGGTCCTGCTGATCCTCGCGGTGGGCGCCTGCTTCGCCGGTGCCGCCAACTCCGTCCGCGAGCTGATCAAGGAACGGGTCATCTACGAGCGGGAGCGCGCGACCGGCCTGTCCCGGTCCGCGTACCTGATGTCCAAGGTGTTCGTGCTCGGCCTGATCACCGTGCTGCAGGGTCTGATGGTCGGTGTCATCGGCTTCTCCAGCCGCACCATCCCGGACGAGGGCCTGATCCTCGGCAGCCAGATCCTGCTGGAGCTGTGCATTCCGATCATGGCGCTGGGCTTCACGGCGATGATGTTCGGCCTGATCATCTCCGCCCTGGTGAAGACCGCCGAGAAGACCATGCCGCTGCTGGTCATGTTCGCGATCGTCCAGGTGGTCTTCACCGGCTGCCTGTTCCCCCTCGCCAACTCCATCGGCGTCAACCAGCTCTCGTACCTGATGCCGTCGCGCTGGGCGGTCGCCGCCGCGGGTGCCACGCTCGACTTCAACCAGATCAGTCCGCCCGCCAAGGGCGACAGCGACGACCCGCTGTGGGAGCACACCGTCGGTGCCTGGACCCTGGACATGGTCGCCCTGATCGCCCTCGGGGTGATCTGCGGCTTCTTCGTGGCCCGCTTCCTGCGCCGCCACGAGCCCGAGGTCATGCGCAAGTAGTCGCCGTCGTACGACGTCCGAAGGGCGGCACCCCGTCAGGAGGGTGCCGCCCTTCGGCGTACGGATCGCAAGGCCCGCGCCTACCTCGCTCAGTACGCGCTGTTGACGTTGTCGATCGAGCCGTACCGGTCGGCCGCGTAGTTGGCGGCGGCGGTGAGGTTGGCGACCGGGTCGTACTGGCTCCAGGCGGTGCCCGGGACGTGGTACGCGTCGAAGGTGGGCTTGATGACCTGCAGCAGACCGATGGACGGAACGCCGTTCTGGGCGTTGATGTCCCAGTTGTTGATCGCGTTCGGGTTACCCGAGGACTCACGCATGATGTTCTTGTACAGGCCGTTGTAGGTGCCCGGGATGTCGTGCTTCTTCATGATGTCCAGGGCCTCGCGGATCCAGCCGTCGAGGTTGTTGGCGTAGCTCTTCTTGGCGGCGACCGTCTTGACCTGGACGCGCTGGGCGGACCGGCTCGCGGCCTCCTTCGCCTTGCGCTCGGCCTCGGCCTTCTTCTTCGCGGCGGCCTCGGCGGCCTTCTTCTGCGCGGCGGCGTCCGCGGCCTTCTTCTTGGCGGCCGCGTCGGCGGCGGCCTTCTTCTTGGCCGCGGCCTCCTGCTCGGCCTTCTTCCTGGCCTCGATGGCCTCGGCCTTCACGCTCGCGGAGGCGAGCTGGTCGGTCACGCTGCCCTGGACGTCCTTGATCTGCTCGCTGCTGTACGCCACCTGGCCCGCGGGGGCCTCGGCCGTCGTCGACTCCGCGTTCCCGGGGGCGGCGGAGAAGGCCAGCGCGGCGACACCGAGCGTGGTGGCACCGGCGACGGCTATCTTGTGCCGCTTGGTGAGCGCACGACTGAAACCGCGGTTCTTGGTGTTCTTGAGCATGGCAGATGGACCTCTTCGAAATAGCGCGGAGGTCGCTCGCTGTCCGGCGGCGGACACGGGTGCTTCCTGCACAAACGCCGCGGGCAAACCCACGGCGCTGAGCGACGAGAGCAATTCTTAGCGGCCGCAAAATGGACAGGCAAAGGTGTGACGTACGATCTCGGGTAGTTGACCCATGAAGGGCAAATTAGGACAGATGGGGCCGTCCGCCCCGTTCAAAAGGGGCGTCTTATCTCCTATGGGCCTTCGTACGTGACGTGCGCCCTATGCGCGGGCTCACATCGACCCGGTAGCAGTCTCACTGGCAGTTGCTTGAGCAATGCGCTGCGTGAGAGGTCTCCACCGGGAGGACGAGGTGCACGTCGCCGAACTCGTGCCACAGGTAGCGCCCGCGCACCGCCGCCTCGTACCCGCGGTCGATCGCGGCTCGCCCTGCGACCGCCTCCAGCATCAGCAGATGCGAGGCCTGCGGCTCGTGCAGCCCCGTCAGCAGCCCGTCCACCACCCGCACCCCGCGCTCGGGAGTGACGACCAGATCCGTCCACCCTTCACGCGCGCGTACGACCCCGTCGCCGTCCGCCGCCGACTCCACGGCTCGCACGGCCGTCGTCCCGACGGCGACGACCCTGCCCCGCCCCGCCCTCGCCGCGTTGATCGACCGGGCCGACGCCTCCGGCACCGCGAACCGCTCCGGATACGGCGGCTCGTGCGCCTCCGCGGAGGCCACCCCGGTGTGCAACGTGATCGGCGCGAACTGCACACCCCGGCTCACCAGCTCCGTCACCAGCCGCGGAGTGAAGGGCCGCGCCGCACTCGGCATCTCCGCGCTGCCCGTTCCGTCGGCCGACGGCAGCGCGAACACCGTCTGGTAGACGGACAGCGGCTGCTCCCGCTGCGTGTAGGAGTACCGGATCGGCCGCCCGTACTCCCGCATCAGCCCGAGCACCGCCCCCGCCGTACCCGAGTGACGGTCGACGGGACCCGCCCCGCCCGTCACGGTCACCCGAGCCCACCACAGCCGCTCACCGGCCGCGCTCAAGGGCTCCTCCAGCACCAGCCGCGCACCCCCGGGAAGCCGCACCTCCGTCCCCGCGGGCCCACCCCCCTGCCACGAAGCGCTTCGCGCCCATCCCGCCGTCAGCGGGCGCGTGGTCCCCCGCTCATCGGGATCCCGCAGCTCGACCGCCCAGCGCCCGTCGTCCCCACGCGTGGAGAAGTGCACCACCACGCGCGCGTGCCCGACCCACCCGTCCACGGCCGCCGGCAACGTCTCCGAGGTGTTGACGACCAGAAGGTCCCCGGCCCGCAGCAGCCGCGGCAGCTCGCCGAACACGTGGTGCGACACCTCTGTGCCCCGCGAGACCAGCAGCCGTACGGCGTCCCGGTCCAGCCCCGGCCCCCGCTGCTCGGCCGGCACCCGGGCCGACAGCTCCCGCGGTACCCGCAACGCCGACGTCATCGCCGCCCCTCCAGCAGCGCCGGAGCCCCATAGCGACCGCTCGCCGGACGCTCGTCCAGCAACCGCAGGAACGCCGGCACCACACTGTCCGGCGCCGGTCGCGGACCGTCGTCGTCCGGTACGGCCGCCGCGTACAGATCCGTGGCCATGTCCCCGGGGTCGACCGACCAGACGCGCAACGCCTGCTCCTCCGAGCCGAGCACCGCCGCGAGCTGGTCGAGGGCGGCCTTGGACGCCCCGTACCCGCCCCAGGTCTCGTACGCCTCCGCGGCCGCGTCCGAGCTGACCGTGATCACCGCGCCCGACGCCGAGGCCCGCAGCAGCGGCAACGCCTCCTGGACCAGACCCAGCGCGGCGATCACGTTCACCTCCAGCGCCCGCCGCAGACCCGCCAGGGGCAGCTCGTCCAGGCGGACCAACGGCTCGGCCCCCAGTGCGCTGGCGTTACTCACCAGCAGGTCGACGCCGCCCAGCCGCCAGGCCGCCACCAGCTCGGACCGGTGCCGGGCGTCCGTGACGTCCCCCGGCACGGCCGTCACGCGCGTGCCGTGCTCCCGGATCCCGGCCGCCGTCTCCTGGAGTGCCCGCCCCCTCCTGGCGTCCAGCACCAGGTCCCAGCCGCGCGCCGCGAGCGCCTCGGCGAGCGCCCGCCCCAGCCCCTTCGAAGCTCCCGTGATGATCGCTACCGGCATGACAACCGTCCCCTCGTCCGTCGCAGCCGCCCCCTTCGGCGGTGCCCTCAACGTAGGAACCGCCGGGTACGCCCCACCTCGGACGCGGGCCGCAGTTCGCGGGGTCCTTCGTCCTACACCGCACAACCGGGGCCTTTGGTCCTACGCCTCCCGCCCGGGCCGTGCGCCGCCCCGCACCGATCACATGGACCACAGTCCTAGGTCCCGCGCCCCACCCGGCCGCCGCCACTGGTCCGATCCGGCTGTCACACCCCGCCGGTACCGTGAGGGCATGAGTCAAAGGCCCAGGTCCGGCCTGGCAGCGGTGAGCTCCGCGCTGCTGGCCATGAGCAGGCATCTAGAGGTTCGCGACGTCCTCAAGACGATCGTCGCCTCGGCCCGCGAACTGCTCGACGCGCAGTACGCCGCCCTCGGCGTCCCGGACGACCACGGCGGCTTCGCCCAGTTCGTGGTCGACGGGGTCAGCGACGAGCAGTGGAAGGCCATCGGCCCCCTCCCGCGGCAGCACGGCATCCTCGCCGCGATGCTCCAGGAGGCCGAGGTCGAGCGCCTCGCCGACGTCCGCGAGGACCCCCGCTTCGAGGGCTGGCCGTCGGCGCACCCCGAGATGTCCGACTTCCTGGGCCTGCCGATCCGCGACGGCGACGAGGTCATCGGCGCGCTGTTCCTCGCCAACAAGCTGCGCCCCGAGGGGGAGGACCCCTCGTGCCCGAAGCCCGAGGACGGCTGCGGCTTCACCGAGGAGGACGAGGCACTGCTCTCCATCCTCGCCCAGCACGCCGCCATCGCCCTGACCAATGCCCGGTTGTACGAGCGCAGCCGTGAGCTGACCATCGCCGAGGAGCGTTCCCGCCTCGCGCACGAACTGCACGACGCGGTCAGCCAGAAGCTGTTCTCCCTGCGCCTGACCGCCCAGGCGGCCACCGCCCTGGTCGACCGGGACCCGTCCCGCGCCAAGGGCGAGCTGCACCAGGTGGCCGCGCTGGCCGCCGAGGCCGCCGACGAACTGCGCGCCGCGGTCGTCGAGTTGCGCCCCGCCGCCCTCGACGAGGACGGCCTCGTTGCGACCCTGCGCACCCAGATCCAGGTGCTCGACCGCGCCCACACCGCGCGCGTGACCTTCGCCGGCCGCGGCGTGAAGGCCCTGCCCGCGGCCCAGGAGGAGGCGGTGCTGCGCGTCGCGCAGGAGGCCCTGCACAACGCCCTGCGGCACTCCGGGGCCGAGCATGTCGACGTGACGCTGGACCGGCGCGGCGGCGGAGCCGTCCTGCGGGTCACCGACGACGGCAGCGGCTTCGACCCCCAGGCGATACGCCGCGCCGGACGCCACCTGGGCCTGGTCTCGATGCGGGACCGGGCGAGCGGGGCCGGCGGCACGCTGACCGTGGAATCGGCGCCCGGCAAGGGCACCGTGATCGAGATGGAGGTCCCCGGTGGCTGACGCAATCAAGGTACTGCTCGTCGACGACCACCAGGTCGTCCGCCGGGGCCTGCGCACCTTCCTGGAAGTGCAGGACGACATCGAGGTGGTGGGGGAGGCCGCCGACGGTGCCGAAGGAGTGGCCCGCGCCGAGGAACTGAAGCCGGACGTCGTCCTCATGGACGTCAAGATGCCGGGCATGGACGGTGTCGAGGCCCTGCGCAAGCTCCGCGAACTCGACAACCCCGCGCGCGTGCTGATCGTCACCAGCTTCACCGAGCAGCGCACGGTGATCCCCGCCCTGCGCGCGGGCGCCGCCGGGTACGTCTACAAGGACGTGGACCCCGACGCGCTCGCCGGCGCCATCCGCTCGGTGCACGCCGGCCACATCCTGCTACAACCCGAGGTCGCCGGCGCCCTGTTGTCCCAGGAGGAGGCGAACTCCGGGCCGGGCAGGGCGGGCTCCCTGACCGAGCGGGAGCGAGAGGTGCTCGGCCTGATCGCGGACGGCCGCTCGAACCGTGAGATAGCCAGGGCCCTGGTCCTGTCGGAGAAGACCGTCAAGACACACGTGTCGAACATCCTGATGAAACTCGACCTCGCCGACCGCACCCAGGCCGCGCTGTGGGCCGTACGCCATGGCGTGACCGGCTGAAACGCTCTCCGCAAGGCATGACGGACGGCAATACGGAGGGTTCCGCTCCGGGCTGAGATTCATACCGTCGTGGGAATGTCCCCCGGATGGCGCATCCTTCGGGGATCCCCGCCGTTCTCCATGGCGTGCTGCGGCGACTGCCGCGGCAGTCGCAAGGAGGGCTTAGAAGTGAAGAACCTGAAGAAGGCAGCGGCCGTGACGATGGTGGCGGGTGGCCTGCTGGCCGCCGGTGCCGGAATGGCCTCCGCCACCGACGGCGCGCACGCCGACGGCAAGGCCGTGGGCTCCCCGGGCGTCGCCTCGGGCAACGTCGTCCAGGCTCCGGTTCACATCCCGGTCAACGTCTCGGGCAACAGCGTGAACGTCGTGGGCATCCTGAACCCGGCCTTCGGCAACCTGGCCGTCAACAAGTGACGCCATCGCGCACCAGGCAGTGACCACCGGCCTCCCGGCTGTCCCGGGAGGCCGGTCTGTCGTGCAAGCCTTCTGCCGGCCGTCGGACGCCCGACACTCAGCGCACGCCCCGCTCCCGCTCCTCGACAACGGCGTTGTAGGCCGCGACCTGCGCCCGCCTGGCCACCCGCTCCACCGGCCGCAACGCCTCCGCCCGCGCCCCCATCTCGGCGGAGCTGACCGCACCCCCGTGCCCGTTCTCATACGCCAGCGACACGAGCAACCCCACCCGCTGCGCCAGCTCCAGCACCCGCACCGCCCGCGGGGGATACCCCGGAGCCAAGGCCTCCCGGCCCCGCTCGGCCCGCGCCCGGTACGCATCGATCGCCGCCTCGGCCACCGGCCCCGACCCGGCCACGTCCAGCCGCGACAGCACCTCGGTGGCCTCCCGCAGAGCCTCCGCCAGCTCCCGCTCCGCCTCACCCAGCGACGGCACATCCGCAGGGGGCGCCTCCCGCACCGCCAGGCAGTGCCACACCACCTCGACATGCACATCACCGTCGGGCCCGGCCTCGTACACCTGCGGCACCAGCCCGAACGCGGCACCGTGGCAGATCACCGCCTCCTCGGCCTCCAGCGCCCGCGCGTTGAACTCCGGCGGCCCGCTCAACCCCAGCGGATGCCCCGGCGCGGGCAGCGCCACCCGCAGCCCGCTCACCCCGAGCGACCGCAGCCGCCCCAGCGCCAGCGTGAGACCGACGGGCGCGGTCTCGGCCGGCAGCCCCTCCACCCGGTGCACGGCATCGGTCCCGACAATCTCCAGCACAGCGTCATCGGGGGAGACAAGTCCGGCCAAAAGGGCATTACCCCAAGCCGCAAGACGTCCTGAACGTGGTTCCGAGAGCATGCCACCACCCTAAGGACCGGACCGATGGAATGAAGCGCCGGACCGGTGGCGTAGATTTCCTAGAGGGCTGCGCCCACAGGCGCACGCGACCACTGAGACGCCGAGACGCCGAGACCGGTCACAGCAAGGGGAGACAACGCGCTCATGAGCGATGTTCTGGAGCTTCAGGACGTATCCGTGGTCCGCGAGGGCCGGGCTCTGGTGGACCAGGTCTCCTGGTCGGTCAAGGAGGGCGAGCGCTGGGTGATCCTCGGCCCGAACGGCGCCGGCAAGACCACGCTCCTGAACCTCGCGTCCAGCTACCTCTACCCCAGCAAGGGCTCCGTCTCCATCCTCGGCGAGACCCTGGGCAAGCCCGGCACCGACGTCTTCGAACTGCGCCCGCGCATCGGTGTGGCCGGCATCGCCATGACCGAGAAGCTCCCCAAGCGCCAGACCGTCCTGGAGACCGTGCTCACCGCCGCGTACGGCATGACCGCCACCTGGCACGAGGACTACGAGGAGATCGACGAGCAGCGCGCCCGCGCCTTCCTCGACCGCCTCGGCATGAGCGACTACCTCGACCGCAAGTTCGGCACCCTCTCCGAGGGCGAGCGCAAGCGCACCCTGATCTCCCGCGCCCTCATGGCCGACCCCGAGCTGCTCCTCCTCGACGAGCCCGCCGCCGGCCTCGACCTCGGCGGCCGCGAGGACCTCGTCCGCCGCCTCGGCCGCCTCGCCCGCGACCCGATCGCCCCCTCGATGCTCATGGTCACCCACCACGTCGAGGAGATCCCCCCGGGCTTCACCCACGTGCTGATGATCCGCCAGGGCAAGGTCCTCGCGGCCGGTCCCATGGAGCTCGAACTCACCTCCCGCAACCTCTCCCTCTGCTTCGGGCTCCCGCTCGTGGTCGAGCAGGTCGGCGACCGCTGGACGGCACAGGGTCTCCCCCTGTCCTGACGCTGTCCTTCACCCCGCGAGAACCTGGTCGAGACCGCGGTGAGAAAGACCGTTCAAACGACCGGCGCCCTGTCCGCGACAGGGCACGCGGTCCTACCATGACCATGTGGAAATCGACGCGTGGGTTTGGTGGTTGATCGGCGCGGCAGCGCTCGGCATCGGGCTCGTGATCACCGCGATGCCGGAACTCGGCATGCTGGCGGTGGGCGCCGTGGCCGCCGCCCTCGTCGCCGGCGTCCTCGGCGGCGAGGCCGTCGCCCAGGTCGTCTCCTTCGTCGTCGTATCGACCGCACTCATCGCCGTCGTACGGCCCATCGCGAACCGACATCGCGCCCAGCGGCCCCAACTCGCCACCGGCATCGACGCGCTGAAAGGCAGACGGGCCGTCGTACTGGAGCGCGTCGACGCGTCCGGCGGCCGGATCAAGCTCGCCGGGGAGGTCTGGTCGGCACGCTCCCTCGACACCGACCGCGCCTACGAAGTAGGCGAGGAAGTGGACGTCGTGGACATCGAGGGGGCCACGGCGATCGTCATGTGACCTCGCACGACGTAAGTGGCGCGAACCCGCCACGAGGCACGCGACGGTCTGTCAGACTCGACCAGCAAGATCTTCAACAACCATAAGATCTGCGGAAAACGCCGCGGCGGAGAAGGGGTACGGGGAACGACGATGGAACCGGTCATCATCGTCCTGATCATTCTGGTGGTGTTGGTCTTCATCGCCCTGATCAAGACGATCCAGGTCATCCCACAGGCGAGCGCGGCCATCGTCGAGCGCTTCGGCCGCTACACCCGGACGCTCAACGCGGGCCTCAACATCGTGGTCCCGTTCATCGACACCATCCGCAACCGCATCGACCTGCGCGAACAGGTCGTGCCGTTCCCGCCGCAGCCGGTGATCACGCAGGACAACCTGGTCGTGAACATCGACACCGTCATCTACTACCAGGTGACCGATGCGCGCGCCGCGACCTATGAAGTCGCCAGCTACATCCAGGCGATCGAGCAGCTGACGGTCACCACCCTGCGCAACATCATCGGCGGCATGGACCTCGAACGCACCCTCACCTCCCGCGAGGAGATCAACGCGGCCCTGCGCGGCGTCCTCGACGAGGCGACGGGCAAGTGGGGCATCCGCGTCAACCGCGTCGAGCTCAAGGCGATCGAACCGCCCACCTCCATCCAGGACTCGATGGAGAAGCAGATGCGCGCCGACCGCGACAAGCGCGCCGCGATCCTCACCGCCGAAGGCACACGCCAGGCAGCCATCCTCACCGCCGAGGGCGAGAAGCAGTCCCAGATCCTGCGCGCCGAAGGTGAGGCCAAGGCAGCCGCCCTGCGCGCGGAAGGCGAAGCCCAGGCGGTCCGTACGGTCTTCGAAGCCATCCACGCCGGCGACCCGGACCAGAAGCTCCTCTCCTACCAGTACCTCCAGATGCTCCCCAAGATCGCCGAGGGCGACGCCAACAAGCTCTGGATCGTCCCCAGCGAGATCGGCGACGCCCTCAAGGGCCTGTCCGGCGCCATGGGCAACCTGGGTGGCCTGGGCGGCGGTTCGGGCAACGGCTCCTCCGGCAACGGCGGCACGGGCACGGAACGCCGAGAGAAGCCCTCGATCGACTGACACCGAGACAGCAGTCGAAAATGGGCCCGCCTTCCGAAGAAGGCGGGCCCAAGTGCCGCTCAGGGGCGCGGGGGAACTGCGCGACCAGCCACAACCAACGCGCAGCCGACGAACAACTCAAGACCCCACAGCGATGAGTTACGCCGCGTCCAGCGCCAGCCAATCCGGCAGCGCGGCAAGGTCGTCGGCTCCCAGCGCGAGCAACATCGCATCGGCGGGAGTCGGCTCGAACGGCTCCCGAAGCAGCGGCATACCCGCCTCCTCCGGAGTCCGGTCAGCCTTCCGGTGATTGTCCTCCGCACACGAGGCCACCGTGTTCAACCACGTGTCCTGCCCACCCTGCGACCGGGGCAGCACATGGTCCACAGTCGTGGCCCGCCGCCCGCAGTACGCGCACCGGTGCCGGTCCCGCACCAGAACTCCCCGCCTCGACCACGGCGCTTGTCTTCGGAACGGCACCCGTACGTACCTGCAGAGCCTGATCACCCGGGGCGCCGGTATGTCCACCTCGGCTCCCCGCATACGCAGTTCGGGGTGGGCCTGCTCGACGACGGCCTTGTCCTGAAGCACCAGAACGACGGCTCGGTTCAACGTCACCGTCGACAGCGGCTCGAAGCTCGCGTTCAGTACCAGCGTGTCCCGCATTGCAGCCCACCTCCCGTGTGCACCTGCCCACCCCCTGGCGGGCTGGGATCAACTCTGGCCGGGCACGCCGAGATGGACAACGAAATAAAAAGTGCCCGCCTCCGATCACTTCCATGACCGGGGGCGGGCAAACGTTCCATGAACGTCAGGCTTCGGCGGGCACCTCGTACTCGGCGATCACATGAGCGCGCGCCAGCGTGTGGAACCGCAGGTTGAACCCGACGGCAGCAGGGCTGGCGTCGGAATCCGGACCGAGCTTGTCCTGGTCCACGGCGTAGACCGTGAACACATAGCGGTGCGGCCCGTCTCCGGGCGGCGGCGCGGCACCGCCGAAGTCCTTGGAGCCGTAGTCGTTACGGGCGTGGATCACACCCTCCGGCAGACCCTCGAACTTGCCGCTGCCCGCACCCGCCGGCAGCTCGGTCACCGAGGCCGGGATGTCGAACAGGACCCAGTGCCAGAACCCGCTCCCCGTGGGGGCGTCGGGGTCGTAGCAGGTGACGGCGAAGCTCTTGGTCTCGGCCGGGAAGCCCTCCCAGCGCAGCTGCGGCGAGGTGTTGCCGGCCGCGTGGACCTGAGCGTCCTTGAGGGTCCCGCCGTGCTCGACGTCCTCGCTCGTGACCGTGAAGGACGGCACGGGCGGATGGAAGTCGTGGGGCAGCGGCCGCCTCTTGAGCTCGGTCACTTCGATACCTCCTGACGAACCGGTGGAATCAGCAGTTCCGAGCCTAGAACCAGTTGCGCTTGCTGCCGACCTCGGACAGCCACTGGTTGAGGTACGCCGCCCAGTCGGTCCCCTGGAAGTCGTGCAGACCCACCTGGAACGACCGGAAGGTGTCGCTGCCCTCGCTGAACAGTCCCGGCTTCTTGTCCATCTCCAGGACGACGTCCATCGCGTTCGCGTCGGCGACGAAGCTCAGCTCGACCTGGTTGATCCCGCGGTACTGCTGCGGCGGGAAGAACTCGATCTCCTGGTAGAACGGCAGCTTCTGCCGCGTACCGCGGATGTGCCCGCGCTCCATGTCCGCGTTCTTGAAGCGGAAGCCCAGCTGGATGAAGGCGTCGAGGATCGCCTTCTGCGCGGGCAGCGGGTGCACGTTGATCGGGTCCAGGTCGGTGGAGTCCACGGCCCGCGCGATCGCCAGCTCCGTGGTCACACCGATGTGCATGCCGCGCAGCGTCTGACCGTCGATCGTCGTGATCGGCGTCTCCCACGGGATCTCCAGCCCGAAGGGCACCGCGTGCACGGCCTGGGCCTGCAGCTCGAAGGCACCACCGAGCGGCATCTTGGTGAACTCGATGTCCTGCTTGTACTCCGAGTCCTGGGTCTCCACCTCGACCCGGGCCTGGAGGCCCACGGACAGACCCTCGATGTTCTGGGCCACGGACCCGCCCTGAATCCGCACCTCGCCCTGGACGACGCCGCCCGGCACGACGTTGACCTCGGTCAGCACCGTCTCGACCGAAGCCCCACCGGCCCCCAGGCTCGCGAGCAGCTTCTTGAACGCCATGACTCTCCTCTTTTCAGAGTGGATCCTTGATCCCTACAAACGCGATCCGGCCGTGGCCGGTTCCGCACCCCACCCTGGCAAGGTGCACGCTCCCTGACCACCCCGTCACGAGCACCCGTCTCCAGTACCCTCGGACGGCATGATCGCGACCCCCGACCGTACGCCCCTGCCCCGGGACTTCTTCGACCGGCCCGTCCTGGAAGTCGCCCCCGACCTCCTGGGCCGCATCCTCGTACGCTCCACCCCGGACGGTCCGATCGCTCTGCGCCTCACCGAGGTCGAGGCCTATGACGGCCCCAACGACCCCGGGTCCCATGCCTATCGCGGCCGCACACCCCGCAACGACGTGATGTTCGGTCCTCCCGGACACGTCTACGTCTACTTCACCTACGGCATGTGGCACTGCATGAACCTGGTGTGCGGCCCCGACGGCTCGGCGAGCGCGGTCCTGCTGCGAGCCGGCGAGATCGTGGAGGGCGCCGAGCTTGCCCGCACCCGTCGACTCTCGGCCCGCAACGACAAGGAACTGGCCAAAGGCCCGGCCCGCCTGGCCACCGCCCTGGACGTGGACCGAGCCCTGGACGGCACGGACGCATGCACCCCGGACGAGACACCGCTGCGCATCCTCACCGGCACCCCCGTCCCCTCCGACCAGGTACGCAACGGCCCCCGCACCGGCGTGGCCGGCGACGGCGGCAACGGGGACGCCCACCCCTGGCGCTACTGGATCGCCAACGACCCCACCGTGAGCCCCTATCGGGCCCACGTCCCGAGGCGCCGCCGAAGTTGACGCGCCTGGACGAGGGGCGTAACGTAGCCCGAGCCGCTGAACCGGGTACTGCGAAGTCAGCAGCCGGAGCGGCCAACCCACTACCTACGAATACCCTCAACGGGGTCGGTTTTTGGCGTGCTCGCATGCCCGAATTCCAACCTCCGGAGCCCGATTATGAATCGGGCGGGGGAATCGGCTAACGTAGTGAATGTCGAAAGGCCGACGGGCGAAAGCCCAAGGCCCACGGCAATCCCGCCGACAGGGAATCGGATCGAAAAAAGATCTGATAGAGTCGGAAACGCAAGACCGAAGGGAAGCGCCCGGAGGAAAGCCCGAGAGGGTGAGTACGAAGGAAGCGACCGTTCCTTGAG
>NZ_JBSFEP010000032.1:0-81491 GCF_053594495.1 Streptomyces sp. NPDC001920
CGACTCTATCAGATCTTTTCTCGATCCGATTTCCTCGGTGCTTTCCAGGTTCCCGCTCTCGCGTTTCCCTTTCCGGCGCTTCCGACTTTATCAGAGATTCTGAGTCGGAATTCCCGCCCCCTCCGGGGACTGGTTCCGGCGCACGAGGTGGCCGGGTTCCCGATCAGGCGGAGCCGTAAACGTACTGGAGCGGGGCGCCCCGATGCAAATCGAGGTGCCCCGCTCCTGGTTCACGCGGTCGTGTGTCCGACGGGCCGTCAGACCTCCACGACCACAGGCAGGATCATCGGCCGGCGCCGGTACGAGTCCGAGACCCACTTGCCCAGGGTGCGGCGCACCAGCTGCTGCAGCTGGTGGGGCTCGACGACACCGTCCTGTGCGGAACGCTCCAGCACTTCCGTGATCTTCGGGATGACCTCGCCGAAGGCGGAGTCCTCGATACCGGAGCCGCGGGCCTGGATGTGCGGACCGCCGGTGATCTTGCCGGTGGAGGAGTCGACCACCACGAAGACCGAGATGATGCCCTCGTCGCCGAGGATCTTGCGGTCCTTCAGGGCCGGCTCGCCGACGTCACCGACCGAGAGGCCGTCGACGTAGACGTATCCGGCCTGGACCTTGCCGGAGATCTTCGCCTTGCCCTCGATGAGGTCGACGGCGACTCCGTCCTCGGCGATGACGATGCGGTCGTGCGGGACACCGGTCAGGGCGCCCAGTTCGGCGTTGGCACGCAGGTGGCGCCATTCGCCGTGGACCGGCATCAGGTTCTTCGGGCGGCAGATGTTGTAGAAGTACAGGAGCTCGCCCGCGGACGCGTGGCCGGAGACGTGGACCTTGGCGTTGCCCTTGTGGACGACGTTGGCGCCCCAGCGGGTCAGGCCGTTGATGACGCGGTAGACCGCGTTCTCGTTGCCGGGGATGAGGGACGACGCGAGGATCACCGTGTCGCCGTTGACGATGCGGATCTGGTGGTCGCGGTTGGCCATCCTCGACAGGGCTGCCATCGGCTCGCCCTGGGAACCGGTGCAGACCAGGACCACCTCGTGGTCCGGGAGGTCGTCCAGCGTCTTGACGTCCACGACCAGGCCCGGTGGGACCTTCAGGTAGCCCAGGTCGCGCGCGATGCCCATGTTGCGGACCATCGAGCGGCCGACGAAGGCGACCCGGCGGCCGTACTCGTGGGCGGCGTCGAGGATCTGCTGGATGCGGTGGACGTGGCTGGCGAAGCTCGCCACGATGACGCGCTTGCGGGCGCCCGCGAAGACCTGGCGCAGGACGTTGGAGATGTCGCGCTCGTGCGGGGTGAAGCCCGGCACCTCCGCGTTCGTGGAGTCGGAGAGGAGGAGGTCGATGCCTTCCTCGCTCAGCCGTGCGAACGCGTGGAGGTCCGTGAGGCGGTTGTCCAGCGGGAGCTGGTCCATCTTGAAGTCGCCGGTGTGGACCACCATGCCGGCGGGCGTGCGGATCGCGACGGCCAGCGCGTCCGGGATGGAGTGGTTGACGGCGACGAACTCGCAGTCGAAGGGGCCGATGCGCTCGCGGTGCCCCTCCGCCACCTCAAGGGTGTAGGGGCGGATGCGGTGTTCCTGGAGCTTGGCCTCGATGAGGGCGAGGGTCAGCTTGGAGCCGATCAGCGGGATGTCCGGCTTCTCGCGCAGGAGGAAGGGGACGCCGCCGATGTGGTCCTCGTGGCCGTGGGTGAGGACGATGCCCTCGATGTCGTCGAGACGGTCTCTGATGGACGAGAAGTCCGGCAGGATCAGGTCGATTCCGGGCTGCTCCTCCTCTGGGAAGAGCACTCCGCAGTCGACGATCAACAGGCGGCCGCCGTACTCGAAGACCGTCATGTTTCGGCCGATTTCGCCGAGTCCACCGAGCGGGGTGACCCGCAGGCCGCCCTCGGGGAGCGGCGGGGGCGCGCTGAGTTCAGGATGCGGATGACTCAAAAGACTCTCCTCACCACGCGCGCCACGTACCGGTCGGGCACGTGGCGCGCGTGACGTTCGTGCAGAAGCAGTTGTCGTTGTGGGGTGCGGGCACCGGTGGCCCGCGTATTCAGTTGTGGAGTTTCGTTGCGCACCCGGGGCGCGCGAAGTCTGGTGCTAGAGCTGTACCCCGCCTGCGGCAAGATCGATCTTGAGCTGCTCGATCTCCTCGGGAGAACACTCGGCCATGGGGGCGCGCAGCGGTCCGGCGGGCAGGCCCTGGAGGGCGAGCGCGGCCTTGGTGGTCATGACGCCCTGGGTGCGGAACATGCCGGTGTAGACCGGGAGCAGCTTCTGGTGGATCTCGGTGGCCTTCTGGACGTCGCCGGAGACGTACGCGTCGACGAGCGCGCGCAGGTCGGGGGTGACCAGGTGGCCGACGACCGAGACGAAGCCGACGGCGCCCACGGAGAGCAGCGGCAGGTTCAGCATGTCGTCGCCGGAGTACCAGGCGAGGCCGGAACGGGCGATGGCCCAGCTGGCGCGGCCCAGGTCGCCCTTGGCGTCCTTGTTGGCGACGATCCGCGGGTGCTCGGCGAGGCGGACGATCGTCTCGGTGTTGATCGGGACGCCGCTGCGGCCGGGGATGTCGTAGAGCATCACCGGCAGCTCGGTGGCGTCGGCGATGGCCTTGAAGTGCCGGTACAGGCCCTCCTGAGGGGGCTTGTTGTAGTACGGCGTGACGACCAGGAGGCCGTGTGCGCCGACCTGCTCGGCTGCTCGGGCGAGCTTCAGGCTGTGCTGGGTGTCGTTGGTGCCGACACCGGCCACCACGTGTGCCCGATCGCCGACGGCCTCCAGGACGGCTCGTACCAGATCCGATTTCTCCGCGTCGCTGGTGGTGGGGGACTCGCCGGTGGTGCCGTTGATGATCAGGCCGTCGTTGCCTGCGTCCACCAGGTGCGTGGCGAGCCGCTGTGCGCCGTCGAGGTCGAGTGCGCCGTCCGCCGTGAAGGGCGTGACCATGGCGGTGAGGACCCGCCCGAAGGGGGTCTGCGGAGTGGAGGTCGGAGCCATGGGTTACACGCTACTCGTTGCGCACGGCGGGGTCTGCCCTAGGGGGGCGCGAAAAGTCAGGACAAAGATGGAGCCCGGCACTGCCTGCTCGGGGGTTCAAGCAGTGCCGGGTCCGTTTGATCAGGCTAGATGAACTTCTCTAAATGCCGCAATACGGACACTTCATGCGGCTGACGGTCGCCTCCTGGCCCGCCTGCGGAAGGCGGGCGCGTTACGGCGCCACCCGGCCGTTCGCATTGAACGCGGCGTACGTCAGCGGCATGAGCTTGGCCCACTCCGCCTCCATCCGCTCGCCGACCATCTCGATCTCCCGCTGCGGGAAGGAGGGCACCTTGGCCAGCTCGTGCTGGGTGCGCAGGCCGAGGAAGTGCATCAGGGAGCGGGCGTTGCAGGTGGCGTACATCGAGGAGAACAGGCCGACCGGGAGGACCGAGCGGGCGACCTCGCGGGCGACGCCGGCGGCGAGCATCTCCTGGTACGCCTCGTACGACTGGCGGTACGAGTCCTCCATGACGCGGCCGACCAGCTCCTGCTGGGCCTGGGTGCCCTCCACGAAGACGTACTTGCCCGGGCGGCCCTCCTGGACCAGCTTGCGGGACTCGTCGGGGACGTAGAAGACGGGCTGGAGCTCGCGGTAGCGGCCGCTCTCCTCGTTGTACGACCAGCCCACGCGGTGGCGCATGAACTCGCGGAAGACGAAGATCGGGGCGCTGATGAAGAAGGTCATCGAGTTGTGCTCGAAGGGGCTGCCGTGCCGGTCCCGCATCAGGTAGTTGATCAGGCCCCTGGAGCGCTCGGGGTCCTTCTGCAGCTCCTCCAGGGACTGCTCGCCGGCGGTGGACACGCGGGCGGCCCACAGCACGTCGGAGTCGGCCGCGCTGTGCTTGACCAGCTCGACGGTGACGTCACTGCGGAAGCTGGGCTTGAGGTCGTCGGCGGGGGTGTCGGTCACGGCTCGGAGGGTCCTTCCATCACTTCTCTGGGCGGCGCCCACTCTACGGGCCGGCAATGACAACGGGGCGTTCGGTGCCGGGTCGCGACATACCTCGGCGAACTTCGGCGAATTTCTGTGAATCCGGCGAATCCCGGCACCTTTTGGGGCACCCGGTCGTCTGTGTGGATGACAGCGATCCGTTCGATCCCCGAGAGGAGCCGGACCTCCCATGTTCCGTCGGCGCGAGCCCGTTCCCTTCGCCTTCGTCGCCGAAGCCGACAGGTTCCGCAGCAATGTCACTCCCCCACCCCGTGAGCGGGCGTCACTCGGCGAGATAGCCGGGCGCTGGCTGCTGGGGCTCACCCTCGTCGCCGGGCTCGTCGGCTCGCTGGTGGTCGGCATGCCCGCACTGGCCACCGACACCGGGGCGCAGACCGAGCAGTCGCAGGCGTCCCAGGGGCGTTGACCCTCCCCCACTGCCCGAATGGCGTGGGATGCACCCCCTTGGCCCCCCGAGAGTGGTGAGCGGGGGCACTGGTCGATAACCTCACCGGGCACAGCCCACGCATGGACCAGTGAGGACCAGCCGTGCCCCTGCCCTTCCTGACGGCCGACCGTGCTTTCGACTCAGCCGACGATGTCGCACTGCCCTTCGAGGACCGTGACCGCTGGCGGCGTCCCTACCGTCCCGGGCCGTGGCGCGTGGGCGTTGCGGCGCTGTGGCTGCTGCTCGCCTCGTTCGTGCTGTTCGCGGCGGTCATCACCGCCCTGACCGGCACGGTGACCGGCGCCGCGGTCGTCTTCGCCGTCGCGCTGGCGGTCATCGCCGGAGCCCTGCGGCTGCTGCGCATGGGGGTGTGGGTGAGCCCGCACGGGCTGCGTCAGGTGGGCTTCCTCGTGACGCGTACGGTGCCCTGGGAGCAGGTCGTCGCCGTGCGGACGACCCAGCAGCCGGTGCGCTGGCTGGGGTTGCCGCGCACGGTGCAGGGGCAGGCGCTGCTGCTCGTACGGCGGGGCCGGGCCACGGACGATCTGCCGGTGCTGATGACGACGCACAACGCGGACTTCCTGGCGCGGACCGAGGCTTTCGACCGGGCCGCCGACGCGGTCGAGGCGTGGGCCGCGGAGAACACGCGCGGCTGACGACACCGAGCACGGCTAAGGGGCCGGACCGCAGTGAGTGCGGGCCGGCCCCTTCGCCATGGCACGGCTGAGCGGACGAGTGCCGGACGGGCTGGGTCGTCGTCGCCACACGGCGTACCGCCGGGGCCGGAACGGCCCAGGCCGCGGAGGTCTCAGGCCTGGACGGTCCTGCCTTCGTGCAGGGCGATGGCCCGTTGCATCGCCTTGCGAGCCCGCGGGGTGTCACGGGCGTCGTGATAGGCGATGGCGAGGCGGAACCAGCTGCGCCAGTCGTCGGGAGCCGCTTCCGTCTCGGCCTTGCGCTTGGCGAAGACCGCGTCGGCCGAGTCGCGGTCGACACGGCCGCTGGGCGTGCGCTTCAACTCGTCGACGGGCAGGCCGCCCTCGGCGTCGAGTTCGGCGGCCAGGGCGTTGGCCTTGCGGACGAACTGGGTGTTCTTCCACAGGAACCACAGGCCGATCACCGGCAGGATCAGCACCGCGACACCGAAGGTGACGGTGAGGACGGTGCCGGACTGAATCAGCATCACGCCACGGCTGCCGACCAGGACGAAATAGACGACCAGGACGGCGGCCGTGACGGCGTAGGAGATCTTCGCGCGCATCGATGGGCCTCGTGTCAGCCGAGGTCCAGGAAGTGCTCCAGGCCGAAGGTCAGGCCCGGAGTGGCCACCACGCGGCGGGCGCCGAGCAGGATGCCCGGCATGAAGCTGCTGTGGTGAAGGGAGTCGTGGCGGATGGTGAGGGTCTCGCCCTCGCCGCCGAGCAGGACCTCCTGGTGGGCCAGGAGGCCGCGCAGTCGGACCGCGTGGACCGGGACGCCGTCGACGTTCGCTCCGCGTGCCCCGTCGAGGGCGGTCTCCGTGGCGTCCGGAGCCGGGGCGGTCCCTGCCGCCCGCCGCGCCTCTGCGATGAGCTGGGCGGTGCGGGTGGCGGTGCCGGACGGAGCGTCGACCTTCTTCGGGTGGTGCAGCTCGACCACCTCGACGGACTCGAAGTAGGGAGCCGCGACCTGCGCGAACTTCATCGTCAGGACGGCCCCGATGGAGAAGTTAGGCGCGATGAGCACACCCGTCTCCGGGGAGGCGGACAGCGAGCCCTTGAGCTGCGTGAGGCGCTCCTCGGTCCAGCCCGTCGTACCGACGACGGCGTGGATGCCGTGGCTCACGCAGTAGTCGAGGTTGGCCATCACCGAGTCGGGCGTGGTCAGTTCGACGGCCACCTGGGCGCCGGTCTCCGCCAGCGTCTCCAGCTTGTCGCCCCGGCTCAGGGCGGCGACCAGCTCCATGTCCTCGGCGGCCTCGACCGCCCGTACCGCCTCGGAACCGATCCGGCCCTTGGCGCCGAGGACCGCCACGCGCAGCTTGCTCATCTCTTGTGCTTCCTTCACCAGGGGATTGGTCAGGCGACGGCGTCGTGCAGCCGGGACGCCTGCTTGTCCTTCAGCGGGCCGATGACGGACAGCGAGGGCCGCTGTCCCAGGATCTCGCGGGCGACCGAGCGCACGTCGTCCGGGGTGACCGCCGCTATCCGGGCCAGCATGTCGTCGACGGACATCTGCTCGCCCCAGCACAGCTCGCTCTTGCCGATGCGGTTCATGAGCGCGCCGGTGTCCTCCAGACCGAGGACGGTGGAGCCCCGGAGCTGGCCGATGGCGCGGTCCATCTCCTCGTCGGACAGACCGTGCCGGGCGACGTGGTCGAGTTCGTCACGGCAGATCTTCAGCACGTCGTGGACCTGCGAGGGCCGGCAGCCGGCGTACACGCCGAACAGGCCGCAGTCGGCGAATCCGGAGGTGTACGAGTAGACGCTGTAGGCCAGGCCGCGCTTCTCGCGGACCTCCTGGAAGAGCCGGGACGACATACCGCCGCCGAGCGCGGTGTTGAGGACGCCGAGGGCCCAGCGGCGTTCGTCCGTACGGGACAGGCCGGGCATGCCGAGGACGACATGGGCCTGCTCGGTCTTGCGGCCGATGAGCTCGACGCGGCCGGTGCTGCGCAGCGCGCGGCGCCCCTCGCGCGGGGCGACGGGTACGGCGTCCGGGTTCTTGAAGGCACCGGCCTTCTCGAAGGCGGCCCGGACCTGCCGTACGACCTTGTTGTGGTCGATGTTGCCGGCGCACGCGACGACGAGGTGGGTCGGGTCGTAGTGCTTCTTGTAGAAGCGGCGGATGCGGTCGGCGGTGAGGGCGTTGACCGTGTCGACCGTGCCGAGGACCGGGCGGCCGAGGGGGTTGTCGCCGAACATGGTGTGCGCGAACAGGTCGTGCACGCAGTCGCCCGGGTCGTCCTCGGTCATGGCGATCTCTTCGAGGATCGCGCCGCGCTCGACGTCGACGTCCTCTTCGAGGATGAGCGAGCCGGTCAGCATGTCGCAGACGACGTCGATGGCGAGCGGCAGGTCGGTGTCGAGCACGCGCGCGTAGTAGCACGTGTACTCCTTCGCCGTGAACGCGTTCATCTCGCCGCCGACCGCGTCGATGGCGGAGGAGATGTCCAGGGCGGATCTGCGGGTGGTGCCCTTGAAGAGCAGGTGCTCCAGGTAGTGCGTGGCGCCGTTCAGGGCGCGCGTCTCGTCGCGGGAGCCCACGTGCGCCCAGATGCCGAAGGTGGCGGAGCGGACGGAGGGCAGGGTCTCGGTGACGATGCGCAGGCCGCCGGGGAGGGTGGTCTTGCGGACCGTGCCGATGCCGTTGGCGCCCTTGATGAGGGTTTGGGTACGGGCGACGGCCCGCGCCTCCGAGGAGGTGCGGGCCGTCGCCGTGGAGCTACTCGACGTCACTTGTCGGCGTCGTCCTTCTTGTCGTCGGCCGAGCCACCGTCGGACTCGGCCTCGCCCTCGATCACGGGGACGAGGGAGAGCTTGCCGCGGGAGTCGATCTCGGCGATCTCGACCTGGACCTTCTGGCCCACGCCGAGCACGTCCTCGACGTTCTCCACGCGCTTGCCGCCGGCCAGCTTGCGGATCTGCGAGATGTGCAGCAGACCGTCCTTGCCGGGGAGGAGCGAGACGAACGCGCCGAACGTGGTCGTCTTGACGACCGTGCCCAGGTAGCGCTCGCCGACCTCGGGCATCGTCGGGTTGGCGATGCCGTTGATCGTGGTGCGGGCGGCCTCGGCGGAGGGGCCGTCGGCGGCGCCGATGTAGATGGTGCCGTCGTCCTCGATCGTGATCTCGGCGCCGGTGTCCTCCTGGATCTGGTTGATCATCTTGCCCTTCGGGCCGATGACCTCGCCGATCTTGTCGACCGGGATCTTCACGGTGATGATCCGCGGCGCGTTCGGGGACATCTCGTCCGGCGTGTCGATCGCTTCCATCATCACGTCGAGGATGTGGAGGCGGGCGTCACGGGCCTGCTTCAGAGCGGCGGCCAGCACGGAGGCGGGGATGCCGTCCAGCTTGGTGTCGAGCTGGAGGGCGGTCACGAACTCCTTCGTACCGGCGACCTTGAAGTCCATGTCGCCGAAGGCGTCCTCCGCACCGAGGATGTCGGTGAGGGTGACGTAGTGCGTCTCGCCCTCGATCTCCTGGGAGATCAGGCCCATGGCGATACCGGCGACGGGGGCCTTCAGCGGCACACCGGCGTTCAGCAGCGACATGGTGGAGGCGCAGACCGAGCCCATGGACGTCGAGCCGTTGGAGCTGAGCGCCTCGGAGACCTGGCGGATCGCGTAGGGGAACTCCTCGCGCGTCGGCAGGACCGGCACGAGGGCGCGCTCGGCGAGGGCGCCGTGGCCGATCTCGCGGCGCTTCGGGGAGCCGACGCGGCCGGTCTCGCCGGTGGAGTACGGCGGGAAGTTGTAGTTGTGCATGTAGCGCTTGCGGGTCACCGGGGAGAGGGTGTCCAGCTGCTGCTCCATGCGGAGCATGTTGAGGGTGGTGACGCCCAGGATCTGGGTCTCGCCACGCTCGAACACCGCGGAGCCGTGCACCCGCGGGATGGCCTCGACCTCGGCGGCGAGCGTACGGATGTCCGTCACGCCACGGCCGTCGATGCGCTTCTTCTCCTTGATGACGCGCTCACGGACCAGGGTCTTGGTCAGCGAGCGGTACGCGGCGGAGATCTCCTTCTCGCGGCCCTCGAACTCCGGCAGGAGCTTCTCGGCGGCGAGCGCCTTGACGCGGTCCAGCTCGGCCTCGCGCTCCTGCTTGCCGGCGATGGTGAGCGCCTGGGCGAGCTCGGGCTTGACGGCGGCGGTCAGCGCCTCCAGCACGTCGTCCTGGTAGTCCAGGAAGATCGGGAATTCGCCGGTCGGCTTGGCGGCCTTCGCGGCGAGGTCGGCCTGGGCCTTGCAGAGCACCTTGATGAAGGGCTTCGCGGCCTCCAGACCGGCGGCGACGACCTCCTCGGTCGGCGCCTCGGCGCCACCCTTGACCAGCTGAATGGTCTTCTCGGTGGCCTCGGCCTCGACCATCATGATCGCGACGTCGCCGTCCTCCAGGGTGCGGCCCGCGACGACCATGTCGAAGACGGCGTCCTCGAGCTCGGTGTGCGTCGGGAAGGCCACCCACTGGCCGCTGATCAGCGCGACGCGGACGCCGCCGATCGGGCCGGAGAAGGGCAGGCCGGCCAGCTGCGTGGACGCGGACGCGGCGTTGATCGCCACGACGTCGTACAGGTGGTCGGGGTTGAGCGCCATGATCGTGGCGACGACCTGGATCTCGTTGCGCAGGCCCTTCTTGAAGGACGGGCGCAGCGGGCGGTCGATCAGGCGGCAGGTGAGGATGGCGTCCTCGGAGGGGCGGCCCTCACGGCGGAAGAAGCTGCCGGGGATCTTGCCGGCGGCGTACATCCGCTCCTCGACGTCCACCGTCAGGGGGAAGAAGTCGAGCTGGTCCTTGGGGTTCTTGGAGGCGGTGGTGGCCGACAGCACCATGGTGTCGTCGTCCAGGTAGGCCACGGCGGAACCAGCGGCCTGCTTGGCCAGGCGGCCCGTCTCGAAGCGGATGGTGCGGGTGCCGAAGGAGCCGTTGTCGATGACGGCCTCGGCGTAGTGGGTCTCGTTCTCCACTAGCGTTTTCTCCGTTACTTTGTCGTCTTTTGTCCCTCGCTGCCCGTGTGGCAGGGGGACGGTGGCGGAGAAGCGCTCCGTGCGGTGCGGGCCGGTCTTCGATCGAAGCACCCGGGGCTCGCTTCCCCCGGGGGCCACTACCGAGGACCGGCGGCGGCTAGGCGCGCTTCTCCTCGTTCTTGTCGTGCTGTGTCGTCCGTATTGCGTTGTGCTACCACACTACAAAGCGTGGGTGACACTCCGCATGTTTCCGCACGTACGGCTGATCATGCGTACGTACGGCAAAGGGAGCGGCTCCCGATGTCCCGGGAACCGCTCCCTTCACGGCGTCTTACTTGGCGCCCGCCGCACCACGGCGGATGCCGAGGCGGTCGACCAGCGCACGGAAGCGCTGGATGTCCTTCTTGGCCAGGTACTGCAGCAGGCGGCGGCGCTGACCGACCAGGATCAGCAGACCACGACGGGAGTGGTGGTCGTGCTTGTGGGTCTTGAGGTGCTCGGTCAGGTCCGTGATCCGGCGCGAAAGCATGGCGACCTGGACCTCGGGGGAGCCGGTGTCGCCCTCCTTCTGACCGAACTCGGCGATGATCTGCTTCTTCGTAGCGGCGTCGAGCGGCACGCGTACTCCTCATGAACTGTGATTGCCACCGAGTGCCCCTGGTCTTCTTCTCAGGAGAGCTTCCGTGACTCGGGAGGCGGGATCCGCTGGGCGCGTCCCCCAGATGCTCCGGGGGCGCGTACACAAACGGCCGTCACACAGCGTACCAGCCCGCGAGCACGCCCCGGACAGCGGTCCTGGCCGGTCAGAAGCCGCCGCGGACCTTGGCGTAGACGTCCAGGACCGCCAGGCAGATCGGGACCAGCGACAGCAGGACCAGCGAGTCCGCGAGGTCCAGCATCCGGCCCCAGAACGGGGACAGGCCCTTCTGCGGCACGATCAGGGCGATCGCGATCAGCAGCAGCACGCCGGCACCGACCGAGGCGCCGAGCCACAGGGTGCGGACGTCGACCGGCCCGGAGTTGCCCTGCAGCAGTTCCATGACGATGTCGGCGGGCGGCGAGATGGCGAGGCCGAGGACCAGCAGGCCCAGCGTGACGACACCGGCGACGAACAGGCAGGTGACCTGGGCGGTGTAGCGGAACAGACGGGCCCGCAGCATCGCGGCGAGGCCGGTGCACAGGGCCAGCAGCTGGGCCCAGCCGTTGTCGCTGAAGCCGAGCACCGCGCCGCCCGCGCCGATGATGACGACGGCACAGCCGCCCACCAGACCGAGCAGCAGCTCGTGACCCCGGCTGGTCTGGGCGACGATGCGCTGGACGTCGACGGCCTCCTGGTCGCCCTCGCGGCCCTCGCGGCGGGCCCGGGCCAGGTCCTCCGGGTTGCGGAAGCCGATCGGCAGCTTGGCGAAGCGGGCCGACCAGCCGGGCAGGAAGCCGACGACCGCCAGGGCGACGACCGCGGTGCCGGCCGCGATCTCCCGGGGCTCGGCCTCGGTGAGCACCCCGAAGAACACGGCGAGGGTGCCGATCGCGGAGGCCAGCGCGGCGGCCACGAAGGGGGCGTCGCCCTGCGGCAGCAGCATGATCAGGACGACGGAGCAGAGCAGGACGGTGACACAGCCCACGAGGAACTGGATCCTGCCGGGGCCCTCACCCGCGTCCTGGGGGATGATGCCGGAGCCCGCGATGAGCGCGTGCGGCAGCGCCGAGATGCCGAGTGCGACGGCGGAACCGCGGTCGTCGTACACCCGGGCGCGGACGCCGGCGAGGGCCGTGAGGGCCAGCGCGGTGACACCGGCGAGGATGCCCTGCAGGCCGTTCATGTCGTGCCGGATCGGGTCCGCGAACCAGAAGACGAAGCCGAGCATGACCAGGAGCAGCGATCCCGCGACGAGACCGGCGAGCCGCATCAGGTTGTCGTTCCAGCTGCGCAGGTCCTGCTTGACCGCGGCGGCGATCGCGTCCACCACGTCGTCGTGCACGGCCGGAGGCAGTGAGTCCGCGAAGGTGCGCAGCAGCAGCACCTCGCCGTCGCGGACCCGGTGCTCCAGCAACGACCGGCTGGCGTCGAGCACCTGGCCCTCGCGGGTCACCAGGTGGTATCCCGAGGGGCTGGTGTCCGACTGGACCAGGCCCGAGAGCCTCACGATCTCGGGAAAGAGGTCCTGGATCGGCAAGTCCTCGGGCAGCGCGACGTCGACACGGCTGTCCGGTGCTGCGATGGTGATTCGGCAGAAACCTGTCGAAGTCCCCGTGCTCACCTGGTGTTCCCCCTGCTAGACAAGGCTTCCTCGCGCCGCTCGTACGACGCGGAGCGCCACCATATCCGTTGCTGTACCCGGCCCAGCCCCTGCCTCCCTCATTCCTCCCAGGACCTGCGCCGCATCTCCATGCGCCTGCCTCCCTCGGGCACCGAACGCATCAGTAGGATCGACGCCTACGCGAACGACGCCTACGCGAACGAGAACACGTCGCGGTACACGGGGGCGTCGGTGCCAGGACGTATCAATCGCTAAGGATGAGTGCATCGGTGAGCGTCGTCATCATCAAGCGGCCACCGCGGACAGTGCCCCCGGCCGTCCCGGACGGCGAGGTCAAACTAGAGACGCCGCCCGAGATTCCGCGCGAGGCCGACGAGGGCATGCTGATGAACCTGCTGCCCATGATGGGCATGCTCGGTTCCGTCGGCTTCTTCTTCATGCCCAACCTGCCCCCTTACATGAGGGTGGTCGGCGGGCTGATGCTCGCCTCGACCGTGGCGATGGCCATCGCCCAGTTCGCCAAGTCCCGGCAGGGCGGCGGCGCGGGGATGGCCCAGGACCGGCGTGACTACTTCCGTTATCTGGAGCAGGTCCGCAAGGACGTGCACAAGACCGCGGAACTGCAGCGGCGCAGCCAGCTGTTCCAGCACCCCGACCCGGAGCAGCTGTGGGCGGTGGCGGCCGACAACAAGCGGCTGTGGGAGCGGCGCCCGACCGACGCGGACTTCGCGTCGGTCCGGATCGGCCGCGGCGTGCAGCAGCTCAACACCCCGCTCGTCGCGCCGGAGACGGCGCCCAAGGAGGAGCTGGAGCCCCTGACCGCGGCCGCCATGAAGGCGTTCCTCGACGCGCACGGCAGTCTGTCCGACCTGCCCGTCGCCGTGTCGCTGCGCGCCTTCTACCACGTGACGATCTGCGGGGAGACCGACACGGTCTACGGCAACGCCCGTGCCGCGCTGGCCCAGCTGGCCACGCTGCACTCGCCCGAGGACCTGATGATCGCCGTGGTGGCGCATCCCTCCGCCGCGGCGGACTGGGACTGGATCAAGTGGCTGCCGCACAGCCAGCACCCGAAGGTCAAGGACGGCGCGGGCTCGGCCCGGCTGCTCTTCGACGACCTCGGCGAGCTGGAGGAGGCGCTGGCGGACCAGCTGGACGACCGGCCCCGCTGGAACCGTGAGGCGAACCCGGTCTACGACCAGCCGCACCTGATCGTGATCCTGGACGGCGGCACCGTACCGCCGGACTCCGAACTCGCCGGTGCCGAGGGCCTGCAGGGCGTCACCTTCCTGGAGATCGCCCCCGGGGAGCTGGAGGAGGAGCTGCGCGCGGGTCTGACGATCTACGCGAAGCCGGACCGGATGCGCCTGTTCGTCGGCCACGAGTCGGCGTACAGCGGCAAGCCGGACCTGCTCAACGTGGCTCAGGCCGAGTCCCTGGCGCGGCAGCTGGCCCCGTTCCGGGTCGGCTCCGCGGAGGAGGGCGAACCGCTGCTGTCCAACCTGGACTTCACCGACCTCATGGGCATCGGCGACGCGGGCACCGTGGACGTGTCCCGCACCTGGCGTCCGCGTACGCTGCACGAGCGGCTGCGGGTGCCGATCGGCGTCGGCGAGAACGGCGAGCCGGTCATGCTGGACCTCAAGGAGGCCTCGCAGGAAGGCATGGGCCCGCACGGCCTTTGCGTCGGAGCGACCGGTTCCGGTAAGTCCGAGGTGCTGCGCACGCTGGTGCTCGGTCTCGCGGTCACGCACTCCTCCGAGACGCTGAACTTCATCCTCGCGGACTTCAAGGGTGGCGCGACCTTCGCCGGCATGGCGGACATGCCGCACACCGCGGCGGTCATCACCAACCTGGCCGACGACCTCACCCTCGTCGACCGTATGCGCGACTCCATCATGGGTGAGACGCAGCGCCGTCAGGAGCTGCTGCGCTCGGCGGGCAACTACGCCAACCTGCACGACTACGAGAAGGCCAGGGCGGCGGGCGCCGCGCTGGAGCCGATGGCCTCGCTGGTGATCGTGCTCGACGAGTTCTCCGAACTCCTCACCGCCAAGCCGGACTTCATCGACATGTTCATCCAGATCGGCCGTATCGGCCGGTCGCTGGGCATTCACCTGCTGCTGGCCTCGCAGCGCCTGGAAGAGGGCAAGCTGCGCGGCCTCGACACCTACCTGTCGTACCGGATCGGTCTGCGGACCTTCTCCGCCGCCGAGTCCCGTACGGCGATCGGCGTCCCGGACGCCTACCACCTGCCGTCGATCCCCGGCTCCGGTTACCTGCGCTACGACACCGACACCATGGTCCGCTTCAAGGCGGCGTACGTGTCGGGCCCGTACCACGGCGAGGGCCCCTCCCGGGTGAGCCGCTCGACGCAGCTGCGTCCGGCGCTGTTCACGGCGGAGCAGGTGGCGCTGCCGCCGCAGCCGGTGGTCGAGGAGCCCGAGCCCGACAACAGGGTGGACGACGCGCTCGCCGACACCGTCCTGGACGTCCTGGTCGCCAGGATGGTCAACCAGGGCCCGCCCGCCCACCAGGTGTGGCTGCCCCCGCTGGACGAGGCACCCTCGTTGGAGCAGCTCCTGCCCCAGCTCGCCGTCTCCCCGGAGCGCGGCCTGACCGCGCCCGACTACACGGCGCTCGGCCGGCTCAACGTGCCGGTCGGCCTGGTGGACAAGCCGTTCGAACAGCGGCGCGACGTGCTGTACCGGGACTTCTCCGGCGGTGCCGGCCACGGTCTGTTCGTCGGTGGCCCGCAGTCCGGCAAGTCGACGCTGCTGCGCTCGCTCATCTCGTCGTTCGCCCTCACGCACACGCCGTCCGAAGTGCAGTTCTACTGCCTGGACTTCGGTGGTGGCGGTCTGATCTCGATGGAGGAGCTGGCACACGTCGGCGGGGTCGCCAACCGTCTGGACGCCGAGAAGGTGCGCCGTACGGTCAGCGAGGTCGAGGGCATCCTCAACACGCGTGAGGAGTACTTCCGTACCCACAACGTCGACTCGATCCAGACGTACCGCCAGCGCCGCAACTCCGGTCAGCTGCCCGACCAGCCGTGGGGCGACGTCTTCCTCGTCATCGACGGCTGGGCGACCTTCAAGACGGACTACGAGATGCTGGAGGCCACCGTCACCGAGATCGCCACGCGTGGTCTCGGCTTCGGTGTGCACGTGATCCTGACCGCGAGCCGCTACACCGAGGTGCGGCCGGCGCTCAAGGACATGCTCCAGAACCGCATCGAGCTGCGGCTCGGTGACCCGACGGAGTCGGAGGTCGACCGCAAGGTCGCCCAGAACGTCCCCGCCACCGTGCCGGGTCGTGGTCTGACCCAGGAGAAGCTGCACTTCATGGCGGCGCTGCCCCGGGTCGACGGCTCCTCGGAGACGGACGACCTGTCCGAGGCGACCTCGATCCTCATCCGCGGCATCAACGACAACTGGCAGGGCAACCACGCCCCGGCGGTGCGTCTGCTGCCCACGATGCTGCCGTCCGACCGGCTGCCCAAGGGCTTCGAGCACCCGGACCGCGGTGTCGCCATCGGTATCGACGAGTCCTCGCTGTCGCCGGTCTTCGTCGACTTCGAGACCGACCCGCTCTTCATCGTGTTCGGTGAGAGCGAGTCCGGTAAGTCCGCGATGCTCAGGCTGCTGATCAAGCAGATCACCGAGCGCTACACACCGGACCAGGCGAAGATCGTCATGGGTGACTACCGACGCGCCCACCTGGAGGGCGTGCCGGAGACGCACCTGTCGCGCTACTGCGCGTCGGCGCCCGCCCTGACGGAGACGCTGGAGGGCCTGGCCGGTTCGATGAACCGCCGTATGCCGGGCCCGGACGTCACGCCCGAGCAGCTGCGCAACCGCAGCTGGTACAGCAGCCCGGACGCGTTCGTCATCGTCGACGACTACGACCTGGTGGCGACAGGTGTGAACCCGCTGGCCCCGCTCCTGGAGTACCTGCCGTTCGCCCGCGACATCGGCCTGCGCATCATCATCGCGCGCGCCTCGGGCGGTGCGAGCCGGTCGCTGTACGAGCCGGTGATGCAGCGGATGCGCGAGCTCGGCGCCCAGGGCATCGTCCTCTCCGGCGACCGCTCGGAGGGCGCGCTGCTCGGCAACATCACGGCGACGCAGCTGCCGCCCGGCCGTGGTTACTTCCACACGCGCCGACGCGGTGGGCAGCTCATCCAGACGGGGTGGCTGCCGAACCGCTTCTGAGGAACGGCCGGTCGAGCGTGAGGGGCGGTACCCGGGCGGGTGCCGTCCCTCTGCGTCGGCGGGGAGGGGTGGGAGGGGCGGTACCCGGGCGGGTGCCGTCCCTCTGCGTCGCCGGGAGGGGTGGGGCTGAGCGGACGGCACCGCTAAGGTGGCGTTGCTGCTGAAAAGACGAGCCACGGGGGGCAGTTGTGCCATCGGAATACATGGACTCCGATCCCGCGGTCCTCAAGACCGAGGGCCTCAACATGTTCAACGTCGGCATCGACTTCGCCAAGGCCGTGACGGCCTTGCAGACCGGGCTGACCGCGCTGGAGAAGGGTGACACCCTGCCCTGGGGCGACGACGACATCGGCGAGAAGTTCGGCGTCGTCTACGAGGGCCTGCGCGACGGCATGTACGAGTCGATGGCGAGCCTGGCGGAGCGCATCGCCGGGATGGGGGTCGCCTTCGGCAAGATGGGCGTGGCGCACGAGCAGAACGAGGCCGAGCAGGACGCCATCTGGCAGCGGACGATGTCCGAGTACGACGGTCAGGTGCAGGTGCCGTCCGGAGGCGTGCACGCGACGATGCGGCCTCGCCAGGACCTCTGAACCGTGCGGCGCCGCGAGGACCTCGCAAGTATGGGGCGTCGCCGGGACCCCTCGACCATGCGGCGTCGCCAGAACCTCACGACCATGCGGCGTCGCGAGGACCTCACGACCAAGCGGCGCCGCGAGGACCTCACGACCAAGCGGCGCCGCGAGGACCTCACGACCATGCGGCGTCGCCAGGACCTCACGACCAAGCGGCCCAGCCACAACCTCTGATCCGCAACGGACACATGGGGCCCACCGACGCAAGTAGGGTGAGCCCCACACGTCGTTCGCACGTCAGGAGAGGCCAAGCGGCATGACCGAGGCACGCAACCACGAGGTCGGGACTCAGGCCGAGGACATCAAGGCGCGCAAGGAGCGGGAGCGGGACGAGTTGTACGCCCTCGACATCTCCGGCGTCGAGTGGCACTGCGCGCCCGGTACGGAGCAGCACGAGGAGCGCGTCGAGATCGCGTACCTTCCCGAAGGCGCGGTGGCCATGCGGTCGTCCCTCGATCCCGGCACGGTACTCCGGTACACCGAGGCGGAGTGGCGGGCGTTCGTACTCGGGGCGCGGGACGGGGAGTTCGATCTGGAGCCGGCGCCGCACAGCGGGGGTGTGACAGCGGCCGAGTAGGTCCACCGCTTCGCGTCGTAGGCGGGGCTTTCCGGCCGGGGTCCCAGCGGGGGCGGGGGCGGTTTCGGGGTGGATGGCCACGAAGGTGGTCGCCGACAAGAGGCGGTCGCGGCGGTCCAGTAGTGCGTCCCGCACATATTGCGCGACGAGTCCGAGTGGGCGGAGTGCATATCGACCCATTCGAGGTGTAGGGCACAAGAAGACGACCCGGGCCGTACGCGGTGACAGGACACCTGTGACAGGCCGGTGGGGCTTCCGTCAACCGTGCTGCCCTGCAACGAATTTGTGACAGCAACCCCCTGAAGTTGCCTGCCGGTGAGTCCGTAAGCTGTGGGCACGGCTGTACACCTGTGTGGTTTCCCTTGAGAGGTGAGGGAGTTGTTCAGCCGTGTCGGCTGACGGGGGTGTTTTTCTGCTGTGGCGATGATGCTGCCGGACGAACTCGAGTGGGTTCTCCAGATGCTGGGCTACAAGTGGCCGACGGCGAACGAGGACAAGCTCAGGGACTGCGCCACCATGTGGCGGGAGTTCGGCGGCAAGGTCACCGAGCTCCACACCAAGGCCAACAACAGCGCCCGCACGGTGACGGCTCACAACGCCGGCGACTCGATCGACAAGTTCCGTAAGACGTACGAGAAGTTCGACGGCGGAGGCGGCCAGGACGGCTACCTCCGCAACGCCGCCGAGGCCGCCTTCCTCATCGCGAACGTCCTGGAGGCCTGCGCCTACCTCGTCGAGTTCGCCAAATGGGCGGTGATCGCCCAGCTCATCGCCCTGGCCATCCAGATCGCCGCCGCCGCTGCCGCCGCACCCTTCACCTTCGGTCTGTCCTCGGTCGCGGGAATGGGCGCCACCCAGGCCGCCCGGCTGATCGTCCGGCGCATCTTGGACGAGCTCAAACAGGCGATGATCGAGGCGCTCATCGAGACGCTGAAGGAGCCTGCGATCTCCGCGGTCGAGGCGATGATCAGCGACCTCGTGCGGCAGACGGTGAACGTCGGCTTCGGCGCCCAGGAGGGCTACGACGTCGGCGCCACCATGAAGGCCGGTGGCGAGGCCGGCCTCGACGCACTCAGGCAGAGCCCGCAGACCTTCGCCGAAGGCGTCCGCGACAGCCTGGGCCAGAAGGCGGGCAGCCGGGCCCGGCACGCCATCGACAGCCGTATCGACGGCTACGACGGGCCGTCGGGGCCGTCGGGGGGCGACCTCGGGAGCAGCGGCGGGAACAGCGGGAGCGGTAGCTCCGACGGCAGCGCGGACTCCGGGACCGGCGGTTCCAAATCCTCGTCCTCCCCCGACTCCTCGTCTTCCAGCTCTTCATCCTCCGACTCGTCGAGCTCGTCGAACTCGGACTCCTCCACGTCGACGCGTGCGAGCAACGGCCCCGGCGTGAACATCGGCGGCGGGATATCCGCCGACACCGGCGGCAACGACATCGGCGCCCCGAATGTGGGTGCGGGTCCCAACTCCGACTCCGGGCCCGGCAACGACTCCGGGAACCGGTCCTCCTCGGACACCCCGTACTCCAGGCCGGCGCCCTCCACAGGACCGTCCCTGTCGGACTTCGACGACCCCTCTCCCGGCGGGGCCTCACCCCGTGGCGCGGACTCCAACGGTTCGTCCGGCACTCCGAGTACGCCCGGCCCCTCGCACTCCGGCGGCGGCTCCCCCGTGTCCGGCCTGTCGTCCCCGACCGCGCAGTCCGCGCCCACGTCCGCGTCGTCCGGCGGTACGTCGTCCTCGCCGGGGGGCGGCTCGATCGGCACCCAGATCGACGGGCTGGCCGCGAGTACGCCCACGCAGTCCAACGCTGCGCCCACGCCGACGACCGACCACTCCCCGGGGGGCACGGGTGGCCGTACGGACGGCGGCTCCGCCATGCCGACGTCACCCACGGCACCCTCCACCGGGGGCGCCACTCCAGGCACCCAGCACACCCCGGGCGGCGGCTCCGGCGGAACCTCGTCCGCGACGAGCCCGAACCCCGGTTCCGGTCAGGCGAGGAATCCTTCCGCCGGTACGCCCGGCACGCCGTCCGCTGCCAGTTCCGCCGCTTCCACCGTTACGAGCCCGAGCACCTCCAACGCCGGCCCGGCGCGGACTCCATCCGCCACGACGCCGGGCACCACGGCGTCCGCCACGGGGACGGGCCCTGCCTCGACGCCGAGCACCACCACGCCCTCGACCACGTCGCGGACAACGCCGTCGCAGACGCCGACGCCGACGCCGTCGCAGACGCCGCATTCCCGAATACCGGGCTCCGACGGCCGGGCCTCCGGTACGACGGACAGCCGAATACCGCCGAACCAGAGCACTCCGGGCACCACGCCGGGAGACCGCACGACGCCTCAGAACACCCCGGGCACGACGCCGGGCGAACGGACTCCTGCGCGAGACGGCGCCGCCACGACGCCGGGTGACCGCACCTCGAACCGGGACAACGCCGGCACCACGCCAGGCGACCGCACTCCGCCGCGTAGCAACGCGGACCCGACCGGCGCCCGTACGCCCGGCCAGAATCCGACTGGGACCACACCGAACCAGCACACGGGTCAGTCATCGCCCTCCAGGACGCCGTCCGCGTCCACCAGTACTCCGACGGCCACGCCTTCCACTGCCTCCGACAACGGCCCTGACCGAACCTCGACCCCGAGCAGCAACGCTCAGAGCCCGTCGACACAGCCTGGCCGCTCTCACACGCCGGGCACGCCGCCCGCACCCAGCACTCCGAGTCAACCGAGCACCGGCACGGGCTCCACCCCGCCGCGTCCGCATCAGCCCGCCGGCAACACGCCCAACACCCCCAACACGCCCGCCAACCCGAACCCGAACAACCCCACCCCGCAGCAGCCGGCCGCCCAGCCGCACAAGCCGGAGAACTCGTCGCCCGACCGGGACCGGCAGCCCAAGCAGCAGCAGGTGACGGCGGTCCCCATCCACACGGTCGTCACGGCTCCAGGTCCCTCGCAGTCACCGTCCCACGCGGACCCCGCCACGCCTCAGCACCCGGGCTCCCCCCAGGCCACCCCGAACGGCTCCAGCAACCAGAACCACACCCAGCAGGACAGCCTGGACGACATCCGCGCCGACCTGGACCACGCCCCGGGAGGCCTGTCCCAGCCCGACCCCGCCGACCAGCAGGCACTGGTCGACGCCGTCCCGCACAACGAGGACGGCACCCCACAGCGCTTCCCCGACCCCTTCGGCCCCTGGGCCCAGCTCCAGAACGACGGCGGCAACACCGTCCCCGGCCGCAGCAACAACTGCGCAGACTGCTCCCGCTCGTTCCTGGAGACCTGGTACGGCAACCCCCAGGTCTCAGCCCCCCGAACCGTCGACCTCGACGAGAACGGCCAGCACAACCCGTACACCCCCGAGAACAACGCGAACGACAACCAGATCCGCTGGACCGGCGCCGCCCACACCTACGCCGGCCCCGGCGGAGACCCCGACACCGCCAACACCATCGCCTCCACCCTCCAGCAGGCCGGCCCCGGCTCAGCAGCCATCGTCCAGGTCGACTGGCCCGGCGGCGGCGGCCACGCCTTCAACGTCGTCAACCACAACGGCAAGATCGTCTGGATCGACACCCAGAGCGGCGAGGTCAGCGACAAGCCCCTCCACATCGACAAGGCCGCGCACGTCTGGCACATCCCGCTGGACGCCGACCGCAACCCCATCGACACCAGCCAGGCCGACGACAAGGACTCCGAGGACTCCGAGGACTCCGAGGACTCCGAGGACTCCGACAGCAAGAGCGACGAGTCGCAGGACCAGACCGGTGTCGCGGCCCAGCAGGAGAATTCCGAGAACGGACCGGCCGACCAGGCGGATCCCTCGGGCGAGACACGAGCACACACTCCCGACGCCGCACGGGAGTCGGCCTCCAGCCCCGCACACGGTGACAGGGAGACCGAGACCGGAAGCGACCGCGTCACACCGTTCGGCCGAGACGACACCTCACCTCCCGGCAACGACACTCGCACCAACGAGGCTGCTACGCCCGGCCCCGACCGGACCACCACCGCACCACCCGAGTCGCAGGCGCCCTCGCAGAGCGACCGCTCCGACGGCTCCGTCCGTTCGGACGATCCACGCGTGCAGCACCCGTCCAGCCCGAAACCGCACACGGACGAACGGACTGATGCCAAGGGCCCCACTCGCGCGCGCTCCGACCGGCAAGCGGAGACGACTCGCGACAGCGTGCCCCGAGGCCCCCGAAATCCCGCGGGACAAGACGCTGACCAGCACGGCGCCCCTTCGGACCCGACAGGCGACAAGGACAACACCAAGGATCCCGACGACCGCCCTTACACCGATCCTCACGACCGAGGTACCAGCGACACCTCGGCGGAAAGCCGCCGTGTCACCGAAGGCGGGCCGGACAGCGATGTCTCGCGCACCCATGAAACACCGGAGAGCGACAAGGCCAAGGAGTACGGCCTCGAACCCGACTCCTTGCAGCAAGGGCTGCGTCGGGAGCAGAACGTCCACAGGGTCGAACTCGACCGGGTCCACGCCCAGCTCGACCGCTGGGCGGATTCGGGCGCCCTCGCCGACGTCATGCGGGCGACGACCGGCAACGGCCCACAGGCCCATCCTGACGGGTCCCGCAGCTTTACTCGGGACCAACTCATCCACAGTCTCCCCGGCTTCGGTGACCTGTCACGCGGCGAGCAGCAGGCCGTTGTGGCGTCCCTCGCCCGGCTAAGCCTTTCCTTCCACCAGGAACACGCGGTGGGCCGCAGTCCGGAACGGATCCCATATCCGTACAGGAACGACGGCGAAAGCGTCCCGGACAAGGACACTCCGGACCGCGGCGCAAAGCTGTCCAAGGAGTCGCTCGGAGTGCGGCTGCATCGCATGGCGATGAACGCCCTCTTCAAGAAGGCAGAATTCAAGACACTTAAGCCTGAAACGCTCAAGGAAGTCAAACGTCACGGACCTGATTTCAGCGGGAAGAACTATGCAGTTCTCGAGGTGAAGGGCCCTCCACCGAAGAACGATGTTCATTACATCGTGGACTCGTCCGTCCCGGCCAACAAGGAGCTGAAGGGCGTACAACCACGCCACTCGGAAAGGCACCTGCTCGACTGGCTCAAGCGTATGGACCCGGACGGATCGACGTACACGCCTCTTGGCCTGTATACCGAACGAGAACCTTGCGGCGAGGGCCAGGGCCACGCGAAATGCTCCGACACCCTCCAGGACGAGCGGCTGAAGGGCATACCCATCCATTACAGCACGACTTACCGTGACGACCCGGCGGGCGTGGCCGAACGCGGAGGAATGGCAGAAGATAAGAAGGCCACGCTCAAGCAGATGGAAAACATGTCCGACGCGGAGCGTAGACAGCTCGCCGAAGAAGTGTGGCGGAAGCACTACAAAGACGACCAGAAGGGCCTCGAAAAGGCCCTGAAGAAGTTGGAGAACAACAGCGGAAAAGACTTGATCAAGGCCATACGGGGTGAGTTCGACTCCCAGCGCAAGGGAACTTCGACTCACAAGGAAGACGCCATCAAGGCTGAATTCGATCGACACATCGGCGCCTTGCAGAAAACCTGGCAAAAGCTCCGTGCCGACATTCAGGGATGACCAGACAGCGCGGGAAGCCGCCGTTCATCGGAACCCTCTCCACACACGACAACTAGGCTGTGCACCATGCCGGATGACATCGACGCTCTTGTACGAGACCTCTCCGACGATGATCGGAGCGTAGGGAAGGCCGCGGAGGACCGTCTGGTGGACCTCGGCGCACCAGCGGTCGACCACCTGCTGCCCCATGTCGGAGAGGGGGCATCGTCACGACTGAAATGGAGTGCCGAGTCCGTCCTGCGGCGGCTGGGTGACGGGGCAGTGCCCCGTCTACGGGAGATTCGGCGGCAGGGACCGGGCCGACTGCGCGGCAACGCCCTGAAAGTCCTGGTCGACCTGGGCGGCACCGAGAACCTGGACGAGAGTGACCGCAGGGCCGTGGAACGCCTCGTGCGGATCAAGATCCTGGACGAACTCCCGGTCGAGGTCCCCTCGGAGGCCGGACGTTGGCTGGCCTTCCCGGCGAACCGACTCGACGATGCCGTAGCCGCTCTCGGCCTGCACGACCTGCGACCGGTCACCACGGTCATGGGCGTGGCGGCCGCCACCAAGTCCACCGACTCGCTGGAATTCCAGGACGCTGAAGGCGCGACGCGCACGGCTTATCGGGTATTCATCACGCCGGAATTCGAAAACTCCTACGCGGAGGGGGACATCAAGCACTGGCGCATGCTGTGGGGAAACTCATTCCTGGACGCACTCGATGGTTTCGAGCTGGCCAGGAGACTCAGTGAGCAATGCGGTGAGGCTCACTTCTACGTTCTCGACCCCTACAACGCCTCCGAGAACTGGTACGTCGCCCACGACGGTCACACGCGGCGCAGTTTCAGTACTTACGCCTATCCGCAGTTCGAAGGAGAACCACTGCCCTTTGAGGCCTGGTACATGGAGAACGCCGACGACGACGAAGCGGAAGCCTACGCCGAAGGCGTTCCCGACGCCTCCACGGCAGCCCAGAACCTGTCGGTCGAACCCGGACGTCAACTCGCGGAAGATACCCACGGCCACGGCTGGCTCGCCACCACCCACCCCGGTGTACCGAACTCCCGCTTCAAGGGCGCCCTGCCCATCTGAAGCCCACGTCCGCGCCAGCGGAGGACAGGATCCATGACCGCTTCAACCGACGGCTACGCTCCACACCCCCACATAGGCGGCCGCACCAACGCCCTGCGTGCGCTCGCGGCCTGGCGCATGGCGTGGCCTGGGGCGCCTCGTGTGGTCGCGCTCACCGGAGACTCCGGCAGTGGGCGTTCGAGGTTGCTGACCGGGTTTCTGATGCTCTGCGATGCCGAGTCCCGCAAGCGACTGGATCTTGATCGGCTCGACCCGTCCTGCGTGCCGCCCGAACTGCCCGCACCCGCGGCGACGAATGCGCGCGGACTGACAGCCCAGCAATTCCTCTGGGCCCTCGCCGATCACTACGAGCTGGCCGTGGCCCGCAGCGAGGACGTCTACGCGGAACTCGCGGCCATCGGCGAGCCCGTGTCACTCGTGGTCCTGGATGTGGATCAGGCCGGTCCGGTCCGGCACACGGACGAGCCGTCCCACCTCGTACGCCACGTACTCAAGCCGCTCGCTGCCCTCGAATCGGTCCGCCTGGTGGCTGAGCTCCCACGGCATCTCGTCACGGAGCTGACCGAGGGCCTCCCAGCGGACTCCGTGCAGATCATCGACCTCGACGAGCCCCGGTGGGCCGACCCTGAAGGCCTGGTGAGGCATGCGCAAGCGGCTTTGACGCCTTCGTTCGCCGGTGCGGACTTGCCGTTCACCGTGGATCCGGAGGTCCGGCACGCCCTCGCCGCGGCCATCGGGCGCCGTGCGGGCACCAGCCCGCTCGTCGTGCAGTTGGCCGTCCAGAGCATCCTCATCGCCCCGGAGGGCGTCGACCCGACCGACGAGGGCCGGTTGCCGGCCTCGGTCGGCGAGGCGGTCGATCTTCACGCCGGACGGCTCGGCGCCGACCCGCAGACGCTGCGGCTGATGCTGGCCCCCCTCGCCCTTGCCGAGGCCGACGGCATGCCCGCCCGTCTGTGGGCACGGCTGGCGAGCGCGGTCGCCGGCCAGGACATGAGCCAGGCCATCGTTGACGGTATGCCGCTCGTCGCCCCCTTCATACAGTCCGTGGAACGGAAGGCGGACCCGGGGCTAGACGGAGAGGACGACAACAGCGGGCCGACGCTGTTGCGCCTCCTGCACCCCGCCATAGGCGACGCGATCCGGGCCGGCCTGCCGAACGTCCGCGCCGCTCAGACGCAGATCGCCATGGCTCTGCTGGAGTCCGTGCCGGAGCAGGACTGGAGCAAGGCCGACCCGTACGTACGCGACCACATCGCCGGCCACACGCTGGCGGCGGGCCTGCTGCCGCAACTCCTGACGGACCCGGGGCTGTTCGTCCACGCCGACCCCGTGCCGCTGCGCGCCGCCATCGAGACGGTCCCGGTCGAGGAATTGGGCGCACCGGCCCGTACGTATCTGCGGACCGCACCCCTGCTGACCCGTAACGAGGTATCCGAGCCCTGGCGTGCCGCTCTGCTGGAGACGGCGTTCGTCGAGGACGGGTTGCCCGAGTATGCCGACGCCGTGCACCGGCTCGGCTTCGAGCTGCCCTGGCAGACCCTGTGGAGCCTGCCCGTCGCCGGCATCAGCGAAGTGACGGTCGGCAGGCTTCCCGGCGCCGAGGGGTCCGCGACTCCCGTGGCGGTGCTCGTGGTGCCCCCGGGCACTCCTGGCGCGCGCCCGACGAGCGAGGGTGGCGAATCCGCCGTGCTCGTTCAAGGCCTGGTAGCTGCGGGTGACGACCTTGCGGACCCGGACCTCGGGCAGATCTTGCGCCCGTCCGAGGAGGAGCGGGATGCCGCTCCTCTGGGGCTGAGCCGCGGCGCCGACTACCTTCGCATCTGGGTCCGCGCGAGCAATGAGGTGGTGGCCGCACTGGTCTCCGACATCCCGTTCACCTCCGCCGACCTGTCCCCCGACGGCATCCTGGTCGTCGCGACCGAACGCGGGGCGAAGGCCCTTCGCATCCGCTGGGTGGACCCGGCGATAGCCTCGTAGGCATATAGCCCTCGTGGGCACTTGGTGCACGTCATCTCCACACTCTCGGCCTCCGCCCTCTCTCGACCGACCACACCCTCGACCGACCACACCGAAGGAGCCTCCCCGTGACCAGCCAGGAGCAGGCGCTCGCCATCGCCGACCGTTGGCTCAACCCGGAAGGCTCGGCGGGGCCGCGGCGCGAGGTCCGGATGCGGGAGTTCGACCTGGGCTGGGTCGTGTGGGCGGCTGCCGCGGAGCCCGAGCGCGACCCGGTGACCGGGGAACGTCGGCCGCCCGCCGAGATCGGCGACGCGTGCGGAGTCGTGGACCGCCGTACCGGCGAGCTGACGGTCTGGCCGTCGGTACCGGTCGACGAGGTCGTGCAGATGTACCGGCAGAAGCACGGCGGCGCGGCGCAGGGCGCGGGAACGCCGGAAGGTGCCCGTCCGGTCACCGGCCCCGGCAACACAGCCGTCTTCACGTACATCGACCCCGCGAACGGCGAGGAAACCACACTCTTCCGGACCTCCGCTCCGGGCCTGCCCCCGGCCGAGTACCAGGCGTGGGCCGAGCTGCGGCGGATGAACGTCCCCGTCGACAACGTCGTGGCCATCCACACAGACCTGCGTCCCAGCCTGCTCCCCGGCGGCTACACGGCCGAACTCCTCAACTCCTTCCGCAACGCCGAGCTCTCCTGCTCACAGACCTACGGAACCCGTCCCGAGGAGCGCGCCGAGGGCATCGCGGCGCTGGTCGATCAGGTGGAGACGATGCACCGGATGGCCGGGCAGCAGCCGCCGCCCCGCCCGCGCCGGGTTCCGGTTCCCGCACAGGTGACGCCCGCTGAGCCCATGCGGGACGTCGCCCTCGGCCACCATCTCGTCGAGGTCCTCGGCCAGGACGGCGTACGCCGCTACGACGCCGACACCATCGCCGACAGCCCGTTGCCGGACACCTGCAAGGCGACGCTCACCTGGGCAGGGATCCCCGCCGACCTCCCCTTCTTCTTCACCGCAGACCGGCCTGACACCCCTCCGGCCGGCGGCCTGTTCACCGACGTCGCCACGAACCTGCGCGAGCGGCGCAGCCCGGCCGGCGAGGAGAAGATCGGTGTCCTCGCGCATCTGGCGCGGATCGGCTTCGACGGGGTGGCGGTCGTAGCAGTGCAGTGCCAGCCGGGTTCCGGGCAGCCGGACGGTCTGGGCGCGGTGTGGGCGGTGGATCCGGTCACCACCGAGGCTCGCTACGTCAATGTCTCGGTTGCCGCCTTCGCCCGCTCCCTGGCCCTGATCTCAGTGGTACGGCAGCGGATGCAGGGCATGGACCCGGTCGCGGCGGGCGGGGAGGTGGCGGCGCTGCAGGAGCAGTTGGCGGCCGTCGACGCGTCAGCGCTGAGCAACGCGGAGACCTGGTGGTCGCTGATCGTCGAGCAGATGTGGCACGGGTTGTTCTGACCGGACCTCCAGCATCACCATCCCCATCGAGCCAATAAGGAGCAACGAAGCCGTGACTTCGGAAAACCCGGCACCACCCACGACCCCCGAAGAGGCCCTCGCCCTCGTCCGCAGCCGGTACGCGCAGCCCAAGCTCCCGGACGGCACGCCCGCCGAGATGCGCGTCGAGGAGTTCGACATCGGCTACCTGGTGTACGCGGTGTTCCCTCTGGTCACGGACGCTGCCGGTCGGCCCCAGCCCGCTCCGCCCGGCGGCAGCAAGATCGTCGTCTCCAAGGAGAACGGCGAGACCGTCACCGTCCCCAACTACCCGACCGAGACGGCCATCGCCCTGTACCGCAAGCAGCGCCAGTCGTGACGCGTACGTCCGTGACTCGCGCATCGGGACGTGTACGTCGTGACGCGTTCGTCGTGACATGTACGTCGTGACGTGTACGTCGTGACGCGCTCGTCGTGACGCGTACGTCGTGACCTGCACGTCGAGTGCGTGATCCGTTGTCCGTGATCAGTACAGCGAGAACCCGCCGCTGTGGCGCCCCTGGTTCTTCTTCCCGGGCTGCGGGGACTGATCCGCGGAGGTGCCGGCGTCGGGCTGCCCGGAGGAAGGGTTCCCACTCGCCGGTGTCTCTCCGTGCCTGATCTGGTCGCGCTCCTCCTCCGACAGCGACTCCCACTGGCCACGCAGGGACGCCAGGCCCCCGCCCAGGGCGCGGGCGAACGCCGGGTCGTCCAGGGCGTCGCGGAGGGGGAGGCTGCCGGAGAGCATCCTTTTGGCCGCATCCTTCAGGTCGTCGCTGACGCCATCGGTTGCGGACAGCTTGCGCAGGGCGGAGTTCAGGGAACGTATCTGCTCCGGTTCCAGTGCCTCGTCCAGCACGCCGCGCTCCGGCGAATCGCCGGACGGGTTCGCTGAGTTCTCCGATCGCCTGGTCATGTCGACTCTCCTCGCTGCTCCTCGTCCTTCGGCACCCGCAGTATCCCCCGTCGCGTACGAATGCCGTGCCGGCCGCCTCGGGCGCGTGTGGGGCTACGACGCGCCAGTCCCCCCGGCGGCAAGGGGAAGGCTGAGGCGTCGGCGTCGGCTCAGCTGCCGAGCAGGTGGGTCAGGTCAGGGCAGCACATCCGCCAGCGACGCGCCCGCCGCCGCGAGAATGATCGCCATCATGGCCCAGCGGGTGCGTGCGCGCCGGGCCAACTCCACGCTGAGGCCGGCGGAAGCGAGGGACAGGACGTAGACCACGGTCCCCAGCCCCGTCGGCGCACCGCTGATCAGACGTCCCGCGATCACGACGAGGCAGACCAGCGCCACCAGCGCCCCGGCAGCCATGAGGGCACCGCGAGCGCTCCGCGCCTGCTGCGACCGTTGTCCCGCGAACCCTGGGTCCGACTGTTCCGGAGCACTCGCCCTGACCTCGTCCACGCCGGGGAGGGCCGGTTCGCCTTCGCCGCCTCGCACCTTCATCTGTACCTGTGCCTGTACCAGTGCCTGTACCTGCTGTGCCTGTACCCTGCCGTGTTCCCGGCCGTCCATGCTCATGACGAGGCAGCGTAGGTGAATTCGCTAGGCTCACGCACCATGTTGCCTTCGCAGCCGTCCTCCCCCTCGCCGGATGCCACGGTCATACGGACCGGCCGCCGTGGTGCCTCGGTAGGACTCCCCTGTTCCGTCCTCCTCATCGCCATCGGCGCCGTCGGTGTCTTCGGCGCTGTCGTGATCGCCACCGGGAACCAGAAGGGCGCATCCACCCCCGCGGGGTACGCGGGTCTCGTGTTCATGCTGGCGCTGGGCGTGGTCGGCGTGCTCCTCTTCATCGCCAACTGGACCAACCGCAGGACGAGGATCCTCGTCGACCACACCGGCCTGTGGATCGACAACGGAAAGCTGCGCAACGTCATCCCATGGCAGACCCTCGCCGGAGTCGGCCTTTACTGGAGCAGGTTCGGCCGCCAGACCATGTACTCCCTGGAACTGGTCCCCACCGGCCCCGTCGACCGCGACGACCCGGTCCTGTGGACCCTGGTCCGCGACGAGGAGCCGTTGCACCCCGACCTGCCCCGCCTGTGCTACCGCGTCCCCTTCCCCGCCGGCTGCCGGCAGGAGGTGGTCACGGCGGTCCAGCGGTACGTCCCGCACCTCTGGCTCGGTGAGTCGGAGCGCGCGGAGGGGCACATCGGCCGACCTGACGTGAAGGGACACAAGGAGCGGACTCGGGGCCGTAGGCCGTGAACAGTCTCGTACCCGGCTCTCCGGACCGCCCCCGTAAAGCGATGAGGAGAAGGCGGCACTCCCGGAGCAGAAGAACAAGACCAGAGTCGTCTACGGCGCTGTGGATGCTCGCAACGCCGATATGCACCGCTTCCGCGGAGATCTCGCGAGGGTCTGGATGAAGCTCGCCGCGAGCACTGACGTACCCTGATCAGCCGGTCTGATCGGAGTGATGCACCGTGCTTGCCGATGAAGCAGATGGCAAGATCGTGAGCTGGTTGGCCAACCCGCCGAAACACACGCCGAAACTCGCTTTGCGCGGCGCACCAGGTGTAGGCAAGACGGCCCTGCTCGCAGGACTGCACGAGCAGTTGCCCGGCTCCTTCTTCCTGGACTGCCGCGGTTTGACGGCGGATCAGGTGCTCCGGCAACTCCTCACGCACTTCGATCTCCAGCCCATCCATCGCCCCTTGGGCGACCCGCTGCAGGACACGCTGGCAGGTCTGCGCAGAGGCGGGATCGTCATCCTTGCCAATGTGCAATGGGCAGGCACCTTGTGCTCCTCGACTGAGCCACACCTCATCGATCGTGTGGTCGGGGAGTTCAGCAGCAAGGGCCGTGGCCATGTGCTTCCTGTCCTGGAGTTCGACGAGCCAAGCGACCCTGCGCACGCCGACCGGCCCAACGAGATCCTGTTGGAGAAGGATCCCGAAGGCCCTTCCCCCACCGCGCTTCTCACCGAGCACCCCGCCCTCCGTGCCTTGGCCGCGGCTGAGCTGCGTGAAATCCCTCTGCGTGTCTGGGTGTTCATCAACAGTGCGTTGGGCGGGACAGGCGCCGACGATACGCTGCACCGCATTGTGGAGCAGCAGCCCGATGCGCTGCGTTTCGCGGTTGGCTCCGGCGGCACCCCGATGGTGCGGCTGGCGTCGGACGCACTCAGGCACCTGCTCCGCAAGACGCAGCCCGTCACCGCCGCGGAGCAGCTGGCCATCACCGATGCCCTCCTCTCCGAGGCCTCGAGATGTGCCCAAGGCACATCCGACATGGAGATCGCGGCATACACCGGCCGCGCGCTCGCCATCCACGCGGCGCTCTCCGGCACGCTGCCGCGGCTTATCGAGGAACAGCCGGTACTGGCAGCGCTCGCCGATCACGTCTCGCTGCAGCAAGCGATCAAACTGGCGTGGCCGAGCGGCCCTCCTGTCGGTGGTGTCGCCGCGGACGCGCACTACCTGGACCGTGACGGCATCACACCCGACTCCCAAGGCGAGTGGCTGGCTTGGCTTCATTGGGCAGCGGTGAACCGCGGTCGCCGCGATTGGGCTGACCGGCTCGAGAGCGCCAGCCCCGTGCCGCTGGCCTGGCGCACCGGATGGTCGAAGTGGCGTCCCTACGGTGTGCTGGGACCGCGCCCCGATCTGCCCGGACCCGTCGACGGGGTGGACATCGGCACCTGCGGTGGTATCCCCGTCGTGGCCAGCGAGCACAGCGGCGGCTTCAGCCGGCAGGAGCTTGAGGCGGCGTGTTCCGACAACCTCGGCGAGTGGGGCGACGTTCAAGTGCGCGAGCGCGTGTGGCGGTTGTCCGACGGCCAGGAGTTGATCGAACCCAGAGCGGTCCACCTGTTCATCAGCGACGCAGGGGACGTGGAACGGACGGCCGGAAGCGCCCTCGACACCCGCCGATACGTCGGCTCGTCCGCTGCGAACCGTCCTGACTGGCCAGGGCTCCTGATCGCACGCACCGGAGCGGAGGCAGCAGACGAGGAACGCTGGGTGGCCTACGGTACGAGAGGTCTCTACGCCTTCGACGTTCTGCACGCCGAGGGGCTCACGGCGGGGCCCGGAACCTGGCCACGGCCCCTGGTACCGTCCCTTCGGTCGCCGGCTCCGTGGCCCGAGCCCGCACCCATTGCGGAACAAGGCCAGGCGCTCAACGCTTGGTTCACCACCACGTTTGGTGACCATGCACTGCGCCGCCTTCCTCTGACCGCCCTACCAGTCGGCCTGACCGAGCCCCACGCCCGTACGCTCCTCTCCGAGACCGGCATGCCGGCACTCGACGGGACCACACCGGCGTTCCTGACCACTGTCGCGCTCGATCAGGCCGGTCTCGAGCCGGTCGATTCTCCCGGAGACTCCTACCTCCTGGGACACTGGCTCGCGGAACCCGTGGTCCTGGAGGGCCGCACCGGTCGCGTCCTCCTCCTCTCCCCTGCCGGAACCGAACTCCTCGGCAGCAGTCTGCGGCTGTTCATGATCCTCATCGGCCTGTACCGCCTGCTGATCCTGAGCGGATTCGCCTTCCGGAGCGACGAGGAGAGGGATGCACGCCGGAGCGTGAAGGCTTGGGCACGAGAAATCGACCCCGAAGCCACAGCATCGTTCTGCTGGCAGCAGGCACTCGGCGGGCATCTGGACAGCACCTGAGCGGCTGTAAGCCGGCAAGCCTACGGAGGACATCGCGTCCGCGGACGCCGTAGTGCGTGCCCTGCCGGTCGAGTCAGTGCGGGAGGAGGCCGAGGACGAGCCCAAGAACGGCAGCAGGTACGACCGCACAGTGACGGTGACGCCTCGGCATGGAGCCATGGTCTCGGGCAGAACGACTGACCCGACGTCAAACCGCCGAGCCAGGCACTGCCGTCCCACCAGCACGACGGCTGCGGGCTCCTTCTGCGGTAGCCGTTCGAGCACCCCGCACGGCCCCATCGGGGTACTACCGTGCCGACCACTGCCAACCACCCGCGCAGGGCTGATCGGAGTGATGAACCAGTGATCCTTGCTGAAGCCGAGCGCGCTGTCAGCGACTGGCTGGTCGAGCCGCGGCAACGCGGATCGGTGCTGCCCCTGCGCTGAGCCGCCGGGGTGGGCAAGAGCGAGCTGCTGGGCAGGATTCGCGAGCGGTTTCCCTCGTCCGTCCTCGTGGACTGCCGCGGCCTGACCATGGATGAAGTGGCCCGTGGACTTCTCACGGAGTTCGGCGTCGATGTCGGAGGACTTCGGGGACAGGACCCGCTGTTCGACGCCGTCGTGAAGGTACGCGGTGATGCCATTGTCCTGCTGTCCAATGTGCAATGGTCCGGCCCCTTGTTCACATCGAGCGAGCCGGATCGCATCGCCGGCCCATTGGCCACTGCGTTCGGTGCACACAGCCGTGGGTGCGTACGTGTGGTCGTCGAGGCCGACTCTGCTCGTAGCCGGGTGCACATCCGCCGCCCGAACGAGATCGTCCTGGACGAAGAATCCGATGGGGCGAATGTCGCGGCACTGCTCACATCCCACCCTCAGCTGCGCGCGCTTGCTGCGTCCGAAGTACACGAAACCCCACTGGCAATCTGGGAGTTCCTCTGCTCCGTGCTGGGGATGCCCACCCAAGAGATTTCCCTTCGCCGGCTCGCGCAACAGCTCCCCGAGGTAGTGGCGGTGCAGGAGACGGCCGCCGGCCTCAGTGCGAAGCTCGTATCCGATGCGCTGAAGTACGGCATCAGGTCGCACAGCGCACTGACCCCCGCCGAGCAGGTCTCCATAACCGAGGCCCTGCTCGCCTCCACGCGCACCTCCCCGGCGGCCCCCGCCTCCGCCGACGCAGCTGCCCGTGTGCGTGCCTACGGAGCTCGTGCCGCCGCTGTCCACGCGGCCCTGGGCGGCGCCCTGCCCCGGCTTCTGGACGAACAGCCGGAATTCGTGGCCCTCTGCGACCGGATCGGACTGCTGGAGGGGATCGCCCGGGCCTGGCCGGAGGGCGTGCCCATGGGAGGCATCGCCGCCGACGCGCACTACCTGGATGCGGAAGGCGTAGCACCACAGTCCCAGGGCGAATGGCTGGCCTGGCTGCACTGGGCTGCCGTGAACCGCGGACGTACCGAGTGGGCGGACGCACTCGCTGACTCTGCCGTGCGGCTGCCCTGGCGCACCTCGTGGTCGCGGTGGCGTCCGTACGGCGTTTTCGGGAAGCACCCCGGGACGAGCGGGGCTGTGGATTACGTGGAGCTCGGCCTCAACGACGGCCTCCCCGTGGTGACCACTCAGCGCGAGTTGCCACTGCCCACGGATGACGAGTTGGAGGAACCGGGCGACGAGCGTTATGTGGAACGGGTGTGGAGTCTCACGGACGGTACGGAGCTCGCAGTCCCATCGGTGGTCGACGTCTTCCTCGACGACAGTGGAGATGTAGACCGTGTGGTCGGCCGTGCCGTCGACACTCACCCGGCCCCTGCGGTGCCCGCGTACGCGGAACTGCCGTGCCCCCAACTGCCCCGAAGTGTCCGGGACACGGCGCAGGCCGACGGCGATCGCTGGATACTGGGCGGCAGCGGAGGGCTCTTCGCCCTGGAGGTATTGGAAGCCAAGGCACTCCGCCGACTTGAGCCGAACGCAGTCCCTGCCGGAGCCGTCCACCCGCAAGCGCAGGCCACCCTGAGGGGTCTCGGCTTCCCCGCTCTTGACGGCGACGAGCCGAGATTCCTGACCACCGTGGCCCTTGACCGGACCGGCCTGGAAGCCACCGTGGCACGGGGTCACCAGAGGTCCGGCTACCGCTTGGGGACCTGGCTCGGTGAGGAAGTCGTCCTCAACGGTGGTTCCGGCCGCGTACTGCTGGCCTCTGCCGCCGGACCGCAGCTGCTCGGCAGCAGCCTGCGGCAGTTCATGACCTTGGTGGCTCTGTACGTCACGCTGCGTCGCAGCGATTTCCCCACCCGGTACGAGGAACGCGACGCTCGTCGTAGCCTCGCGTCCTGGGCACTGCAGATCGACCGACCGGCGGGATCTTGCGGACCTTGGAAGGCAGCATTCGAGGGACAGTCGGACGTCCCGGCATCGTTGTGACGCGGCGACCGTCAACCGGGCGCCGCCGCCCTCGCGTACCGGCGCGAGAGCGAACAGTCCGCTGACCGGTGGTCGGAGTCGGAAGAGCCCCAGGAGGCACGAGAGGCGCACCGGCCACAACGGAAGGCGACGGACGACTGTCCTGGCAGGTCGTGGACGCCGCCCAGGACATGAAACCGAGTTTCTCGGGCGTCATTTCGCCGGGCATTGAGGTGTACGACCGGGAAACCCCAACGGACGCACTACGTGGCCGATGATTCGTTCAGCCGCGCGGGACCACGACCCGAGCACTGCGAACCGCACTCGGGCCGCTGGAACGAGCGCCTCAAGAGGCGAACAGGTCGAACCGTTCAGCGATCCGCGCGAGGGCATGACATTGCGGTGCAGGCCCCATGGAAGCCGATTACCGGGATCGCTCGAACAAGTCGCCGATATTCTCTGGGCTCATGCCTTGCCGACACCGAAAACCCTGGCCAGCAGATCTGACGGTAGGAAAGACCCGACGCATGAGCGCGACCCCGAACCTCGATGAAGTCGCGGCAGAACTCGCTTTGGACCGTGCGCTGCGGTGGATCGACCGTCCTCGCGACACCAGCGCCTGGCTGTGGATCGGCGGGCGTGCGGGCAGCGGCAGAACAGCACTGCTGCGCGCAGTCGTTGCCCGACATCCGGCCGCGGCCCACGTCGACTGTGCCGGCAGGTCAGCGGAGGAGGTGGCCCGGGAGTTGGCGAAAGCCCTTGGCATCGCCGCCCCGGACTCCTTCGACGACAACTTCGGCTCCGCGGCCCGCCGGATCAAGGGCGATCCCGTGGTCGTGCTCACGAACACACAGTGGGCGGGCCGGCTGCGCACCTCGCGCGAACCGGAGCGTGTGATCGATCGGGTGGCACGGGCGCTGATCACGTTCCGTCCGCGCGGGCTGCGGATGCGCCTGCTGGTCGAAGTGGACGATGCCCCGGGAAGGGCCGACGAGTTGGGCGGACGGCATCTCACCCTGCAGGGGGGCTTCGAGAGCATGCCCGCCTTCGCCGAGCAGGCCGAGGATGCGGCCCTGACGTCCGCTCTTGATGCGCTGGCGTTGGCCGAGCACCGTTTCGTTCCCCTCCCCGTGTGGTCCATGCTCTGCTCCGCCCTCGGACAAGACGTCCCCGAGTCCCGGCTGGAGTCGCTGCTCGGCGAGCCGATGGCCGGAGACTGGCTCCGCCGGACGGGCGACGGGACCGGCACTCCCCTTATCTCCTTCCAACAGGAGGCAGCGGCCCGACGACTGCGTACGCAGATGCCCGCCGAGGAGGCCAGGTCCTGGCACGCGCGCGCAGTCACCGCGCTGTCTGCCGCAGACGCCTCCGAGGCGACGCGCTGGTACGCCGAACGCGCCCTGGCCGGTCACGCTGGCCGGTCACGCTGCGGCAGCCGGCCAGTTCGAGGCATTCCTCAAAGACGCGGCAGCAGTCGTCGGGTGCGGCCACGAGACGCTCTTCGAGGCGTTCGAGGCCGCGTTCCATGGACGGCCGATCCCGCAGGGATGTGCCGGGGCCCGCCTCCACTACCTGGCGCGCCGCGGCGTTCAGCCGTCGTCCCGAGGTGAGTGGCTGGCGCTGTTGCATCTGGCCCTGATGCAGGCCGGACCGGCGGAGGAAGCCGCCGCCGATCTACTCCTGTCGTCGGCCGACCCGGGGCTCCTGCCCTGGCGGACACTCTGGGCCGAGGGCGTCGGGGCCGGCGCGTTCGGCACGGACGCGGTGGTCAGGCGCCCGATCGTCCGGACACTGCAGATCGTGCGCACCCCGACCGGCGATCTGGTCACAGCCCGCACGCGCCGCGACCACATCGGCACCTGGGATCTGGTCACGGGCACACCACGAGCCGATCCCGGTGAGGCCGCGGACGCGTCCGGCACCATGCGGGCGGATCAGGGGCCCCGAGGGTGGCGCCCCGCCGGTGCCGCCGACGGGGAAGTGGATCTGCCCCGCATGCCCCGGTACATCCGTCGAGCCACGCGCTCGGGCCAGCACATCGCTCTGGCAACCATGGACGGGGTTTGTGTGGTCGAGATCAACCAGAGCGCCGGCCAGGAGGGCACATCAGGCCTCCTCAAGCATCTGGTGGGCACCGACACGACGCTTGCTCGGGCCGACCTGCCCGCCCGGGCACTGGCCCCCACGACCGATTGGCTGACGGACGTCTTCGGATCCGCGGCGGTCAGACGGTTCCCGCAGGAGAGCCTGTCGGCCGCGCTCTCCGACGTCGGTGCGCGCACCTTTCTTTCCGAAGTCGGCTTCCCCTGTGTCACCGGCTTCCTCGAACTCGATACCACCGGCCTTGAGGACACCGGCCTACACCCGGTTGCCGAGCCGTTCGGCAAACCGGACGGGACACAGTCCCCGTACTTCTCCCTCGGCAGCTGGCAAGGTGCGCGACTCCTCCTCGACGGCCGCGACGGGCGCGTGCTGCGCGACGGCCGGTCGGGGATCGAGGACGAGCCGGCCGGAAGCAGCCTCGCCCAGTTCGTCGCCATGGTCCGCCTCTACTACTGGTGGCACGCCTCCGACTGGTCGATCGAGGACACGGAGTCGGATCTACGTCACTGGTTGGACCTCATCGACCCTGCGGCCTACCAAACACAGGGCTGGCAAAGGGTGTTCGCGGACTACGACTTCGAGGACCGGATCTGACGCGCCGACCCCGGTCGTTCGGCGGCAGATTCCGCGCGCGACCGGACGAATACGAGCCGTCCACCGCAGGCGCGCCACCCTGACCGGCCTCAGCTTCCCCGCCCTCGACAAAGACGAGCCGAGATTCCCCACCTCGGCAGCCACCACACTGCGGTTGTCTGCGTGCCGTGCGGCCAGTCCCGCAACACATCGGCGTCCGTCTCGATCACCGTGATGCCGTGCGCGTTCTCGTCAGTTCTGCTCTCCGACCGGGCCCGCAAGCTCATTCTGAGGCTGGACCAGGAGTACCGGAGGATGGACCGTGAGGACGGTTACGGGGGGAGCGCAACGGCCGAGGGCTGACGGCCGCTCTTCACGCAGCCCGCTCCTGCTCCGACGGCCCCCTCCTGATCTCACTGATAACTTGCTGTTCCCATCAATTCACTCAGTGGGAAATCGATGAGCCAGCCGCCCTTCCAGCCGCCCCCGCAGCCTCCCCAACCACCGCAGCAACCACAGCAACCACAGCAACCGCCGCCCGCCTACAACCCGTACGCCCAGCCCGGTCCGCCGCAGCCGCCGGGCTTCGGAGCGCCCCCCGTCCCCGGGCAACCGCCGATGCAGGCCGGGCAGCCGTCCCCGCCCGGACCGGCCCCGATGTACGCGGCACCGTCGTACCAGGTGCCTCCCTTCGGGCAACAGCCGGTCAGGAGCGGCAATCCGGTCGGCGCGGTCCTGCTCGGGTTCCTCGTCTCCTTCGTCGTCGCGCTGCTCTTCAGCGTCCTCATCGTGGTCATAGCCAAGGACCTGACGTTCGCCACGTCCACCACCCTCTACTTGGCGCACGCGCTCCTCAACGGAGCGATCGTCGGCGCGTTGATCGGCAGCGTGGGTCATCGCAGCAACGGCGCCCGGATCGGCGGAGCCATCATCGCCGCGCTCGGCGCCTTCTTCGGCTGGGCCAACTTCCTGCCGATCTTCATCGTCAAGGAAGACGGGGGCATGGCTCTCAAGTCACTGCTGGAGTCCGAGCCCTTCTTCCCGGCCAAGGCATGGTGGATCGACGAAGCCAGCGGCGGAGTCGACTGGACCTCCCCGCTGGGTCTCGTGATCGCCGCAGCCGCCGCTTGGGGCATTGCCTACCTCGTCGGCAACAAGCGCCGTCACGTGTGACTTCTCGGCGGTCCGCCTAAGTGGAGGGCGGGGCTGTCACCGAGCCCCGCCAAAACCGCCGTCGCGCGACTGCCCGCATAGATTGTGGACGGTCGGGCCAGGATTGCTCGATCACGCCGGGCCCAAGTGGCCGTACACCCCACACCTCTGGCTCGGCATGAAGGGCCCACCCAGAGCACTTACGCCTTCTACGGCGATGCAGTTGTCTTCGCCGGCCTGTTCCGCCGTGCGCCTTCCCCCTACATTTCGACGAGGAATTCGTCGGTGTGCTTCGTCATCTGCACGTCCCTCTCCACGGTGGGTGTCCACCTGAACCGCGCACTCGGGCGCCCGAGGCTCGTGTCGTCTTCCGTCCGGTGAGCTGACAGGCTCACCCTCTTGAGGGACGCCATTCCCCGTGAAACCGGGCACACAGCACTTACGTGACATATCAAGCCGTCCCTCATATGCATGATGCCGTGACTCGCCGCTCGCCGACCGAGCGGCCACCAGGACCGTCGCGCCGCAGCTGAGGGCATGGCGTGGACCCTTGTGGCGATGCGCAGCAGGCGCTCCAGATGTGCAGAGTCGCACTCGCCTGCCCGGCAGAATCGGCGATTCCGCTCAAGGAACGTGTGACACGAGGCTCGCAGCCGCAGGGCTGGCTGCGTGTCGCGCGACAAGCACAGAGGGAGGACCTTGTGTCGGACGGGTTCTATATCGGCCACTCAGCGCTCGGAAGGTTGAGCGGCGCTTTCAAGAGAGAGGCCGATGCGCTCGGTGAGCAGTTGGCCAAGTTCAAGCCGAAGACGGATGCCGAGGCCATTCACGACGGGTTCGGGTTTCTGACGGAGTCCGAGGAAGTGACCACCGCATACATCGACTTGGCCGAGCACATGACCAAGGCGATCCGGGGGTTACAGGAACACCTCTACGACATGGCCGACAACCTCTCTGCCAACTCCCGCAACACCGCAGCCGCCGAGAATGCCTTGGCGGATCTGTTCAAGGGGAAGAGCGCATGAGTGGCGAGTCGGCCGCGGAGACCGTGTACGAAGCCGGTCTGGAGCTCTGGAACCCCGGTGGCGAGCCGGACGTGCTGCGCAACGCGGCCACCGCGTGGGGTGCGATGAGGGAAGCCCTCGACACGTTCGTCGTCCACATGGACAAGGTCGTTCGTGACGTCCACGGCGATGAGTGGCGAGGGCCGGCTGCCGATGCCTTCGTCGAGCACTGGATGGAGGTCAAGAAGTCCGTCGAGGACGCCCAACCGGCCTTCGACGAGGCGAGGAAGGGCCTGAACGAGGCAGCGGACAAGATCAAGGAGATCAACGACGAGATTCATGCGATCTACGCCGAGATCGGCGTCACGATCGGTGTCTCCCTCGCCACCTCCTTCATCACCCTCGGTTTCTCCGCCGCAGCCGGTGCCGCGAACGCGGCCCGACTTGCCGGGCAGGCGGCGGCCGCAGCCGCACGACTCGGCAGGATCCTGGCCGCGATCGCCCGTGGGTTCGCATGGCTGCGGACCTACGAGCCCTCGGGGAAGTTCCTGCAGTACGGCGTTCGTCTCGGCAGCACGTTCGCCGGCCGGACCGCGATAGAGTTCGGCAACGGAGTCGCCACCAGCATGATCAGCGGCAAGGGCCCCGAGTGGGAGAACAACCTCGTCGGCGGGATGGCAGGGGCAGGCATGGGCAAGCTTGCCGATGCGGCGCTCGGCGGAAGGCTCGGGGGTGGGATCGGTGAGTCGATCGGCGCGGGTGCCGTGGGTGGAGCGACGGGCAGCCTGGTCGGGGATGCCGTCAACGCTTCCGGTCCGTGGGCCGACAAGGATGACGTGTTCGACTGGTCGCAGTCGCTGATCGGGGCAGGGGCAGGGGCGGCCGGCGGGGGCGTCGGAGGTGGAATGGCACATGGCCCGGGATCAAGTGAGGCATCCGGCCTCCGAGTAGGTGCCACCGGTGGAGAAGGCGCTTCAGGCGGGGCGGCCGACGGAAGCGGCACAGCGGACGGTGCTTCCGGCAGGGCCGCCGACATGGGCGGAACCGGCGGGAGCAGCGGGGCTGTCGGCGCGAGCGAAGACAGTGGTGACCGGGCGACGTCGTCCGGCACCGGAGCCGATGCGGGCGGCCTGACGCAGGAGCAGCGCGACGCGATGCGTGACGAAGCCACGAGCAGCCGAGTGGGGGCAGGGTTCGGTGTGGCCGGTAACCGGCTCCAGGAGGCGGACGGCATCGAGGACGACCTGGCCGAAGGGCAGCAGAGGACGGCCCAGCGGCTCCGTGAGCACGCGAAGAACACGACTCTGGTGGACGACTTCGGATGAACGGCTCGGAAGGGACACGGACAGGAGCCATGAAGCAGGGCGACATGCGCACGCTCGGCCCGGCCGTCGTCCTGGGCAAAGTGGTGGTGTGGGGAGCATGCATCCTGATGACGGTGCTCCTCGGATGCTGGCTCTTCATGGTGAAGTCCACGTTGCGGGACGCTCTGGTGCTGGGCTGCGCGGGCGCCCTCGCAGTCCTGGCCGTCTCGGTATGGGCGTTGCGACGCGCGTCGGGCCCCTCGGAGCCCGCGCGGGTCTACCGCGCCCTCGCCGACCACCTGTCACAGGCGGGCGGGAACGACCCCGGAGAGCTGCCCGGAAGGTTGCGGGGCGCGTCCGCTCTGTGGAGCAACGAAGTCCTGGTGTTCTACGTCGGGATTTTGGCGCTGGTCCTCCCGCTCGCCCTCGGGGTGGGTGAAGCCACCCCCACCGGCAAGGCGGCGGACATCGCCTCCGCGGGCGCCGTGGTGCGGGCGTTGCCGGTGGAGTCGGTGCGGGATGTGGTCGAGGACGCACACAGGAACCGCAGCACGTACCACTGCACGGTGACGGTGACGCTGCCCGCGGCCGACGGGACCGGGCGCGGGCAGCGCATCGACTTCAGGTCGGAGTTCCCGGATCCCGCAGTGGTCGGTGGGAAGGTCTACGTCGCCTACGCCCCCGACCGACCGGAACTGGGGGCCGTGGGCGACAACGACAGGGGCGAGGTCGACCGTCGGCTGTCAGGTCGCGCCATGAGCAACTGGTGGACCTGGATTCTGGCTTCGGCGTGGCTGGTCCTCATGGCGACCATCACCTTCGGGGGTCTGGCGACCCGTAGGGACCAGCGTTTTCCGCGGCGGCTGCGCGGGAACGAACGCGTGCTGGGGGCGTGTGTCTCCGGGTACGACGGTTACGGGGCTGACAAGGCACGTATCTCCCTGGACATCGCCGATGGCGCCAATGGCCCCGTGCAGCTGCATGTCCATGCGGACAATGCCAGGTACGTGGAGACGGTGGGGCGTGCGAAAGGCCATCTGGTCTGGGTGCCCGGCCGCAACCGGCACGGGGGTCGCAAGGGGCCGCCGCGTACGGGGGCGGTCTTCGTCAGCGAGGCCGGCTGGTTCATCCCGGGCGGGCTCGCCCCGGAGTACGAGGAGTCAGCGAGCGCGGGGATCGATCACCAGGTTCCCGTCAACCCCGGAAGCGAGAGCCGATTGCTGGACCTCAACGGCTGCTGGATCCTGAGCATCTCCAACCGCTCGATGAACGTGCTCCTGCTCTGGACGCTCTGCGTCGTCGTGCTCGCGCTTCCCGTTCCCGGGGTGGCTTGGCGCTTGGTCGTCGGAATCGCCGGCACGGTTGGGCTGCTGGCATACGGCTTGTATCTCGCCGCACGGCACGACCCGGCGACCGAGAGGCAGTCGGGCGGCAACCCGGGTGCCGTGGGGTCTGCTGCCTGAGGTGGGTCCATCGGCCGGCTTGCGGGGTTGTTCCGCTCATGCCGGGCGTATGGCTGGTGGTCATGCCTGAGCTCGGATTCGGCTCGGGCATGACCTGCCGGCGTCGACGGCTGGTCCGGAACGAGGCCAGTGTCTGCCGGCATCGACGGCTGGTCTGGAACGAGGCCGGTGTCTGCCGGCGTCGACCACGGCACTGGAACGAGGCCGGTATCTGCCGGCGTCGACCACGGCACTGGAACAAGGCCGGTATCCGCCGGCGGCTGCGCGAGGTCCTGCTCGCCGAGCTGTACGCCGCGTCCCCGCTGCTCAGCGAAACGCCGGGCTGTCGCCCAGGCCCGCCAACGCCACCGCCACGCAGGCGACCATCATCGCCCAGCGCGTGTGGCCGATGCGCGCGAGCACGAAACCCCAACCACCGAGGACCACACCCACGGCATACGTGGCCACCCACACGCCGAGCGCGTCGCCCTGACCGAGGCGTACGGCGAGCAGGACCAGACAGACGACGGCGACCAACCCGGCGAACGCCGCGTACATACCCCGTGCCTGCCGCACATCGCGCCGCCGTTGTTCCGCGAGCGCCGGTCGGCCCTGGCTGTGGAACCGTGCCCGCAGTTCGTCCGCGCTCTCCCCGGACCCCAGGGGCCGCCCTCCCGTCCCGTCCGCGCTGTTCGCCGCGTCACCGCCTTGCGTTGTCATGGCAGGCGAGCATAGCGGCCGGCCGGTCGCCCGGCAGGGGCAGGACAACGGCGATCCGCACCGCGCACGGCCTCGGGCCACGTCGGCACGAACACCGGCGGCAGCGCGACGACCGCGGGGCCGAACCCCACTGCCGCAGTCCCCGGACGGATCGCTTTGCCGCCCCTGACAGCCGCCGGCAACCGTGGTGCGCATGGATGCGACTTACGATGTGCAAGTAGCCACCGAGAACCTTGCACCTCTGCCGAGCCCGGCTGCCGCGTTCCCGACACTCCGTTCGTCACCAGGGGTCCTTGCGTCTCCCGATGTCTCCTGACACCCGTTTCGGCACCCGCCCCGGAAGAACCCGTGAAGGTTGTGCGAACGAGCAAACCCCCAGCGTGGTTCCACAGTCCCGTTGGATAGCGTGTCGGCGCGATTGACGTGCGCCTGTGCAAGACAAGGGGGATGCCACGCCATGGGAGCGGGCTTCAAGGTAGACATATCCGAGCTGGACACCCTGGTCAGGGAACTTAACCGGAGCCAGGACGAGATGCGAGCGGCACTGAACGCCCTCCGCGACACCGGACCGAAGACCACGGGCAGCAAGGAACTCGACAACGCCTGCGACGAGTTCCACGACAGCTGGGACGACGCGATCACGAAGATCGCCGAGGGCACGCAGGGCATCGAGGACGGCCTGAAGAAGACCCGCGACACCTACCGGGACGTCGAGACGGCACTTCGCGACGGCTTCGCCGGGAAGGGCGGCACCCAGTGAGCAGCGACTCCTACCCCTCGCTCGGCTTCGATCCTGCTCCGGGCAGCCCCGGCAACGTGGACTCACTCGCCGCCCGCACCAAGAGGGCGGCAGCCGCGCTCGACAACGCGCAGAACAGCATCAAGCGCCTCACCGGGAACGTCACATGGGCCGGAGAGGCCGCCTCCGCCTTCTCGAAGAAGGTCGGGGAGCTGCCCCGCTACCTGAAGGACAGCCAGGAGGCGATGAGCACCGCGTCCTCGGAGCTGACGAAGTGGCGCGAGGCACTCGCCGACTACCAGCACACGGCGCGGACGTACGAGGCTCAGGCCAAGGAGGCCAAGGGGCAGGTGGCCTCAGCGGAGAAGAACAAGGACACCGCGACGAGCCGCTACAACCAGGCTGCGTCCGACCCCGCCTTCCGTCTCAGCGGTCAGTACTTCACCGGCCCCGCCCTCCAGGACGCCCAGGCGAAGATCGACGCGGCGAGCGTCCGGCTACGGCAGGCGGACGGTGAGCTGTCTGCGGCCTCGGCGCGACTCGACCAGGCCGAGCGTGAACTGGAGGAGATCATCAAGCGGGCCGAGCGCCTGCTGGAGGAGCACCAGTCCCAGGCCCGGGGCGTCGCGAGTCAGCTGCGCAAGGCGACCGAGAAGGCACCCGACCCGGGGTTCTGGGAGCGCCTGGGCGACCAGTTCCAAAAGCTCGGGCACGCCATCCAGGAATGGTGCGCCCGGCACAAGGACCTGTTGAAGACGATCGGTGACTGGCTGAGCAACATCTCCGCGGTCCTGGGCGTCCTGGCTCTGCTGACCCTGTGGTGTCCGCCTCTGTCCGGTGCCCTGGCCCTGGCCAGCGCCGGGTTCTCCGCGGGCGCGCTGCTCGCGCACGGCGCGGCCAAGATCGGTGGCGCTGACGTAGGGGTCATGGATCTCGTAGGTGACGCGGTCGGGATCATCCCCGGGGCCGGGTTCGCGAAGACGGCGGTCACCGGATCCGCGAAGGTCGCGGTGCGTACGGCGACGGTCGTGGAAGAGGGCGTGGAGCGAGTCGTCGCCAATGTCGACGACGTACAGAAGGTCCTGCGGCTGAACCGCCTCGCGGACGAGGGAGTCGCGCAGGCGGGCAACTTCACCCGCGAGGCCGGCCGCATCATGCCTGCCGCGGAAGGCCGCGTCTTCGAGGCGGCAAGCGGTGTGGGCAACCGATTGAAGCTCGCTTGGGAGAACTCGGTCGCCCATAACCTCGGCTCCACGTTCACCGAGGGCAAGCTCAACAACATGATCGCCAATGCCCCGGTACTCCGGGACCTGGACTCCCTCAAGGCGGCCATTCGCCCGGACGGCAGCCTCGACCCGCTGTCGTGGTGGTCCAGGGGGCCTCAGCTCGCCCAGTCCCTGCCCGGAACGGTCAGCGGCATCTACAACAGCGTGACCGGAGAATAGGCATGGCTTCCACACCGCACTCCCCGTCGTCCGTGGACCCCGTCCTCCCCCACCCGTCACGGCTGGGACTGGTCCTGTGGTTCATCGTGCAGTGGGTCGTCATTCCCCTGGACATCCCCATCCGGTTGGTGTGCCGGCTCGTGCTCGTGATCGGAGAGGGCGACGTGGGCTCCCTGCTGCCTGACCGCTTCGCCTTTCATTCGTTCCTGTCACCTGACAGGCTCATGCTCCGGCTGTCCCACGATGCGTCCAAGCACGAGGCGTACCTGGACAGGGAGTTCGCCCGCCTGTCGCACGAGATCGCACGGCAGGAATTCAGCCGCCGCACCAACTTCCACCACCTCGGCGCCCCCGCGCTCATGCCCGACGGCGGCTTCCTCAAGGGCCTGTGGCTGTCCCCGCGAGAGTTCCGAGGGACCCCTCTCAGCACACTCACCCGCCTCGCGTACAAGCACGGCCTGAACCTGGACGCCTCCAAGGGGCTCCGGCACGTGGCTCTGCTCCCCCAGCACGGGAAGGTCCGGTAATGCAGTCCGCCACATCAGAGCTTCATCTGGACATTCCTGGGGGTTTCTACTCCCTGGGCCTTGACCTGGCCGGCGAGGAACGCCTGGAACAACTCTGGGCCATCGCCGAGGAGGTCTGGCCGACCGGAACTGACTTCCAGCGCGAAGTCGCCTTCCACGCCTACCGCGAGATGGCCGACCACGCCTTGGCCGAGAACTCCTTCTACGCCGGCTTCTGCCTCGACGAGGCCCCTGACGGCCGCCTCACCACAGCCTCACTGCTGGCCCGCCTCGACCCACTGGACGAACCTGACGCTGAACTCTCCGCGCGCGGTCTCTTCGAGGCGCTGTCCACGAACGACAACAACACCGTCGAGGAGATCCGCGTCCCGGCCGGGCCTGGCGTTCTGGTCCTGTGCGGTGTCGAGTGGCGGTCGGATCCAGCGGACGCACGGCACCTTCTCTCCCCCTGGCCAGGGCGGACGTGTACCTGCCACTCCCCCGGATGCAGCGACTCCTGGTCCTGAGCCTCACCACACCCTCGTTGCCCGATCTCCCGTTCTACGTCTCCCTGTTGTCGAAGACCGCGCATGACCTGACGGTCTCCAGCGGCGGAGGGTCCGACGCAGCCGGGGGCGATGGAGGGGAGCAGAGGCACACCGTCACCGATCGCGTGCGGGCTGACTTCGGCTAGCGATCCGGCCACGCTCCAACCACGGCTGCGCCGCCAGGCGCCGGGCCGCCGGGGCCTTCTCCTCGCCTGAGCCGGACACCTCGGACCGTCTGGAAGTGCTCCCAAGGCGTGGCCTGGGGCCGGGCCGCCGGCCCCAGGCGCATGAACTGACGCCCACTCACATATGGCTGGTCATCGCAGGTTCGGAATGGGGTCGAGGTGACTCAACCGGAGGGTGAACGCGTCCGACATCCGGCTCCACCCGTCACCCCAGAAGCGGACCGTGCACCACGAACCGTCGACGAAGCCGATCTCATGGTCGCCGCCCACTACGTCGCTGCGATCCCGGATCCAGGTCACGTTCCGCATATCGGTGGCCCACCCCGCTTCCACCGGGCCGGGTGCGCCGGTGAAGGAACGGACGCGGGACACGTACACGATCTGCAGACGACGGTCGGTCACCTGCATCATCACGGTCGGCCGAGTCGAGGGGTTTTTCGTCCGAGGAACCAGGCTGCAGGCCAGCTGGCCGGCCATGCTGTCCCAGCCGCCGTGAAACGGCTTGCCCGGCTTCTTCTCCTCACGCTCCGTGAACGCTTCGACGAGCCACTCGATCGGGTTCCAGGAAGTGACCGTGAAGATCCTCACGAGCCAGCCCACCGGGATCCACAACCAGCCACCGAGCGTGCGGCGTTCTGATCGCAGAACGCGCGGGCGACGAAAATGTCCGGGCGACGGCGCCCGTTCGGCCAGCGTGACTCCGTTATCGGCACGCAGCACATCACCCGCCGGCACCAACGCCCTGGCCCGCTCGACCGTCTGACGGACGAAGTCCGCCCTACCCTTTCCGCTCACCCGAAATCGTCCCTCACTGTCCTCGCCGCACCCGCAGGAGTCACGCCCGTACGCTCGTCGAAACGCTGCGGATCAGGACGCTGGTGGTACTCGTAGCGCTCCTCCGCCACCCCCGGCCCGTCCTGCAGCAGACTGTCCTGGACGGCCCCCGCCGGATCCGCGCCGATGGCATCTTTGACGACACCCTTCACGCCCTTCTTGACGACCTTGTAGCCCACATACATGGCCAGGTCGTTGGGGTTGCGCACCGTGATTTCGTTGCCGAACTCGTCGCGTTTCTTGGTGCCACGGATGTAACGCCCGAGGCCCCCCTTGAAGTGCTTGGGTCCCTTACGCAGTGCATTGCGGAGCTTCATCATCTTGCGCAGCAGCTGCATGCGCTTGGCGATGTCCGACAGGGCGTCCGCCAGTTTCGCGGTGATCCTCACGGCCTTCGCCGCTCTGGAAGCGATGCCCGCAGCCGCGATGAGCGGGCCGATGGCGGCCGCGGCGCCCGCCGTCAGGAGCGAGAGGATCGCCGTGGTCGCGGCGGTCGCGAGCGCGACTTCCACGATCTCGACGATGAGCTCGAGCATCAACTGCTCGGCGGCCGCGCACTCCTGGGCCGCCATTTCGAGCAGCTCCGCCATGGTGTCCATGTCCGCGGCCTCGCCCCTGAGGGCTTCCTCGAACTCGGTCATCATGGTGTCGAACTTGCCGAAGGCCTCGCCCTGCCACTGCTGGGCGAGCGTACGGCGGTCGGCAACCAGGTCCTCGACCACACCGCGCAGTTCGTTGGCTTGCTTCCGCCACTGGATCGCGGTCTCGGCGAGGAGCTCGTTGTCCCCGCTGACCTGCTCGAGGAGTTCGTCCAGGTTGAACTGCTTGAGAATGCCCCGAATAATTTCGTCGAGAACACCGGCTAGCGGGTTGCTCCAGTCCAGGACGAAGTTGATCCGGCTCAGTGCGTCGCCGGCTGCCTGTCCCGCGCCCATCAGTTCCCCCCGCCCATCATGCCCCGGTTCTCCAGCTCCGTGTCGTCGTACGCGGCCGCGGAGTCCTTGAGCGCGTCGGCTATCGCGTACAACGAGTCGACGGCGTCGGCGAGATCGTTCCCGGATTCCTTGCGCTGAGTGTCGTAGTCGGCCTTCAGTTCGTCCGACTGAGGCAGCTTGCCGAACGTCTCCTGCGTGAGCCCCAATTGCTGGGTGCGGGCCCTGATGCTGTCGATCCGGCCGGCCGAGGCTTCCACAGCCTTCGCATACTTGCGCAAGGCGTCGCCTTCGACATCAAATCCCCCGCTCATAAGTCCCCTCACTAGTTCGGTACTTAAATGGACGCGACCGTTCCGGTAGCCGCGACGCGATCATTTCATCACGGAGACACGCTCGCCGACTCATGCCGCTTGAGCGCCGCCCGCTCAGTTCCCACAGCCCGCCGCGGCTTGGCCTGAACGGAGATAGTTGCTGCATGTACGGGCCTGGCGGCAAGCCTGGTGGCAGCAGGTGGATTCACAAGGACCCAGAGCCGCCCATCTGCGCGGCGAACGGTTCCCCGGTATGCACGGATTGCCAGCACTTGGGACCGCGGCGTGCCCACTGGAGTTCGTACGCAGACCGGCCGCTCCGGTATCCGTGGGGGCCGTCTCACACCCCAGCGAGCGAGCGCCTTGCGGGTTTGAGACGTAACTGGGCCTGCTCAGCGAATCGGGGCCTGGTCACGGGTGCGCACTGGTCATCACCAGCCACGGCTACTGGCCATGCTGGGGAGGCTGCTGGGCGTACGGATTGGCATGCTGCGGCGGCTGAGCAGGAGGAGTGGGGTACCCCTGCTGGGGAGGCATGGGATACGGGGCCTGGGCAGGCGGGTAAACGGGCTGCTGAGCGGGATACCCGGGGGCGGGGTGGGGTGCCACGCCATGAGCGACTGGCCCGACGCCGGGGTGACGACGGCTTCGAGCCACGGCGAATACCACGACCGCGGCGATCACGGCACCGACAATGAGGATGCCGACGACCAGGACGATTGCGCCCATTCGAGGAGTGTCCCTTCTCGTTCTCGGAACTGAAGTCGCTGCTGCAAGGCAATATGCCGATGAAACTCTGCTCAGCCTGCGAGGTCATTTCATCGGCAGCAGCGCGGTCGCCTTGTCCCTACTGGCCCTGGTACGGGGGCTGCTGATTGTAGGGGCCGGGCTGCTGTGGCGCCTGTCCCGGAGGGGCGTACGGCTGCCCCGCGGACGGGTACGGGGGATGCTGCGAGCCGCCACTGCCAGCGCCAGGGCCGCCGCCGTTGCGCCGGCTACGGAGGACGGCGAAGGCGATGGCGCCGATGACCACGACGACTGCGACACCACCGGCGAGAAGGAGAAGGCTGCCGGAAGAGGACTTCTTCTTCTTGGCCCGAGCGGACTGGTCCGTCCCCTTGGCCGCCTCGCTGGAAGTCGAGGTGGACGACGAGAGCTGACCAAGAGGGTTCTTCTTGGGCCCGGCGGGGATGTCCATCGTCAGCGCCGAGTAGGGGCGCACGATTCCGTAGCCGTATTCCTCGTCGGGCGCCTTCAATCCCTTGTGGTGGGCGAAGGTGGCCGTCTTGATCAGGCGGTTGATCACCTGGCCTGCGGTGAGGTCGGGGTACTTGGATCGGACGAGGGCGGCGGCGGCGGATACATAGGCCGTGGCATCCGAAGTACCGGTAGACAAAGTGTATTGCCTCGAATTGGTCGGATCCGCAGCAAGAACCTCTACGCCGGGAGCCATCAGGGCAAGCCCCTTGCCGCTGTTTGAGCCCTCCCAGCGGTTCGCGTTCTTATCGATGGCCCCAACAGCGACCACACCAGGTAGCGCTGCTGGCTCGTCGACAGCGATGGAGCCGTCGTTTCCAGCACCAGCCACGACGACAACGTCGTGAGCTTGCGCATAAGCGATTGCCTCCCGACCATCGCTGAGGGTCTTTCCGCCATCATTGGCGAAAGAGAGGTTAATGACCTTCACACCCTGGTCTACGGCATATCGAACCGCTGCAGCCCAAGTCTCGTCATGCAGTGGGTCCTTCTCCGTCTGAAGAGCACGCAGCGGCAGGATCTTCGCCTTCGGTGCAAGACCGACCATGCCGGATGCGTTCCCCGCGCCATGGCCGTGACCAGCAATGATGCTGGCCATGATCGTCCCGTGTCCGAGCTTGTCCTCTTGAGCGTTACCTCCTCCGGTGAAGTCTTTACCCGCGAGGACCTGCCCAGTTAGGTCGGGATGACTGGCATCGACTCCAGAGTCGACTACGGCAACGGTAACGCCCTGCCCTTGGGATTCAGCCCAAACGTCTTCTACCGCAAACGCGTTCAAAACCCATTGCTGGTCTCTTACGTAGTCCGCCGATGCGGTTGGGGCGTTAGTGAGGAGCAAAGCTCCTGTCAGTGCCACGACTCCCGCCGCAGACCGGGCTCGCTTGAAACTCACTGCTTTACTCCTCACATAACTACGACTGGTACCACCAGCCCTCATACGAGCGGGCCGCACGCTAGTCGTGCGGCCCGACTCGTGTACTACTCGATGGTCCGCGGCACGTTGCGGTTCCGGTCCTCTTCCGAGATCCAGGTCTCTTCGTCCTCGACCAGGTAGTCGGGACGTTCGCTCTGGTTGCCCTCGTTCTCAGACCGTCGACCGTTGCGTGCACCCATGCCGCCAGCCATTCCACCAGCCATGCCGCCGCGCTGGGTTCCGCCACGGCTGCCGTGCAGGCCCGCGCCACCGCCAGCGCCCTTGCCAGCAATGCCCTTAGCCGCGCCTACAACACCACCACGAGCCTTGGCGAGGGCCCCACGGCCCCCGCCAGCAGCAGCACCGCCTCGGCCAGCGGCACCGGCTCCGGCACCACCCATACCACCGATACCGGCCCGGCCTCCGGCGCCACGACCTGCTGCCGCGCCACCGCCAGCCATACCACCGCGACCGCCCGCTACCCCAATGCCACCACGCCCGGCCGTGGCGCCACGACCGAGGCCGGCTCCTCCGCCAGGTGCCACGAAGCCCGGGCCCTGCCCACCGCCGGTGCCAAGGCCTCCGCCACCGCCCCCAGCACCTCCGGTGCTCGGAGGAAGGCCGGGACCTGTCAATCCAGGCGTGAGGCTGTCCACCTTCGTCCTGGTTGTCGGCAGTTGCGTGCCACCCGTGATGCCCCCGTCACGGGGAACTGTCGGAGCTGGCTTCACAGTAGCTGTCGGTCCGGCACTCCACGGCTTGGGAGCCGAGCCTGATGCCCCTGGGCGCGACGCCCCACCGGTAGGCGGCGTAACGGGCGGCGGATACTCTACGTCGCGGTTGGGGTCCTTGATGTTGCCTCTGTCATCGACGACCACTCGGTTCCTATCCAGGTTTCCCTTTACCCGGATGTACTGGGCCGCAAGATTCTCCATAACGGCAACACCGTTGAGCTGGGCTTCCCGGCTTGCGCCGATCTTGCCCTCGTTAATCTCCGCTACTTCCTTAGCAGTCAGCTTGCGGTCCTGGAGGTCACTGGCGACGGCTTCGCCATTGTCCCACTTCCAGTCGCTGAGAGCGTCGCCGACCTTAGCCCAACCACTGGGCTCTTCGATTTGATCCAACTGCGCCTTGAACCGCCGGAGCTGCGAGCCAGCGTCAGCCATCTGTGAGCTGTTGAGATCGGCGTGCCAAGCCGCATTCCTGATGCTCTGGGAGATTTCTCGGGCCTTCTTCTCGAAGCTCCGAGCCGCATCTCCTTCCCAATGCTCCAGGACATTGTCGACCGCCTTGTCGAGCAGCCCGGCGATGCCACCACCCTCGCCACCGGAAAGAATGTCGTTGACCTTGCCCCAGTGACGACCAGCCTCCTCAATCGCGCCGGGGTTGGTACCCTCAAGCATCTGCTTGAGTTCCTTCAGCGAGTACTCAATGAATTGAGTCTTGGTCTGAGGTCGCCCAGGATCCGCGACGCAGGTGTCGTTCACGATTTCGGGCTTGGGCAGGTCCTTTTCACCAGCCATTTTGAACTCCTCCCTCTACAGGTGATTCTCGAACCGACTACCTTGCAAACGAGCCGTTCGAGTTCCCCGTGTCACCACCCATTTGGTTCTTGTTCGCGTACTCCTGCTCGGTGTACTTGTCCTTGACCTTGGAGGTGCTCGTGCCGAACTTGTCGATCAGTCCATGCAGGCTCTTGATCGCTGTCTCGAGATCGGACTTCATGGTCCCGTGAGCCGCATGCAGATCCCCGGCCTCCTTGAAGAGGCACGAATTCCCGAACGCATCCATCGGGATCTCCGTGTTGTACCGAGACGTCTGCCCGGCCTTATCCATATCGTCCAGCAACGTCCACAGCTTCCGGATGACCTCATCCAGCGCGCTGAGATCAACCCGCATCCCGTTACTCATACCCCGTTGTCCTCTCCCCTGTTGTCCAAGTCGTCAGCACCACCCGGTGCCCAAGTCATCGCCCAACTCCGCTGCCGGACCGGCCAACTCGCCGACTACGCCAGTCCCGCACAGCTACCCCGCTCCCCGCAACCACGAGAGCCAGCGCAAGTCCCGTGCCGAGTACGTAGATCGCCACCCGGCGTTCCCGCTCCGTCTCCGTCTCGCCCATGGTCACGGCCATCGGTACGACTCCGCCGGAGCCGGCTGCGACCGGCTGGTCCGGCTTCGGAGTGGTGCCCGGGGTCGAGTCGTCGGTCAAGGCGGCGACCGGGTCGACGACACCCCAGCCGATGAACGGGTTGGGGCCGCGGCCGGGGCGCTGTGCCGTTTCCTCGATGCGCGTGGCGATCTGGGACGCGGTCCAGTCCGGGTACTTCTCCTTCAGCAGCGCCGCGACGCCCGCGACGTACGGTGCCGCGAAGCTCGTGCCGTCCGCGGTGCACTGGCCTTTCGTCGGGACCGTGGAGACCATGCCGACGCCCGGTGCCGCGACGTCGACGAAGTCGCCGGACTGGGAGAAGAAGGCGCGTTCGTCGTTGCGGTCGGAGGCCGCAACCGCCAGGACGCCCTCGTACGAAGCGGGGTACGTCTTGCCGGTGTTGCCGTCGGCGCCGTCGTTCCCGGCGGCGGCGATGATGAGGGCACCTTTCTGCACGGCGTCCGCGACGGTCCGCCGCAGGGGGCCGTTGTCCTTCTTGTTCGCGGTGTCCGACGAGATGTTGATGACGTCCGCGCCCTTGGCGACCGCGTCCCGGATCGCGGCGGACATCGTGCCCGAGTCGCCCTGCTTCTCCTCCCCGCCGGTGTAGCGGTAGGAGAGGATCTTGGCCTTCGGTGCGATGCCCACGAAGCCCGTGCCCTTGATCGGGCGGGCCGCGATGATGCCGGCGACCCGGGTGCCGTGGCCCTCGATGTCCTCGGTGGCGGGGCCGTCGACGTAGGTGTCCCCGCCGGCCACGGCGGCGGTCAGCTGGGGATTGCTCTTGTCGACGCCCGTGTCGATCACCGCGACCGTGACGCCCTCGCCCTCCGCCTGCGCCCACAGCTGGTCCAGGAGGATCCGCTGCAGCGACCAGGGCGTGGACTTGATGACGTCACCGCCGAAGACGCACTCCGTACTGTTCGACAGGCCGAAGTCCGTCCTGCCGGAGCCGCCGCCCGAAGCAGGAGCGCCCGAGTCCGCGAGGTGGGTGGGTACCGCCGTGTCCGCCGGTGCAGCCTGTGCCGCCGAAGCGAGCGGCGCGGGCGGTGCCGACACGAGGCAGATCCCGGTCACCGCGAGCACGCCGAAGGCCCGCTGCAGTGCGCGGGTTCCACCGTTGCGGCTACGCGAGCGGGCTGTGCGGCCCGCCACGTTCAGGCCTCTCATGTTCAGGCCCCCCAGGGCTTCCTTGCCGTCGTGCTTCCTACTACGAAGCTGGGTCATGTCTGTGTCACCGGTGTGGCGACGTGTGTGAATGTTTGCGGAATTTGCTGTGTGCGCCTCTGTGGAGGCTTCGCGTGCCCCCGCAGGAGCCTCGTGCGGTTCCGCGGAACCAGTGGTCGACCCTGAAGCAGAGGTCGGCCCAGCGGACGCCATCGCGTCGGCTGGGCCGATTCTCTTCATCTCATGTCCCTCGGGTCGCCGACGGGCTCAGCCCCAGGTCTGGGCGTTGCTCTTCTCAGTGGCCTGGTAGTTCTCGGCGGCGTTCTGCAGCGCCGTGGAGATCTTCAGCAGGGTCGCGTGCAGGTCAGCGGCGGTCTTGTCCCACTCGCGCTGCTTGCGCTGGTAACCCTCCTGCGCCTCACCCTCCCAGGTGTTGGCGACGCGCTTGACCGCGGCCTCGAGGTCGTCCAGCTGCTGCTTGATGCGACCGGCGGTCGTCTTCACGTCCGTGGACGCGTTGGTGATCGTTGCGTAATTGACGAGGATCGACATCGTCATTCCCTTTCAGGAAGAAATCTAAGGAAGTCGGTGGAAATCAGGAAGAGTTGGAGGGCTCCGTCAGCTGCTGAAGCACTTCCGACCGAAACGGCTGGATCAGCCGAAGTCGGACATGATCTTGCTGATCTCGGAGTTCTGCTGCTCTTCGGACGCGGAGTAGTTGCTCCGCGTGGAGTCCACGGCTTCCTTGATGTCGTTGAGGATGTCGCTCATCCTCTTCGCGTCCGCGTTCCAGCGGTCCTGCAGCTGGCGGTACGACTGGGCCGCCTGGCCCTTCCAGCCGCCGGCGATCTGGTCGATCACTCCGTTGAGGCGGCGGATCTCGCCCTGCAGCTGGCCGTTGACAGTGCTGATGTCACCGGAGAGCTTGGTGAGTTCGTCCTCTGTTACCCGGAACTGGCCGGCCATGATGAACCTTCCCCCATGTCGTCGTTGATCCGGGAAACCTGTGCCGGTGCCCGGAGAAGCTTCGCACGCTTGAGCGCTGCAAACACTCTATCGTCAGCCTGTCACTCAACCACAGGCACGGCCAATCAGTTACACGGCTCACACACTTGGGCGATCATCCTGTGACCCGTGCGCCGTCTTACTCCAAGTGCTGCTGCCCGTCGGCCCGTTGGCCGTCGGCCGACGGGCGCGTCGGACGTCGGTCGCCCCGCAGGGCCCGCCGTCACTGGCTCTGCGGCTGGGCCGCGCTCCCGGTGTCGAGCATGGGGCCCTTCGAGATGAACGCCGCCCACGTCTGGGGCACGATCGCGGGCCTGGCGACGTCCTCGTAGCCCAGCCGCGTCCGCGCCTTGTCCGTCTCGGTGGCACCGCCCTGCGACGAGGACGAGGACGAAGCACCGGCGTCCGTGCCCGCTTGGCTGTCGTTGTTCGACGGGAGCGAGTACCGCAGTCCCGTGTCCGTCAGCAGGTACCAGCCGCCTCCGCCGCCCGCCTTGCCGGTGACTTCCTGGAAGAGGAGACCCGAGCCGGACGAGACGTACGCGCTCTGCGCGTCGGTGATGACCTTCTTGGGGTAGGCCGTTCCGGCCCAGGTGGCGAGCTGCGGCCTGTTGCCCTCGCCGATCGTTCCCTTGTAGACGCTGCACGAGGTCGTGAGGGCCCGGCCGGTCGCCGTCTTCGCGGGGTTGGCCTGCTGCGGAACGGCCTGGGGCCAGCCCTTGTCGGCGTAGAAGAAGTTCGCCTCGCCGTTGTTGGCGGCGATGATCTGCTGCGGGTTCACCTCGATGTCGGTGATCGGGTCCGTCCCGTACGCCTTGTCCGCGTCGGGCGACCGCTTGAGCAGGTCGGCGACGAACGGCGTGATGGCGGCGACCTCGTTCTTGAGGACGACGTAGTACTGCTCGCCCTGCGCGTCCCGCGCCTTGAGCACCCGGCCCACGGTGCTCGCCTCGGCGGGGAGCCCCTGGACCGATGTGGGCCCGCCGATCGACGGGACCGTCGGGAAGGTGATGACCCCGCCTTCGTTGAAGGTGCGCAGCCACTCCCGGCTCACCGGCTGCGGTTCGGCCCTGCTGCCGATGACGGCGGCGCGCAGCTGCGCCATGGTGGTCTCGTCGAGCCCCGCCTGGTCACCGAGCAGGAAGAGGTTGCCGTTGCCGTCCGCGAGGAACTCCCGGCCGGTCTGTTGGTCCACCACGTACAGGGCCTCGCGGTGGTTGACCCGGCCGGAGTCGCTCAGCGACTTGGCGTCCTCGTCGTCGAAGACGAAGACGGCACGGTCGACGGCGTTCTTGGCGCCCGGCGCCGGACGCTCGCACACCGCCCACGTCTTCGGCTTCTCCGCGTCCTCCTTGGAGGGCAGCCGGTCGGGGGCGTAGGGGATGCCGATCGTCGCGCCGTGCCGGATGCCGCTCTTGTCGATCTCCTTGCCAGGGACCTCCAGAACGCTGCCCTTGCCCTTGTCGAGCAGCAGCTTGGCGGAGGCGTAGTTGAGGACGGGGTGGAGCACCTTCTCCACCTTGCCGTCCTTCGGGTCGGGGTCGAGGACCACATACCGCGTCGTCGAGTCGCTGTCGACGATGATGTGCTCGCCCGGTGTGTCCCAACCCTTGGGCGCCGTGGGCTTGATCACGCCCCAGGCGATGAAGCCGATCACCAGAACGACGCCGACGGCGAGGCTGGGCATCACCGTGCGGACGGGGCGCGGTGCGCCTTCCTCCGAGCCGCCCGGTGACGGCGCCAGGAACGCCGCGACGGTGCGCTTGCGAGCGAACGTGTAGGCGGCGAGCTCATCCCGACGCTGCTTTGCCATGGTCCCCGTGTCTCCCGATGTGTACTGCTCGATCGCGTTCGTACCGCTCGATCACCTTGTGATGACCGGTGGCGTTCGTGGTGCTCGACCGTGCCCGAAAGCTCAACAATGCTCCGTGAGCGCGGCCTTGTCGTGCTCGAAGTCGTGCTCGAAGTCGTACTCGAAGTCACGCCCGTAGTCCTTCTCACGGTCGCGCTCGCAGTCGTACTCGTAGTCCTTCTCGCAGTCGCGCTCGCAGTCGTGCTGGTAGTCCTGCTCGCAGTCGTGCGCGAAGGTCACGTCGGCCACGCAGGCACCTACTATGCCCTGCGCCGCCGGACGACGATTCATCAGGTGGGCGGCCGACCCCGCATCTTCACAGAGCTTCACCACAGCGCTCCACCACCGTGGGCCCGTCCGTGGCACTCTGACCACCTGGGGTTTCGGTGTCCCCTGTGTCACCTCGACTTCCGCAGCGGGTACCGTGAGCCACTCGCATGGATGTCGTGGGCCGTCGGGCCCCTGGCCCGTCGCCGGAATCCCGGACAGAGGATTCCGCCCCACGAGATGGGCCGATACTTCGCGAAAGGGATGTCCCGGGGGATGACCAGCGCTACGAGCACTCGGCGCGGACGCCGCGCACCGCAGCAACAGGGAGGGCCGAGCGGCAGACGTACGCCGAACGCCCCGGCCTCCCCCGCCGCCGCGTCGCCGCGCACGCTGCCCCGTCCCGGCGGTCTGGGCCCGGTGCGGCTGCAGCAACTCGTCCTGGTGGAGCTCGCGGCCGCGGTCATGCTGGCCGCCTGGGCCGCCGACACGTCGTGGCTGCTGGTTCCGGCCGGTGTCGTGGCGGCGTTGCTGCTCCTCCTGGCGGTCCTGCGCCGGGGTCGTCGCCCGCTGCCCGAGTGGTACGAGACGTCGCGCGCCCTCAGGCAGCGCCGGCGCGACGCCAAGGCTCCCGTCCCGCCGGGGACGGACGCGATGATGGCACCGGTCGTGGAGTGCGACCCCGCCCTGCGGACGTACTCCTTCGTCTCCCGTGACGACCGTTCGATCGGCATGATCGGTGACGGGACCTTCCTGACGGCCGTGCTCTTCGTGCAGCCGGGCGACGAGCCGCTGCGCCCGGGGGCCGCCGGACGGCAGTTGCCGCTGCGGCTGATCCAGGACGCCCTGGAGGTCGACGGCATCCGGCTCGCCTCCGTGCAGGTCGTGCAGCACACCCAGCCGGCGCCCGCGCCGCACCTGCCGCAGCAGTCGCTCGCCGCGCGTTCGTACGGCCCCCTTCAGTCGCAGGCCGGTTCGCCCGCGCTGCGGCTCACCTGGGTCGCCCTCAAGCTCGATCCGGAGCTGTGCCCGGAGGCGGTGCAGGCGCGCGGGGACGGTGTTCCCGGTGCGCAGCGGGCGCTGTTGCGGGTGGCCGACCAGCTGGCGAGCCGGCTCGCCGGGGCCGGTTTCAAGGCGACGATCCTGGACGAGACCGAGCTGGTGCAGGCGCTGGCGACGTCCAGCTGCCTCAACCCGCGTGCCAACGCCCAGCACTCCCAGGAGGGCCGGGCACCCCAGCGTCGTACGGTCGAGGCGGTGCGGACCTGGCGGGTGGACGACCGTTGGCACACCACGTACTGGGTGTCGCGCTGGCCGCAGTTGGGCAGCGGCGGTGTGGCGCTGCCCGAGCTGGTGACGCGGTTCACGTCGTTGCCCGTGCTCGCCACCACGTTCAGCATGACCCTGAGCCGGGCCGGCAACCGCGGTGTCGCCCTCACCGGGCACATCCGCGTCACGGCCCGCGGTGACGACGAACTCGGCCAGGTGGGGCGCGAGTTGGAGCGGGCCGCGAGTGCCGCGAAGGTCGGCCTCGTCCGTCTGGACCGGGAGCAGGTCCCCGGTGCCCTCGCCACTCTGCCGCTCGGAGGTACGTACTGATGTCCCAGCCCGCCCCGACGATGCCCCCGGGACAGCAGGGCCGCACCCCCGCACGCACGCCCGCGCACGTGGCCTCGCCCACGGACACCGGCATGATCCCGATCATCCGGCAGCCGGAGCCTCCTCAGCAGCAACGCCGTATCTTCAGCCCGGGGTTCGGGCTGCGCGGTCCGCGCCGCAACCGCCATGTGGTGACCGCCGACGAACTCGCGGCGATCAGCATGCCGCTCGGTGACGACGGTGTGATCATCGGCACCGACCCGGAGTCGCAGCCGGCCGTGCTCGGGCTGGCCCGCCCCACCCCGTTCGACGTCGTCCTCGTGGGCGGCCTGTGGCTCGCCCAGGTGCTGGCGCTGCGCGCCGCGGCGACCGGTGCGCGCGTCGGTGTGGAGACCGGACGTCCGCAGGCCTGGCAGCAGTTGGCCCAGGCGGCCGGCGGCGGTCAGCAGTGCGTGACGGTCTATCCCGTGGGCCGGGTGCCCGCGCAGGGTCCGTCCGTGTCGAGTCCGGTCGTGCTGTTCCGGGACTGCGGTATCCGGCCGCCGCGCGGGCGGGTCACGTCGGTGCCGTGGCAGTCCGTGGTGACGGTGCTGCCGTTCGTCAGCGAACACGCGCCGCGTTGGCTGTCCCAGGCGCATCTCGTCGGGATCCAGCGCATCTCGCCGTTCGAGACCGAGGTCGTACGGGACACCCTGGGCGTGCCCGAGGAGCATCTCCAGCACCTGCCGACCCTTCACGACGGCGTCGCACTGTGGTGCACTCGCAAGCACCACAAGTTCGTCATGACCGAAGCCACGGATGCGGAGACGGGTCTGCTCGGTGTGGCCCGCCGTATGGACTGACGCGTCGTCGCCTGCGCGGCGGGGTGCGGACAAGTCGCTCCCATGGGGCGTTTTCGTCCGCCCCCATGGGGGCTTTTCCGTCCCGCCATGCGAGTGATTAGGCTTCTGGTGGTGCGGTGACGATCGCAGTCGCGTGGGACTCGCCACTCGGTCCGCCCGGCCGCGACGACGACCAGCTCAGCAGCAGTGGCTGACCAGGAGGCAAGCAGTGAACAGGGATCGGTCCGAGTACAACGGCGGGAGCCCTTCCTCGGACGGGGACGATCACGAGGTGGATCTGACGGGCGAGTTCGAAATCGTCTACACACCTCCCGCCTGGTACGCCCAAGGCACGCAGGGTGGCTCCGCGTCCGGCGCTCAGCAGGACACCGGGCACACGTCACCACCACCGCCGACCGGACCACCGATCGGTACACCCACCGGGCCCCCGGGCGGCCCCGGCGCGCAGGGTCCCGCACCGGCCCAGCCGCCCGCGCAGGGCACACCGCGACCGCCCGCACAGCCCTCGCAGCCGACGCCGGCCCAGGGCACGGCCACGGGTGGATACGGGTTCCCGCAGCAGCCCGCGCCGGGTCCGGTGCCCGCGGCGGGTGGCTACGGCTATCCCCAGCAGCCGGGCGGCCAGGACACGTCGGGTGGTTTCGGCGCGCCCCAGCCGAACCACGACACGTCCGGCGGTTACGGCTACCCCCAGCAGCCCGCCCAGGGCACGTCGGGCGGCTTTGTCGCGTCCCCGCAGCAGACGCCCGCGCAGCCGCCCGCCGTGGCACCGCAGCAACCGCCCGCCGCCGCACCGCAGCAGCCGCCCGCCGCCGCACCGCAGCAGGCCGCCCAGGCCCAACCGCCCGCCGCCGCGCCCGGCTTCCCCGTGCTGCGCCCGGTCGAGGAGGACGCCCAGGCCGCACCGCCCGCACCCGCACCCGCACCCGCCCCCACCCCTGCGGCCGGCGTTCCGGCGGCGCCCGAGCCCGAACAGCCCGCCCCGGCCCAGCCGGTGGCCGAGCACCCGATGGCCGAGCAGCCGATGGCCGAACAGCGGGAGGCCGAGGAGCGGGAGGCCGAGCTCAACCACGCCGCCGCCGACGCGGAGGCGGCACGGCTGTTCGGCGGTGCCGACGACGATGAGCCGGAGGAGCGGCGCGACGAGGCGGAGACGGACGACACCGCCGCGTCCGTGACGGGAGCCGAGGACGAGGGACCGGCGCCGGTCGGGTCCGACGACTCCCCCGCGCCCGACGCCACGCAGCCCGAGGCCGGCACCGCGCCGGTTACGGCGGAGGCGGAGCCGCAGGCGCCGCAGCCGGAACCGGAAGCGGAGGCACAGCCCGCGCCGGTCCCCGTACAGCAGCCCGAGGCACAGGGCCAGCCCGCCGCTCAGGGCCAGCAGCCGCAGCCCGCCGGCCAGGTGCCCGCACCGCCCCAGGCCGGCCAGCCGCTGCCCCCGCTGCCCCAGGGTTTCGTGCCCGCGAACCCCGCCCAGGGGGCCCCGCAGCAGCCGGGCCAGCCCGACCCGCAGGCCGCTGCCGCCGCAGCCGCCGCGCAGGCCGGCGCATACGGCTACCCCCAGCACCCGGGCCAGCCCGCCCAGCCCGACCCGCACGCCGCAGCCGCAGCCGCAGCCGCGCAGGCCGCCGCCGCACAAGCCGGCGCATACGGCTACCCCCAGCACCCGGGCCAGCCCACCCATCCGCAGCAGCCGCACCCCGGCCACCCCGCGCCGCCGCAGGGCTCCTTCGGCCCGGCCCAGCAGCCCGGTCACCCGGCCCAGCAGCCCGGTCACCCGGCGCAGCAGCAACCCGGCCACCCCGGGGCGCAGGGCGGTCAGCCCGCGCCGGTCGACCCGCGCCAGGCGGGCGGGCCCGCGCAGCCGCAGCCGCAGCCGTATCCGCAGCAGCCCACCCCACCGCAGGCCGCCGGTTACGGCTACCCGCAGCAGCCCCAGCCCGGTTACGGCTACCCGCCCCAGCAGGCGGGCTACGGCTACCCGCAGCCTGCCCAGGCGCAGCAGCCGGCTGCCCCGCAGCCCCCGGCCCAGCCGGAGCAGCAGGCGCCGCAGCAGCACCCCGCCCAGAACCCGGCCGTCCCGCCCGCCGCCTACGGCAACCAGGGCCAGCCGGGCAACCAGGGCTGGACCGCCCCGCCCGGGCCGCAGGCCGGACCCGGCGCTCCGCAGCAGCAGCAAGCCGCGCCCGGAACCCCGCTCGGCTACAACGCCGCCGTGGAGCTGTCCTCCGACCGGCTGCTGCGCAACCAGCCCAAGGCCCGCAAGAACAACCAGGGCCCGTCCCGCTTCAAGCTCGGTGCCAAGAAGGAGCAGGCGGAGCGGGAGCGGAAGCTGGGTCTGATCCGTACGCCGGTGATGTCCTGCTACCGGATCGCGGTCATCAGCCTCAAGGGCGGCGTCGGCAAGACGACGACGACCATGTCGCTGGGCGCCACGCTCGCCACCGAGCGGCAGGACAAGATCCTGGCGATCGACGCCAACCCGGACGCCGGCACCCTCGGCCGACGGGTGCGGCGCGAGACGGGCGCGACCATCCGTGACCTGGTGCAGGCGATCCCGCAGCTGAACAGCTACATGGACATCCGTCGCTTCACCTCGCAGGCGCCCTCCGGTCTGGAGATCATCGCCAACGACGTGGACCCGGCGGTCTCCACCACGTTCAACGACCAGGACTACCGCAGCGCGCTCGACGTGCTGGGCCGGCAGTACCCGATCATCCTCACGGACTCGGGTACGGGGCTGCTCTACAGCGCGATGCGCGGGGTGCTGGACCTCGCCGACCAGTTGATCATCATCTCCACGCCGTCGGTGGACGGTGCGAGCAGCGCCTCGACGACGCTCGACTGGCTGTCGGCGAACGGTTTCGCGGACCTCGTCCAGCGGTCGGTCACGGTGATCTCCGGTGTCCGCGAGACGGGCAAGATGATCAAGGTGGAGGACATCGTCGCGCACTTCGAGACCCGCTGCCGCGGTGTCGTCGTGATCCCGTTCGACGAGCACCTGGCGGCGGGCGCCGAGGTGGACCTCGACATGATGCGGCCCAAGACGCGCGAGGCCTACTTCGACCTCGCCGCCCTCATCGCCGAGGACATCGCCCGCACCCAGCAGGGCTTCGGCAACCCGAACATGCAGTACCAGCAGCACCCGCAGCAGGGGTACGACCAGCACCCCCAGCAGGGCTACCCGCCCCAGCAGCAGCCGCCGCAGCAGCCGTACGCCCAGCCGGGCGGCGCCCCGCAGCCCGGTCAGGGCTGGGGCCAGGCCCCGCAGCAGCCCGCGCCCGGTCAGGGCTGGCAGCAGCAGGCGCCGCCGCCCCAGGACCCCCAGCAGCCCCAGCAGCAGGGCGTCGTACCGCCCGGCTGGACACAGCAGTAGCGCGACCCCGTACGCAACGAAGGGCGGCCGGTGCCTGTGAGGCACCGGCCGCCCTTCGGCGTCGCGGGGTGGCTACTCGGCCGCCGCCACCAGTTCGCGGCAGCGCTTCACGTCTTCGGCCATCTGCTCCAGCAGGGCGTCCAACGTCTCGAACTTCGCCTGGCCGCGGACGAAGGCGAGGAAGTCGACGGCGACGTGCAGGCCGTACAGGTCCAGGCCGACCCGGTCGATCGCGTACGCCTCCACCGTGCGCTCGGTGCCGTCGAACTGGGGGTTGGTGCCGACGGAGATGGCCGCGGGCATCGCCTCGCCCTGGGCGTGCAGCCAGCCGGCGTAGACGCCGTCGGCGGGGACGGCGGTGTGGGGCAGTGTCTCGACGTTGGCGGTCGGGAAGCCGAGCTCGCGCCCCCGCTGGGCGCCGCGGACGACCACGCCCTCCACGCGGTGCGGGCGGCCCAGGATCTCGGCGGCGCCGGTGACGTCGCCCTCGGCGACCAGACGGCGGGTCAGGGTCGAGGAGAAGGGTTCGCCGCCTCCCGCCTCGCCGGTCACGTACAGGTCCACGACCTCGACCTCGAAGTCGTAGACCTTGCCCTGTTCGGCGAGGAACTCGACGTCGCCCGCCGCGCGGTGTCCGAAGCGGAAGTTGGGGCCTTCGACGACGGCCTTGGCGTGCAGCTTGTCGACGAGGACCTTGACGACGAAGTCGGCCGGCGACAGCTTCGAGAACTCGGTGGTGAAGGGCAGGATCAGCACCGCGTCCACGCCCAGTTCGCCCATCAGCTCGGCGCGGCGGTGGTGCGGCGCGAGCAGGGGCGGGTGGCTGCCGGGGCGGACGACCTCGCTGGGGTGCGGGTCGAAGGTGACGACGACCGCGGGGACGCCCAGCTCGCGGGCGCGTTCCACGGCATGCCGGATGATCAGCTGGTGTCCGCGGTGGACGCCGTCGTAGGAGCCGATGGTGACGACGCTGCGCCCCCAGTCCTCGGGGATGTCCTCCAAGCCACGCCAGCGCTGCACTGTGCCTGCTCCTTGTCGCAAACTCGTCGAACTCGTGTCCGTCTGTGCCTCAGACGCTCTTACGCAGGTCTAAGGGTGCCATGCCGGGCGCCCCGGGCACGCATCGGCATCGGGCTGTGACCGGGTGCACGCACGGACGCGCTGGTCATGCGGGAACTCGTACGCCCGCCAGGTTCTCGATCATCCGGCGCGTGCTCGGGCCGACCACGGCCGCCCACTCCTGGGGGCTCGCGGCGAGCCAGCCGGCGACCCGCCCGGCGAAGCCCGGAACGCGGCGGCCCAGGTCGACCAGGCCCCGGTCGAATCGGGCGGCGCCGTCCGGGGTGCGGACCAGGAGCAGGCCGGTGTGTCGGACGAGGCCGTGAAGGTCGCCGTCCGCCCGGTCGCCGCCCTGGTGGACCGCTGCGCGCAGGAGGGCTTCCAGGACGGCCGGAGCGTGCTCGTGGGTGAGGAGGAACTCGAGGAGTTCACCACGCAGGGGGCGCGATTCGGGGGCGCCGGGAGCGGCGAGTACGGCGGCGAGGGCGGCCCGCACCTGGTCCGTGCCGCCGTCCAGCAGCCCGGTGACCAGCGGGAACAGTACGGCACGGGCCGCGGGGCCGTGGTCGAGGCGCCGGTCGACGTAAGCGGCCACATCGGCGGCGGTCTCGGGGCGCCGCCCCACCGCCTCCCGGACCAGGGCGGCGACGCGGCGGGCGAGGGCCGGTGTGGTGACGTCGGCGAGGGTGCGCAGCGCCTCACCGGCCTCCGGCCGCTTCAGGCGCTCACGGAACGCTTCCAGGACCGGTTCGGGGTGGGTCGCCAGGGCGGCGACCAGGGCGCTGGGCGGCACCTGCGGGTCGGCGGCGGCGAAGAGCGCCAGCGCCTGCGGCAGGTGGCGGGTCCGGGTGCGCGGGTCCCGGACGAGGAGGGCGAGGGCGCCGCCGTGGAGGGTGGTGTCGGCGGGGCGGGCGAGCAGGGCCCGGGCGGCGCGGCGCAGGAGCTCGAGGTCGGTCTCGGCGTGGACGTGGGGCGCGGCACGCAGCCCGTAGGTCACCGCCGCGACGCGCCGCCGGGGTCGTTCGTCGTGTGCCCAGCGGTCGACGGCCCGGCAGACGGCGGACGGCTCCTCCTCCGCCAGTACGGCGAGGAGTTCGTCGGCCTTGCGGTGCGCGCTGTCGACGAGCGTCTCGGTGAGGTCGTCGAGGGCGCGGTGGCGGTGGGTGTAGAGCAGTGCCTGGGCCGCGCGGGCGACGGTCGCGTGCGGGGTGGCGGGCAGGGGGCGGTCGTCGTCGAACCAGCGGGTGAGGTGCGGTTGGACGGCGGCGGGGGTGGTGGCGAGGAGGTGGGCGGCGGCGTCGAGGTAGCGCGCGTCGTGGACGCCGGTCGAGGGGGGTCCCGGCACCGGGGGGCCGCCGGGGTGGAAGGGGCCGGTGGTGTACGGGAGGGGGTCGGTCACGGCGTCGGTCCTCGCGCCGTCGGTGCCCTGGGGCGGGCCGTCGGCGCGGACCAGGTCGCGCAGGAGGTCGAAGCGGTCGGTGTCCGAGAGCCGCAGGGCGGTCCAGAAGCCGGGGCCGAAGTCCGGCGGTGCGGGGCGTCCGCGGTGCCGCCAGGCCACGATGTGGTCGACGAGCAGGCGCAGTACGTCCAGGTACGGCGTCGCGTCCGGGACGCGCACCAGGGTCTCGGACAGGAGCCGGGAGGCCCACCAGGAGTCCCCGTCGGCGTCGAGGGCGTACGTCAACTGGTCGAGGTGTTCGGCCAGCCGGGCGCTTCCGTGCTGCCGCGCCAGGTGGAGCAGGGCCTGCACCACGGGGCCGATGCGGTGGTGCGGTACGGGGAGGGGGTGCACGGCGTCGGGGTGGCTGCGGCGGCGGTGCACCAGGGCCTTGAGTGCCTCGTCCAGGTCCAGGTGCATGCCCTGGATCCAGTCGGCGAGTTCCTCGTGGGCGAAGCGGTAGCCGTTGCCGGCCGGCACGAGGAGGCCCTCGGTGAGGACCGCGGAGGCCCAGCCGGTGCCGCCGCCGAGTCTGGCGGGGGCGGGGCCCCAGGGGAACACGGCCTCGAACGACTCCCGGTCGAGTTCGCCCTGCCCGGGCCCCAGGCTGCGTCGGGCGGCCTCGTGGACCTGGCCGGAGACCTTGGCGGCGAGGCGGCGTACGGCGGTTCCGCGCAGCCCGTTCTGCGCGGCGAGGCGCACGGCGATGCGCAGGCACATCAGGTCGAGGTGGGCTGAGAGCACGTCGTCACGGTCGGCCCGCCGAGGCGCCGGGGTGCCGGGGAGGGCGGCGCGCACCTCGGAGAGCAGGCGCAGGGTGAGGGGGTGCCGGGCGTCGGGGGCGGCGAGGGCGCCTTCCGGGATGCCGTACCGGGCGCGGGCCTGCCGTGCCTCGTCGGGGGTGAGGTCACCGAGCCGTACGCAGGCCGGAGACGGCCGGTCGGCCTCCCGCACCGCACACTCACCGGCCCGGTGCAGCGACTCCTCCGGAAACGCGGCCTCCTCCCAGTACTCGGCCCCGCACGCCACGATCAGCCGCGCCCCGGTCTCCCGCAGCCAACGCGCCGTGCCCTGCGTCCAGTTCGCCAGGCGGTGCGCCAGGAACGGCGGCATCTCCTCGGGACCGTCGAGGAGCAGCAGCAGGGGGCGGCCGGTGGCGTGGGAGAGGTGGGCCAGGCGCTCCGGGGAGGTGTCGCCCAGGGCGGTGGAGCCGGCCGGCAGGGAGGCGGCCACGATGCGGGCCGCCCGGTTCAGCGCACGACGCGCGGCGTCGGCCACCGAGGTGTCGTGGTCCTTGAGGTCGGCGCCGCGCAGCCACAGCGTGGGGGCCGGTTCGGGACCGTGGTGGCGGCGCGCGGCCAGGGCGGCGAGTTCGGTGGTACGGCCACTGCCCGGAGCTCCGACCAGGCCCAGGATCGCGGCCCCGCCCCGCAGGAAGGCGTCGAACTCCCGTGCCACCGAGGCGCGTTCGACGGGCGCCTGAGCCCCCGCTCCCCCGCCGTCCGCCCGCCCGGCGCGTCCCGGCGTCTCCGGTGGACCGTCCTGCGCCACCGACGTGGCCGTCAGTTCGAGGACTCCGGCCACGTTCAGGTCGGCGCCGTACGCCGGCACCGTCGCCGCGTTCTTCGCGAGCAGGTCGGCCAGCGGTCCGTGGGACGTCGGCCGCAGCGGCACGGCGAGGACGGCGTCACGGTCACCGGACCGCAGGGCCCTGCCGAGCACGCCCACGACCGCGCCGGTCCCGGCGTCCAGCACCGGTCCTCCGGCCGCTCCGGCGCCCATCCGCAAGGCGTCCCGCCCGGCGGTCCCGACCGCCAACTCCACGGCGCCGTCGAGCAGATGGACCCCGTCCGTCGCCTGGTACGTCGCACAGGCCGCCCCCAGTACCCGTGCCTCCCGCCAGCCACCGGCCGCGATCCGCACGTACGTACCCGTCTCGGCCCGGTCCCGCACCGCCACCGGCAGCGGGGCCACGCCCAGTCCCTCCGTGCGTACGAGGGCCAGGTCGCACGCGGGCAACGCGATCACCGCGCTCGCGGAGACGGCGCAGCTGCGGCCCCCCTCGACAGCGCACAGGACGAGACGGGACAGGCCGTCGACGACCTCGTGGCCGGTGACGACCGTGCCGTGGTGGTCGGCCACGAAACCGAGGCCCCGGGGCCGTCCGCCGAGGTCGTGGATCCGGACCAGGGCCCGGTCGCCGGAGGGCGACGACCCGCCCGAGGCGCATCCGGTCCGCGGCTCCTGCCCGGCCGGTGTGCACCGCTCCCCCTCGGCGTCGGACGGCCCCCAGGCCCCCCGGCCCGCCCACGTGTCCCCCGCCGCACCCGGCATCCGGCGGCCCCCGCCCGCCTGCGGGCCCCGTTCCGCCATCGTCGAACCTCCACGCCGTACGTCCGCGCGCCCCGCACACCCGCGCGCTGCTGTCGACGGTAGGCGCGAGATGATCAGTGGGACAGATCGCGTGACGAACGCGCCCCCTTCCGCTCCCTCGGTTCACTCCGAGCGCCCGCACGGACGGGTGAACAGGCGGGGGTCGTTGGATACACCCTAGGGGTGGGGGAACCGAGGGGGACCGCGGAGCGACGGGCAGTGGACGACCCCGTGGCCGTCGCTCCGCGGGCGGGCACCCGCACGGGACACCGGTTGCCGGCGCCTCAGCCGAACACGGCCAGGCTCTTCGCCTTCCCTCTGTGCTGCTCCACGAGCGCCAGGAAGCGGCCCTCGGGGTCGAAGACGGCAACGGGGCCTACGCCCGCGTACTCGTCGGGCATGTCCAGGCGGACCCCGTTCGTCAGCAGGCGGGCGCGCTTGGCGTCCACGTCCCAGCGCGGGAACGCGGACGCGGCGGCCTCGGCGATCGGCATCACCGTGAGCTCCTGCTGCAGCTGCTCCAGCGTCCTGGCGGAGTCCAGCTTGTACGGGCCGACGCGGGTGCGGCGCAGTGCCGTGAGGTGGCCGCCGACGCCGAGACCGGCACCGAGGTCGCGGGCCAGGGCGCGGATGTAGGTGCCGGAGGAGCAGACGACGGACACGACCAGGTCGAGTACGGGGGTTCCGTCCTCGGCGACGGCGTCCCGCATGTCGTACACCGCGAAGGAGGAGACGGTGACCGGGCGGGCCGGGATCTCGAATTCCTCGCCCTCGCGAGCCCGCTTGTAGGAGCGGACACCGTCGATCTTGATGGCGCTGACCTTGGACGGCACCTGCATGATGTCGCCGGTCAGCTTGGCGATCTCGGCGTCGACGGCGTCGCGGGTGACCTTCGAGGCGTCGGCCGACCCCGTGATCTCGCCCTCGGCGTCGTCGGTGACGGTGGTCTGGCCCAGACGGATGGTGCCCAGGTACTCCTTCTCGGTCAGGGCCAGATGACCGAGGAGCTTGGTCGCCTTCTCGACGCCGAGGACGAGCACGCCCGTCGCCATGGGGTCGAGGGTGCCGGCGTGCCCGACGCGGCGGGTGCGCGCGATGCCGCGCATCTTGGCGACCACGTCGTGCGAAGTGAAGCCCGACGGCTTGTCGACGATGACAAGGCCGTCGGGCGTGGTGTGCTTCTGCGTCATTCCGCGGTGTCGCCGTCCGTCTCGACAGTGCTGTCCGGCTCCTCGTCGGAGCCCGGCTTGCGGTACGGGTCGGCCTCACCGGCGTACTTCGCGCCCGCGGACACCTCGCGCACCTTCTCGTCGGACTGGCGCGCCTTGTCGAGGAGGTCCTCGATGGTGCGTGCGGTGTCCGGCAGGGCGTCCGCGACGAAGGTGAGGGTCGGTGTGAACTTCACGCCCGCGGCCGCCCCGACGGCCGAGCGGAGCACGCCCTTGGCGCTCTCCAGTCCGGCGGCCGCGGCCTTGCGCTCCTCGTCGTCCCCGTACACCGTGTAGAAGACGGTCGCCTCCCGCAGGTCACCCGTGACCCGGGTGTCCGTGATGGTGACGTGCGAGCCGAGCCGCGGGTCCTTGATCCCGCGCTGCAGCTTCTGGGCCACCACCTCTCGGATGAGGTCCGCCAGCCTTTTCGCCCGCGCGTTGTCGGCCACTGGTCCGTCTCCCGTTCTTTCTTCTTCTCGTTCTTGGCTGTGTGTCGTCAGTCGTCGTGATCGCCGTGGAAGCGCCGTCGTACCGACAGCAGTTCGACTTCCGGACGGCCGGCGACCAGCCGTTCGCACCGGTCCAGTACGTCGGTGAGGTGACCGGCGTCGCCGGACACCATGGCGATGCCGATCCCGGCCCGCCGGTAGAGGTCCATGTGGTCCACCTCGGCCGCGCTCACCGCGTACTTGCGCTGGAGCTCGGCGACGATCGGGCGGACGACGGAGCGCTTCTCCTTCAGCGACCGTACGTCGCCGAGGAGGAGGTCGAAGGACAGCGTCCCCACATACATGTGTGTAACCGGTTCACCCGCCGGTACGGGATCGATGGCCCTGCCGGCTGTGAGGCAGGAACATCAGAACCGTACAACGAAGGGGCCAGGACGATCGACGGATATTACGCTCCGTGGACCGTCGCGCCCGCCTGCGGCGCAGGTCGGCAAACGCCGTGCCGGCCGACGGGACCGAGAGTCCCGCCGGCCGGCACGAACCGTCGGCTGTTACGCCCGCGGCTTCTCGCGCATCTCGTACGTCGCGATGACGTCGTCGACCTTGATGTCGTTGAAGTTGCCGAGGTTGATACCGCCCTCGAACCCTTCGCGGATCTCGGTGACGTCGTCCTTGAAGCGACGCAGACCCTCGATGTTGAGGTTCTCCGCGACCACCTTGCCGTCGCGGATGAGGCGCGCCTTGGTGTTGCGCTTGACCTCGCCGGAGCGGATGAGAACACCCGCGATGTTGCCCAGCTTGGACGACTTGAAGACCTCGCGGATCTCCGCCGTGCCGAGCTCGACCTCTTCGTACTCCGGCTTGAGCATGCCCTTGAGGGCCGCCTCGATCTCCTCGATCGCCTGGTAGATGACCGAGTAGTACCGGACGTCCACACCCTCGCGCTCGGCCATCTGCTGCGCACGCCCGGCGGCGCGCACGTTGAAGCCGATGACGATGGCGTCGGAGCCCATGGCCAGGTCGATGTCGGACTCCGTGACCGCACCGACGCCGCGGTGCAGGACGCGGATGTCGACCTCTTCGCCGACGTCCAGCTGGAGCAGCGAGGACTCGAGGGCCTCGACCGAACCGGAAGCGTCACCCTTGATGATCAGGTTCAGCTGCTGGACCTCGCCGGCCTTGAGCACCTTGTCCAGGTCCTCCAGCGAGACACGGCGCGTGCGCTTGGCGAACGCGGCGTTGCGCTCACGGGCGGCGCGCTTCTCGGCGATCTGACGGGCCGTACGGTCCTCGTCGACCACCAGGAAGTTGTCGCCCGCACCCGGGACGTTGGTCAGACCCAGGACCTGGACCGGCGTCGACGGGCCGGCCTCGGTGACGAGGTTGCCGTTGTCGTCGTGCATGGCGCGCACGCGGCCGTAGGCGTCGCCCACGACCATCGTGTCGCCGACCCGCAGGGTGCCTCGCTGGACGAGGACCGTCGAGACGGCACCGCGGCCACGGTCGAGACGGGACTCGATCGAGATGCCCTGCGCGTCCTGGTTCGGGTTGGCCCGCAGGTCGAGCGAGGCGTCCGCGGTGAGGACCACGGCCTCCAGCAGGGAGTCGATGTGCAGACCCTGCTTGGCGGAGATGTCGACGAACATGGTGTCGCCGCCGTACTCCTCGGCCACCAGCCCGTACTCGGTGAGCTGACCGCGCACCTTGGTCGGGTCGGCGCCCTCGACGTCGATCTTGTTGACCGCGACGACGATCGGGACCTCGGCCGCCTTGGCGTGGTTGAGCGCCTCGACCGTCTGCGGCATGACGCCGTCGTTGGCCGCGACGACCAGGATCGCGATGTCGGTCGACTTCGCACCACGGGCACGCATGGCGGTGAACGCCTCGTGACCCGGGGTGTCGATGAAGGTGATCTTGCGCTCTTCGTCGTTGACCTCGGTCGCGACCTGGTAGGCACCGATGTGCTGGGTGATGCCGCCGGCCTCGCCCGCGATGACGTTCGTCTTGCGGATGGCGTCGAGCAGTCGGGTCTTACCGTGGTCGACGTGACCCATGACGGTGACGACCGGCGGGCGGACCACCAGGTCCTCCTCGTCGCCCTCGTCCTCGCCGAACTCGATGTCGAAGGACTCGAGCAGCTCGCGGTCCTCCTCCTCCGGGCTGACGATCTGAACCGTGTAGTTCATCTCGTCGGCGAGGAGCTGGAGCGTCTCGTCGGAGACGGACTGGGTCGCGGTGACCATCTCGCCGAGGTTCATCATGACCGCGACGAGGGACGCCGGGTTGGCGTTGATCTTCTCCGCGAAGTCGGTGAGCGACGCACCGCGCGACAGGCGAATGGACTCGCCGTTGCCGCGAGGCAGCATCACGCCGCCGACCGACGGGGCCTGCATGGCCTCGTACTCCTGGCGCCTCTGCCGCTTCGACTTGCGGCCACGACGCGCGGGACCACCGGGACGACCGAAGGCACCCTGCGTGCCACCACGGCCACCGGGACCACCCGGACGACCGCCGAAGCCGGGACGGCCACCGCCGCCACCGCCGGGACCACCCGGACGACCGGCGAAACCGCCGCCACCGCCACCGGGACCACCGGGACGACCGGCGAAACCGCCGCCACCGCCACCGGGACGACCGGCGAAGCCGCCGCCACCCGGGCGACCGCCGCCACCGGGACGACCGCCGCCACCGGGACCGCGGCCACCGGGGCCACCGCCACCGGGACGCGGGCCGGCAGCCGGACGCTGCGGCATCATGCCGGGGTTCGGACGCGGACCGCCGGGGCCGCCGCCGGGACGCGGGCCGCCGCCCTGCGGACGGGGCATGCCGCCCGGCGTGGGACGCGGGCCGCCCGGAGCCTGCGGACGGGGACCGCCCGCGGCACCCTGGGGACGGGGACCGCCCTGGCCCTGGCCCTGCGGACGCGGAGCGCCGCCGGGAGCGCCGGGGCCACCCGGGCGCGGAGCACCGCCCGGACGGGGCGCCTGCGGGCGCGCCATGCCGGTGGAGCCACCAGAGGTGAACGGGTTGTTGCCCGGACGCGGGCCGGCCGGACGGGCACCGGGACGCGGCGCCTGGCCACCCGGACGCGGAGCGCCGGGACGCTCACCGCGGCCCTGGCCGCCCTGCCCGGGACCACCCGGACGGGGGGCACCGGGACGCGGCGCCTGGCCACCCGGACGCGGGGCGCCCGGACGCGGGCCGGAGCCCTGGGAGGCGGCCGGCGCGGCGGGAGCCGACGGGGGTGCCGTGAACTCGGGCGTGGTCGGAGCCGGGGACGCCGGGGCGGGCCGCGGCGCGGGCTTCGGGCCCGGGGTCGGACGGGGGCCGGGAGCGGCCGGCGCGGCGGGCGCGGGCTTCTCGGCGGCGGGCGGCTTGGGGGCCGCCGGGCGCGGGGCGGCCGGACGGGCTGCCTGCGCCGGAGAGGGGGCTGCCGGCTTCGCCGGGGCAGCCTTGCGGGCGGGGGCGGGCTTGCCGCCTCCGTTGCCCTGCTGGAGGGCGTCCGTCAGTTTGCGGACTACGGGCGCTTCGATGGTCGAAGACGCCGAACGGACGAATTCACCGAGTTCCTGGAGCTTGGCCATGACGACCTTGCTCTCCACACCGAACTCCTTGGCGAGTTCGTATACCCGGACCTTAGCCACTTCGCTCCTTTTAGGTCCGGGTTGCGGCCGGACCGTCGCTACTTCATGGGCGTACTCATCGCGTACTCATCGAGTGCTCATCGCAATCTCGACCTACTTCCGACTCGCGAGGTACCAGGGCCGCACGGGGGTTCCGCACGACGCTTCTTACGGTGTTGCCTGCTCAGCAACTGTTGCCTGCTCGACGTACCGGCGCAACGCCTTTGTGTCGAGCGCTCCCGGGGCGCGCAACGCCCGCGTGAACGCCCGGCGGCGTACCGCCTGGTCGAGACAGACCAGTGCGGGGTGTACGTACGCACCCCGGCCGGGCAGCGTACCGCGAGGATCAGGGACGCACTCGTCCTCGATCGCCACGATGCGCAGCAGATCAGTCTTGGCCGCTCGCTCCCGGCACCCCACACAGGTGCGTTCAGGGCATGCGCGGACGCGTGTCCGGCCAGACACAGTTAAGTCTACCTCCCCGTACCGACCTCACCCCTTTGGGGCAGGATTCGAACAGTTGCCGCGCGATAACCTGACGTGATCTGAGCGCCTGGCGGCCTGGATCTATTCCCCGGCCTGCTCGGTGTCCGGACGGATGTCGATCCGCCACCCGGTGAGCCGGGCCGCGAGCCGGGCGTTCTGCCCTTCCTTGCCGATCGCCAGGGACAGCTGGTAGTCGGGCACGGTCACGCGTGCGGAGCGGGCCGCCATGTCCACGACCTCCACCTTGGAGACCCGGGCCGGCGAAAGCGCGTTCGCCACCATCTCGGCCGGGTCGTCCGACCAGTCGACGATGTCGATCTTCTCACCGTTCAGCTCGCCCATGACATTGCGCACCCGGCCGCCCATGGGGCCGATGCAGGCGCCCTTGGCGTTCAGGCCGCTGCGGGTGGAGCGGACGGCGATCTTGGTGCGGTGACCGGCCTCACGGGCGATGGCGGCGATCTCGACGGATCCGTCGGCGATCTCCGGCACCTCCAGGGCGAAGAGCTTCTTCACCAGGTTGGGGTGGGTACGCGAAAGGGTGACGGACGGACCGCGGACGCCCTTGGCCACCCGGACGACGTACGAGCGCAGCCGCATGCCGTGCGGATACGTCTCCCCCGGCACCTGCTCCTGCACCGGCAGGATGGCTTCCAGCTTGCCGATGTCCACGAGGACGTTCTTCGGGTCGCGGCCCTGCTGGACCACCCCGGTGACGATGTCGCCCTCGCGGCCGGCGTACTCGCCGAGCGTCGCGTCGTCCTCGGCGTCGCGCAGCCGCTGCAGGATGACCTGCTTGGCGGTGGTGGCGGCGATACGGCCGAAGCCGGACGGGGTGTCGTCGAACTCGCGGGCCTCCTGGCCCTCCTCCAGATCCTCGGGATCCTCCTTCGCCCACACGGTCACATGGCCGGTCTCCCGGTTCAGCTCCACGCGCGCGTGGCGGCGGCTTCCCTCGGTGCGGTGGTAGGCGATGAGGAGGGCCGACTCGATCGCCTCGACCAGCAGGTCGAAGGAGATCTCCTTCTCCCGTACCAAGCCCCGCAGGGCACTCATGTCGATGTCCACGGCTACGCCTCCTCTTCCTTCTCGTCCTTGCTGTCCTTGCGGCTGAACTCGACCTGCACGCGCGCCCGGTCGATCTCCGGGAAGCCGAGCCTGCGCGAGGTGGCCTTGCGGCCCTTCACCCCCGGTACTTCGAGGTCGAGTCCTTCGTCGTCGACCTTCAGGATCCTGGCCACCAGCTCGCCGCCCTCGGCCAGCTGGAACTTCACCAGCCGGTCGACGGCGCGCACGTAGTGGCGGTGCTCCGTGAGGAGGCGCTCCGCGCCCGGGGTTCCGACCTCGAGGGTGTACTCGCCCTCGCCCATCGCGTCGCTCTCGTCGAGCTTCGCCGAGAGCACACGGCTCACATCGGCGATCCGGTCCAGGTCGGCACCGGTGTCGGAGTCGACGACGACGCGCAGCACACGCTTGCGTCCGACCGAGTCCACTGCGATCTCTTCGAGATCCAGGCCCTGGGAGCTGACGAGCGGTTCCAGTAGTTCTCGCAGCCTCTCGCTCTGGGTGGTGCTCATCCGGGTGACTCCTCGGCCGCGTGTGCTGTTGTGGGATGGGTCGCTGTCAGGTCAAAGGGTATCGGGTCGCGGGGGGTGTTGCCGTCCACCTGCGTACGAGCGGTGCCGCTGAGTGGTGCCGTCCGGTTGCGCGGGTACGGTGATCACGGGCCTGCGATCCGCTGATCGCACAGGTGCCTTCGTAACCGCTTTCGAACGAGTTCCCCGAGGACGTCTGCCGTGCCGTACCCCTCGCCGCCGCGCACCCCCTCGGGCGCGCGCAGAAGAACCCTGCTCGTCTCGGCCGCCGGGGCCGCCCTGCTCGTGGGCTGCTCCTCCGGGTCCGGGGACTCGGACGGCCGTACGACCGGCGGCGGTCCGTCGCTCACCGAGCGGGCACGCGCGCGTGCGGCCCGGGACAGCGAGGGGCTGGTCGGGCGCTACGACGCCGTGCTCGCCGCCCACCCGGTGCTGGCGGAGCTGCTGGGGCCGCTGCGGGCGGCCGCGGTACGGCATGTGGAGGCGTTCGGGGGCGGGGCGCCGGGGGCTTCGGGAACCTCGGGGCCCGACGACGGCTCTTCCAGGGCGCCGGAGGCCGGGAAGGCGGCGCCGTCCGCCTCCGGTTCGCCCGGTGTTCCGCCGAACGAGAAGGACGCCGTGGCCGAACTCGCCGCGGCCGAGCGGGAGCTGGCGGACCGGCGCTCCAAGGCGCTCCTCGACGTGCCCGGCGAGCTGGCGCGGCTGCTGGCCTCCGTGGCTGCGGCCGGGGCGGCGCACGCGTACCTGCTGACCGAGGGGGCCAAGTGAGCGAGGCGGGCGACGAGACGAGGAAGCGGCGGCTGACGGCCCTGCAGGCGGCGCTCGCCGCCGAGCACGCGGCGGTGTACGGGTACGGCGTCGTCGGCGCCCGGATCGCCGAGGAACGGCGCAGGGACGCACGGGCGGCGTACGACGCGCACCGGGCGCGGCGGGACGCGCTGGCGCGCGAGGTGCGCGACCTGGGCGCCGATCCGGCCGTCGCGAGCGCTGCCTATGCGCTGCCGTTCCCGGTGCCGGACCCGGCAGCGGCCGTCCGGCTCGCCGCCGAGCTGGAGGACCGGGTCGCCGCGGTGTACTCCGACCTGGTGCGGGCAGCCGAGGGTGGGCTGCGGACCACGGCCGCCGAGGCGCTGCGGGAGGCGGCGGTGCGGGCGGTGCGCTGGCGGGGCGAGAGCGTAGCCTTCCCTGGGCTCGCCGAGCGGGCGGGCGCCCCGTCGGCAGCGGCGGCGCCCACGGCGTGACGGGGGCGGAGGACACGTGGGGGCAGGACGGGAAGGGAACGACTCGCGCATGGCTTTCGAACCGCCGCAGCGTCTGGTCAGGGCGCTCGGTGAGACGGCACCGGACGGTGACGACTGGTTGGGGAAGCTGCCGGAGGTGGCCCACCGGGCCGTCGTCCTGCGTGAGTTGACCGTCGAGCGGGTGCAGATGCCGGGCGGTCGCAGCAGCCTCGTGGTGCTGGTGCGGCGCGCGGACGGCACCCCGGCGGTGCTCAAGCTGGCGCCGCCCCGGTCCCGGCCGGAGAGCGAACGGGCGGCGCTCGCACACTGGGGCGGCCGCGGATCCGTCCAGCTGCTCGAACCTCCCTCACTCTCGGCTTCGCTCGAGCGGGAGGGAGCCCCGGTGACCGAGGGCGTGCTGCTGCTGGAGCGGCTGCATCCGGATCTGTCGGTGCGGTCGTTGCCGGAGGCGAAGGCGCTGCTGGAGGCGGCGGGGACGCTGCGGCGGCTGTGGGTGGAGCCCCCGGCCGGGCACGTCTTCGAGACCGTGGCCGAGCGGACCGGGCGGCAGGCCCAGACGATGCGGACGACCGCGACGGCGCGTGCCGAGGTGGCCCCGCTGGTGGACGCCGCGCTCGCGGCCCGCGAGGAGCTGCTGACCGCGCCGCCCGAGCACCGGCTGCTGCACGGCACCTTCCGGCAGAGCAAGGTGCTGGCCGGGGAGCGGATGCCGTGGCTGGCGGTGGGTCCTGACCCGGTGGTCGGTGAGTGCGCCTTCGACCTCGCCCGGCTGGTACGTGACCGGGTGGAGGATCTCATCGCGCAGCCGTCGGGCGCCGCGACGACCCGGCGGCGCGTGAAGCGGCTCGCGGAGTCGCTGGACGTCGATCAGGAGCGGTTGCGGGGGTGGACGCTGTTCCGGGCGGTGGAGTCCGGGGTGCGGGCGCTTCGGGTGGGGCGGCCGAAGGACGCGGAACTGCTGCTGGAGTTCGCCGGGTGGCTCTAGGCCGCGTCCGTGAAGGCCTGTCGGCCGCCGGGAGGGCGGGCCCCGCGGTGTGGCGGTGCGTGTTCTCGGCGCCGGGCGGATGCCCTCGCACCGGTGGTGGTACGCGGGCTCTCGGCCGCTGCGGCGAGGGGGCGCCTCCCCTGCCCTTCCGGCAGTGCCGGGCGTGCGGGCGGGCGGGGCTTCGCGGACGCGGCCTGGGAAGGTGAGAGCCGGGAGGCGGTGTGCGCCTCCCGGCTCCTGTCGTGCGGGGCCGCGGCTACGCGGTCAGGCGGGCGATCGCCTCGTCGACCGTCAGCTCCTCGCGCTCGCCCGTGCGGCGGTCCTTGAGCTCGACGACGCCCTCGGCCGCGCGCCGCCCGGCCACCAGGATCTGCGGGACGCCGATCAGCTCGGAGTCGGTGAACTTCACGCCGGGCGAGACGCCGGCGCGGTCGTCGCACAGGACGCGCAGGCCGGCCGCGGACAGCTTCTCGGCGACGTCCAGGGCCAGTTCGGTCTGCAGGGCCTTGCCGGCGGCGACGACGTGCACGTCGGCCGGGGCGACCTCGGCGGGCCAGCACAGGCCCTTGTCGTCGGCGGTCTGCTCGGCGAGAGCGGCGACCGCGCGGGAGACGCCGATGCCGTAGGAGCCCATGGTGACGCGGACCGGCTTGCCGTTCTGGCCGAGGACGTCGAGCTTGAGGGCGTCGGCGTACTTGCGGCCCAGCTGGAAGATGTGGCCGATCTCGATGGCGCGGTCGAGCTTGAGGCCGGTGCCGCACTTCGGGCAGGGGTCGCCCTCCTGCACGACCACGACGTCGACGTAACTGTCGACCTCGAAGTCACGGCCCGCGACGACGTTCTTGGCGTGCGTGTGCTCCTTGTTGGCACCCGTGATCCAGGAGGTGCCGGGGGCCACGCGCGGGTCGGCGAGGTACTTGACCTTCTCACCCAGCCCCTGCGGGCCGACGTAGCCGCGGACCAGGTCCGCACGGCCCGCGAAGTCCGCCTCGGTGACCATCTCGACGACGGCCGGGGCGAAGTGCGCCTCCACCTTGTCCATGTCGACCTCGCGGTCGCCGGGGACGCCGACGGCGACGATCTCGCCGTCGACCTTGACGAGGAGGTTCTTCAGGGTGGCCGAGGCCGGGACGCCGAGGGAGGCGGCGAGGGTCTCGATGGTCGGGGTGTCGGGGGTGGGGATCTCCTCGGCCGCCGGGACGGTGGAGCCGTCCACCGGCTTCAGCTCGTACGTGATCGCCTCGGTGTTGGCCGCGAAGTCGCAGTTCGGGCAGTCCGCGAAGGTGTCCTCGCCGGCGCCGGCCGGGGCGAGGAACTCCTCCGACTTGGAGCCGCCCATCGCGCCGGCGGTGGCGGCGCAGATGCGGTAGTCGAGGCCGAGGCGCTCGAAGACGCGCTGGTAGGCCTGGCGGTGCAGGGCGTAGGACTGGGCCAGGCCCTCGTCGTCCGTGTCGAAGGAGTAGGAGTCCTTCATCAGGAACTCGCGGCCGCGCAGGATGCCGGCGCGCGGGCGGGCCTCGTCACGGTACTTGTGCTGGATCTGGTAGAGGATGACCGGCAGGTCCTTGTAGGAGGACGCCTGGTCCCTCACCAGCAGGGTGAAGATCTCCTCGTGGGTCGGGCCGAGCAGGTAGTCGCCGCCCTTGCGGTCCTTGAGGCGGAACAGCTCCTGGCCGTACTCGTCCCAGCGGCCGGTCGCGTCGTAGGGCTCGCGCGGCAGCAGCGCGGGAAGCAGCACCTCCTGGGCGCCGATCGCGTCCATCTCCTCGCGGACGATGCGCTCCACGTTGGCGAGGACCCGCTTGCCGAGGGGCAGCCAGGACCAGATGCCGGCCGCCGTGCGACGGACGTAGCCCGCGCGGACCAGCAGCTTGTGGCTGAGGACCTCGGCGTCGGCCGGGTCGTCGCGCAGCGTCTTCGCCATCAACTGGGACATGCGCTGGACCGGTGCGTTCGCCATGGTTCTCGTACTCCTGCCGGGTTTGGGTTATGGCAGGAGGTTAGCCGGGTGGCACCGGGCGGTGGAAATCGGTTAGGGGCGGCGCAGCGGCAGAGGGGCGCCCATCACGGCGTACGGCTTGGGGGCGCTGGGGAACAGGACCTGGCGGGCCAGGTCCTGGTAGCCGAGGGAGCGGTAGAGGCCGCGGGCGGGGCTCTCGATGTCGATCGCCGAGAGGATCGAGCGGGGTTCGGTCGCGCCGTCCGTGATGGTGGTGATGAGGGAGCGGCCGATGCCGCGGTTCTGGTAGCGGGGGTGGACGTGGAGTTCGGTGATGACGAAGGAGTCGTCGAGCCAGTCGTCGCGCGACTGGGCCCGGAGGTAGGGCTCCACGACGGTGGACCACCAGTGCGTGCGGTCGTTGGGCATGCCGTACACGAACCCGACGAGGCTGCCCGCGGAGGTCGCGCCCAGGGCCCTCGCTCCCGGGTAGGTCATGTGGCGCAGGACGATCTGGCGGCGTACGGCCACTTCGTCCGGGCCCAGGCCGAAGGCGACGGCCTGGACGGCGAGCGCTTCGTCGACGTGGGCGGAGAGGTCCAGGGGGCCGATCACGATGTCGTCGGGGTGGCGGCGGTGTGCGTGACCGGGAAGGCGCATGTGGGGAGCCTACAGGGGGGTTCGCGCCGTGTTCCGGGTGTGGCTCGTCCTCGGTTGCTCGCGTGGTGCCCCGCGCCCCCGGGCGGTTTCAGAACAGGATGCTCATGAAGGCGCCGACCTCCTGGAAGCCCACCCTGTGGTACGTCCGCCTCGCCGCCGTGTTGAAGTCGTTGACGTAGAGGCTGACCACCGGGGCCACGTCCGCCAGGGCGTAGCGCAGAACCGCCGCCATTCCGGGGGCCGCGAGGCCCTTGCCGCGGTACTCGGGGGCCACCCACACCCCCTGGATCTGGCAGGCCCGGTCGGTCGCGGCGCCGATCTCGGCCTTGAAGACGACCTTGCCGTGCTGGTCGAGGCGGGCGAAGGAGCGGCCGGAGCCCACGAGTTCGGCCACCCGGGCCTGGTAGAGGAGGCCGCCGTCGCCGGCCAGCGGCGAGACGCCTACCTCCTCGGTGAACATCGCCACGCACGCCGGCATGATCGTCTCCATCTCGTCCTTGCGGATGCGGCGGACGTACGGATCCGGGGTGATGTCGGCCGGCATGCGGTCGGTGACCATGAGGGGCTGGTGGGCGCGGACCTCACGGGCCGGGCCCCAGCCGGGTTCCAGCAGGCGCCACAGCTGGGCGGTGGAATCGGCGGGTCCGACGATGGAGGAGCAGCGGCGGCCCGCTCGCCGGGCCCGGTCGGCGAAGGCCCGTACCGCTCGCGGGGTCGCGCAGATCGGGACGAGGTTGGCGCCCGCGTAGCACAGGGACGTCAGCATGCCGTCCTCGTACCAGCCCCACATCTCGCCGCCGAGGCGCCACGGGTCGAGGCCGGCGACCTGGACTCGGGACGTCACGAAGGCGTTCGCGACCGGCTCGCGGTCGAGGACGGCGAGCGCGGCGTCCAGGTCACTCGGTTCGAGCACCCGTGAAGTGGTCTGGGTCAACACGTGCGGGGGCCCTCCGGGGGAGCTGCTGGTCTCCGCACTGTACCTGCGGAAGCTGGGCCATGCCGCCCCTCGGCTACGCCGCCGGGGCCGGGCGCCCATGGGCTCAAAAGTGGGGGGTGGTGGGCGACTGCGAATCGTGCGGGGCTGACCGCGCGGGGTCCGCAACCCTTCCGGGGCGCTGCCGCCCCGTCGTCAGCCGGCCACCGACACCGACGGCTCGCCCGATGCCACGCCGTCCGCCTCCATCTGCTCGGCCAGCTTCATGGCCTCCTCGATGAGGGTCTCGACGATCTTGGACTCGGGCACGGTCTTGATGACCTCGCCCTTGACGAAGATCTGGCCCTTGCCGTTGCCGGAGGCGACGCCGAGGTCGGCCTCGCGGGCCTCGCC
>NZ_JBSFEP010000033.1:0-78054 GCF_053594495.1 Streptomyces sp. NPDC001920
CGGTCCGGGAGTAACGGCTCGATCCGCGCCCACTGCGCATCTGTTAACGGCACACCCAGACCAACGACCGACTGATCCAAACGAAACTGCCTAGCTCAATCACCAGTCCGTGTCCCCTGAGCACGTCAACCACCTGATGAGCAGGCTGGCCTCTTCTTGGGCGGCCAGATGGTCCGAGCATCCGCCGAGAGCGAGAAACCCTGAGCTTGTGATTCAACGTCTGCTTCGATGCTCGGTCAGCTGGGTGTGAGATCCATCGGCGCATCGTCACTCTAGGGTGGCCACCCCGAGGTCACGACGCATCGCGGTCCTCATGGCCCGGAGCATGTCCCATATCTCCGCCTGGACTTGAACGGCAGTGGCCATCGTCTCCCCAGGCTCCGGCTCTTGTCGCTCAAGGCGTTTGACCTGGCCATAGACCTTGTTCAGGGCCTGATTGACTTCACTCGCGCGTACGAGCACTGCATCAGGGGCGATCATCTGCGCCTCGGAGTATCTGTCGCGATGTGCTCTCTTCGCATCATCGAGTGCCTCCCTGTCGGTCTCCTCGACATTGCGTTCTCGCATGACATGCAGATGGTGGTTGAGCGCTGTGGTGAACTGACGTGCATCCCGATTGAGCTCCACATAGCAGGTGCGTCGGAGGAGCAGGTTCTCGCGGACCTCCTCATGGTCCCGAAGCAGCTCTATCTCCCGACGTCTTGCCCGTTCGGAGGCGCGTTGGGTGAGGAACGATCCCCCCAGTGTTCCAGCCACACCTGCCACCGCGATGATCACAGAGCCAAGATCCACAGACCCCCCTCGAAGCAGCTTGCAGTCACATCACCCACTGCTCGCTGCCTCACTGTCAAGCACAAGACTGCTGGTGCGATCCCACGAAATGGTCCGCCGACGCTGTCGGCTATGGTGAAGGCATGTGTTGCCGTGCTGCCATGACCACCCGTACCGCCGCTTAGCGGCGGTATCCGCGGTTGCCCATAACCGCAGCCTCGTTGCTGCCCCCGTCCGGGGCCAGTGTCACGACGTACCGCCGGATCAGTGTCCTGCCGGCAGCCACTCGCTTATTTCTGTGCTGCCGGGCCATCCTGCCTGATCAGGGGAGTCATGTCTCAGTCGCAGCCCTTCGATTCACAGCACGAAACCCCATCTCCTTGCCCGCATGGAGCCAGCCCCATCGTCGCGCAGGATCGGCCTGTCGCCACCCTGTTTCTGTTGGTCGGGCTCCCCGGAGCCGGGAAAACCACCCGGGCCAAAGGGCTCGCCGCAACGCACCGGGCACTGCGGCTGACCCCAGACGACTGGATGATCCCGCTGTTCGGCGATTCAATGGCCGACGGAAAGCGCTGGGTGCTCGAAGGACGGCTCATCTCGGTCGCCCTCCAGACGCTGCGGCTGGGGGCCAGCGTCGTGCTCGACTACGGGCTCTGGGGCCGCGATGAACGGTCGGCACTGCGCTGGCTGGCACGCTCAGCCGGGGCAGCATGTCAGGTGGTCTACGTGCCCGTGGAAAAGGACGTCCAGCTCGCCCGCATCGCGCACCGCCAGGCGACGACACCGCATCAGACCTTTCCCATGAGCGACGCCACGGAGCCCGCCGGCTCGGCTCCGCGGGTGAATGAGCAGCTGCCTATGGGCGCACGGGACACCAGCCACCACTGACCCGAATCGCAGCAAAGTCACACCGCCCCGCAGCGACTGCGAAGGAGTTCCGCACCGTCGCCTTCGAGTTCGTTGCAGTACGTCGCGCGTCCGGTCATGGCCATCACCAAGGCCAAGGTGGGGCCGGACACGAGCGGCCCCGAACCGGTCGTGAAAGGGCCGTCATTCGCGACGAGCTTCAGCCCGTCGATACGTCCCTTGGCAACGACCACGAGGTCCGAGCCCTGGTAGTACTCGGCCACCCGGGTGACGACCTCGATCGGGTAATCGCGGCGGATGCCCAGCGGACGCCGGATGTCTTCTCCGTGCACGATCGTCTCGCCCAGCATGGCTATGGCGGGCAAGGGAGGCTTGGTGGTGCTCGGGACGACGCGCCGGAATCGCTCAAGAGTCTCGGCCGGGGTCGTGCCCAGCTGCTCGGCCAGCCGCATGGCCACCTGCTTGTCGAAGTCGAACCGGCAACGGATCACCCCTGCCATCCAGCGCACGGCGTTGAGGCTCGCGCCTGCGGTGAGGTGCGCAAGGACCTCACGCACCGTCAAACCGGCGCACAAGGAGGGCGTTTCCCACTGCTCGTCATGCATGTCTGCGAGATCGACCGCCAACGCGGCTCGCTCAGCGCGGATCAAGGGCCAGGCCCCGGTCCCATGGCCACGGTCCGCTGTCACTGCCGGATCATTCATACGGGAAGTCTCCTGTCACGGGGGTGTACTCCAGCGTCGCACCCGGGCCGGTCTGGGCATCCGGCACGGGCGTCCGTCAGGAAGACCGATGCTCCGGAGAAAAGTCATCGCCCGCGAGCAACTTTTCTCCGTGCGGCCCGCCGCTGAGGCATATGACTCAGCCCGAGGCGCCCGGACTTCCACGGCGTGGGCAAGACGACGACCAGTGCACTCGTGCAACCGCTGATCCCGGATTCCCGGGTGCCCGACGCCGAGAAGGTCGGCGAGACGCTCATGGACATCGCGCCGGGGCTCCCCGGGACGGACAACTTCCAGCACTGGCCGCCATGGCGGCAGCTCGTGGTGGAGACCGCGCGCCGGGTACTCGACTACACCGGCGGCACTCTGGTGATGCCCATGACGGTCCTGGTCGAGCAGTACTGGCGTGAGATCAGCGCCGGTCTCGCCCACCACGGCATCCCCGTAGGGCACTTCGTGCTCCACGCCGACCAGGACACCCTCCGCGAGCGCATCGAGCGGGCCACTCCCGTCCCCTCGCCGTTCCGCCTCCGCTGCCTGGAGCCCTACGCGGAGGCGGCCCGCGCCTGGCTGCACGACGAGGCCGAGGTCGTCGACACCACTCGCCTCACACCTGCCCAGGCCGCCCAGCGAGTCGCGGCGGCCGTCGGCTGCTGAGCCCCGAACGGCACGTCATCCCCGGTACCCACTTTTTTGTGGGTACTTGGCAGCGGCCGACGAACATCAGAACCTGGATACGCGTGATCGGCGAGGCACCCGGCCACCGCAGGACCGGCTCGACACCACAAGGGAGGTGACCCACCGGATCAGGACCGACCGGTCCAGGCGACGGATCAGGCCGACCTGCTCTCCGTCAGCCTCTCCAGGCGCCGATGACCCCAGTCGGAGAGCGGGCCGAGGGCCTCGGCGAGTTCGCGGCCGAAGTCGGTCAGGGAGTAGACGGTCTTCAGCGGCAGGACGTCGTAGACCTCCCGGTGCACCAGTCCGTCCGCCTCCATCTCACGCAACGCCTGGGTCAGCACCTTCTCGCTGAGCCCCGGCAGCCGGCGGCGCAGTTCGGCCGGGCGGTGCGGGCCGTCCTCCAGCCGCCACAGCAGCGACGTCTTCCACTTGCCGTCGATCACGGCGATCGCCGCGGTCACCCCGCACACGTTCGGGTCATGGCGCCGGTGCGTCATGCCACGCCCCCGGGCACCACGGCCCTCTTCACCACACCCTTTCGGGCCAGGCTCCTTTGCGCCATGTCCCACCCCTTTTGTCATCAATCAGCGTCACCCTACTAGGAGTTGCTCATGTCCACACACGCCTCCGAGTCCGCCGTCACCGTCCTCGGTCTCGGCCCGATGGGCCGGGCCCTGGCCGGCGCGTTCCTGGACGCGGGAGTGCGGGTCACCGTCTGGAACCGCACTCCGGGGCGGGACCGGGAGCTGGTCGGCCGCGGTGCCACGTCGGCCGCGTCCGCGGCGGAGGCGGTCGCCGCCGGCGCGCTGACCGTCGTCTGCGTGGTGAACTACGACGCGGCCGACGCCGTCCTGCGGCAGGACGCGGTCACCGACGCGCTCAAGGGCCGTACCGTCGTCAACCTGACCGCCGACACCCCGGACCGCGCCCGGGACACCGCCGCGTGGGCGGACGCGCACGGGATCCGCTATCTGGACGGCGCGATCATGACGCCGACCACGGCGATCGGCACGCCGCAGGGGGTGTTCATCTACAGCGGCTCCGCGGAGCTCTACGGCGAGCACCGACCGGTCCTCGACGCGCTCGGCGGCGCCCACACCCACCTCGGCGAGGACATCGGCCGGGCCGCGGCCTACGACATCGCCCTGCTCGACATCTTCTGGACCTCGATGGCGGGTTTCGCCCACGCCCTGGCCGTGGCCCGGGCCGAGGGCATCGCCGCGCGCGAGCTCACTCCCTTCGCGCAGGGCATCGCCGCGATCCTGCCGCCGCTCTTCGAGGAGTTCGCGGGTGACGTGGACGACGCCACCTACTCCGGCGAGCTCAACCCGATCACCTCCGGCGCCTCCACCATGGCGCACATCGTCGAGGCGTCGGAGTCCCACGGCATCGACGCCGCCGTCATGCGGGCGATCGAGGGGCAGGCCCGCCGCGTCATCGCCCTCGGGCACGGCACGGACGGGTACCTGCGGGTCAGCGAGCTGCTCGGCCGCCACCTGCGGTGATCCACTCCTGAAGGACGGCGAAGTCCCGGTCGGTGAGGCCCTGGCGGTCGTCGACGCGGTGGAGGAGGGCCGGCCCTGAGTGGTGGCCGGCCACCCAGGCGCGCCCCAGCAGGTCGGCGAGCGTGGTCGTCGGGATCTCCACATATTCCGTGGCGGGTGTCATGGGACGGACGGTACCGTCTGCCCCATGACTGCCGGGTCGGCCATGTGCCGTGAGCGAGTTGGGTGTTGCCCGGCCTCTGAGTGAGGCCAGGGCGGCGGGCCAGGGGCCCGCCTCTTTCTCTTCGCCTTCCCTTCGTACGGAAACCAGCGACAGAGAAAGAGAGAGACTTGCCCAACGACTTCAATCAACCGGTCATCGAGGAGTTCCGCGCCAACAAGGGCCGCGTGGGCGGCTACTTCGAAGGTGCCAGGCTCCTGCTGCTCACCACCACCGGCGCCCGCACCGGCCGCCCGCACACCACACCCGTCGGCTACCTCCCCGACGGCGGCGAGCGCGTCCTGGTCATCGCCTCGGCCGGCGGCGCCCCCAGGCACCCGGCGTGGTTCCACAACCTCGTCGCGCATCCCCGGGTCACCGTCGACAGCGGCGCCTTCACCTACGAGGCGCGGGCCGTCGTCCTCGAAGGCAAGGAGCGCGACCGGGCCTTCGCGCGGGCCGTGGAGGCGGAACCCGGCTGGGCGGAGTACCAGGAGAAGACGGAGCGGGTGATACCCGTCGTGGCCCTGGAGGAGATCACCCGCGGTGGTCCGCCGAACGTCAACGCCTCCTCCATGGGCGAGGCCATCAAGGTCGTCCACGACGCCTTCCGCCGTGAACTCGCGCTGATCCGCGAGGAGATGAGCAAGGACGGCGGTACGGCCCTCGGTGCCCAGCTCCGCGTCAACTGCCTGACCTTCTGCGCCGGCCTGCACAACCACCACACGGGCGAGGAGCAGGGAATGTTCCCCGTCCTGGCCGACCGCCACCCCGAGTTCGCGCCGGCGCTGGCCCGGCTGGGCGAGGAGCACGAGCGGATCGCCGAGCTCGTCGAGGACCTGCGGCGCGCCGTGTCCGCCGAGGCCGCGGACCCGGCCGCCGCCCGCGCCGAGGTCGAGCGCCTCACCGCGGCACTGGAGGATCATCTGGCCTACGAGGAGGAGCAGTTGATCCCGATCCTCGACGCCGCGTAGGACCTGACGAGGGGTGCCTCCACGTGCCGCGGCGGACGGCGGCGGGCACCCCTCGAAGCACCCCCTCCCGACCGAGCGGCACCCCTCAGAACGGCAGCGGCCTGTCGTGCACGACCTCCAGCCCCGCCACCGCCCGCGTCACCACCACGTACAGCCGCTGCCACCCGCGCTCCTCCGCCGCCACGATCGCGGCCGGCTCCACGGCGACGACGTGGTCGTACTCCAGTCCCTTCACCACACCCGCCGGCACGACGGCCACCCGCGCCCCGAGCTCGTCCGCGCCCCCCGCCTCGATCCCGGCCGCCGCCAGGGCCGCACGCATCCGCTCCACCTCGCCGTCGGCCGCGACGACCCCCACGGACCCCTCCCGGCCCAGCGCGTCCCGTACCGCCGCCGCGACCGCCCCCGGCAGGTCTCCGCCCGCCTCCCGGAACCGCAGCTTCCCCTCGCCGCGCAGCGACCGGGCCGCCGGCACCTCCACGTCCAGCCGCTCCAGCAGCCGGTTGGCCAGCGACAGCACCGCCCCGGGCACCCGGAACCCCGCGGTGAGCGGTACGACCGCCGCGTCCGGCTTCCCCAGGTGCCGCAGCACCGTCCGCCACGACCGTGCCGCCCAGGGTGTCGTCCCCTGCGCCAGATCCCCCAGCACCGTCATCGAGCCGAAGGCCGCCCGGCGCGCGATCGCCCGGCACTCCATCGGCGACAGGTCCTGCGCCTCGTCGACGACGACATGGCCGTACCCCTGGGGGTGCTCGATGAGGCCGGCCACCTCGTCCAGCAGCACGAGGTCGGCGGCCGACCAGCGCGCCGACTTCCACGACCGGGGCGGTCTCGCCCACAGCAGCGCCTTCTGCTCGTCGGCGTCCAGCAGCCCGTCCGCCGCCGCGGCCAGCGCCCCGGGACCGGTGAGCAGTGCGGCGACCACCTCCTCGGGCCGGACCTGCGGCCACACCGCGTCGACGTACGCCCCGACCGCCCGCGCCCGCGAGATCCTCTGCACCCAGGCGTTGCCCCGCGGACCGGCACGGCGTTCGGCCTGGGCCTGGATGTACCGCACGACCCGCGTCCGCACCCGCTCCCGCCCGACGGCGTACGGCGGCTCCTCGGCCCGCACTCCGTCGACGATGCGCAGCAGCTCGCCCTCCGGGACCCGCCATCGGTACGAGCCGTCGGGGACCACGAGGGCCTCCGCCTTCTCGGCGCCCACCCGCGCGTACAGCGCCCGCCGCAGGACCTCCGCCATCCGCGCGTCGTGCTTCACCCCGGCGGCCCGCTCGTCGTCGGTTCCGGTGACCGGATGCCGGGCGATCTCGTCCCGCAGGGTGGACTGGCGTACGCCGGTCTCGCCGAGCGCGGGCAGCACCTGGGAGATGTACGCCAGGAAGGTGCGGTTGGGGCCGAGGATCAGCAGGCCGCCGCGCCGGATGCGCCGCGGGTGGGTGTAGAGCAGATACGCGGCGCGGTGCAGGCCGACAGCGGTCTTGCCGGTGCCCGGAGCGCCCTGCACGCAGACGGAGAGGGTGAGGTCGCCCCGCACCAGATCGTCCTGCTCGGGCTGGATGGTGGCCGCGATGTCCCGCATGGGCCCGACCCGGGGGCGCTCGATCTCCCGGCTGACGATCTCGCTCGCCCGGGACTCGCCCCCGTCGAGGTGCTCGTCCTCCAGGCCGGTGAGGTCGGCGGAGTCGCCGCGGCTCCCGGGCGCCCAGCCGAACCGCCGCCGTACGGCGACGCCCTGCGGGTCGTGGACGGAGGCCTGGTAGAAGGCGCGGGAGACGGGGGCGCGCCAGTCGACCACGAGGGGTGGTTCGGCGGGATGCTCGCTGATCCGCAGCCGCCCGATGTGCAGCGCCTGCCCGTCGCCGCCGAAGTCGAGGCGCCCGAAGAACAGCGGTCCCTCGGGCAGCTCGCGCATCTCCTTGGCGCGGCTGCGCAGCCGGTGTCCGAGGACCTCGGCGTCGGCGCCGGAGGCGGAGACGTCCTCACCGGTGACGACGTGTTCCTGGGCGCCCTCGACCATCTCGGCGAAGGCGGCGCGGCAGCGGTCGTGATGGGCGCGTTCCTGGGCGAGGGTGTGGCGCAGGGCCGGGTCGGGTGACGTCATTCCATGGAGCATACCCAAAAACCGTGACTGAGTTAAATTTCTTACTGAGACTCAGCGGATGGTCAGTCCCGTCAGCCCCGCCTCCAACGCCCCGAACGCCCGCTCCGCGGCCGTCACCGCATCCCGCTTCACCTCGGCCAACGGCTCCCCCGCGGCGATCCGTCGCCAGTTCTCCTGCGCCAGGACCCGCTGCACGGCGATGATCTGCCCGGCGGCCAGCCTCGCCTCCAGCCCTGCGCCGAGCGCCTCGGCGAGCGCCGCCTCCGACCGCTCCAGGTAGCCGTACAGGCGGGCGGCCAGTGCGGGAGTCCCGTACAGCATCGACTGGTAGGCGAGGACCTCGGGATGGTCGTTCAGCCCGGTGACGGGGTCGCACCGCTCCAGCCCGGCCAGGAAGTGCCGCCGCAGCGCCGCGACGGGCGAGGGCCCCTCCCGCACGACCCGGGCGGCCTCGTCCTCGTGGTCGGCGAACCGGTACAGGACGAGATCCTCCTTCGTCGGGAAGTACCGGAAGAGCGTCGGCTTGGAGATCTCGGCCGCGGCGGCGACCTCGGCCACGGAGACGGCGTCGAAGCCCTTCTCCAGGAAGAGACGGATGGCGGTGTCCGACACGGTCCGGTACATCCGCCGCTTCTTGCGCTCCCGCAGGCCGATCTCGCTCATGACGTGAGCCTACGCACCGCCGGCCTCTCCCTCAGGTCGCCTCCCCCCTGCGCCACTGCGGAACCGTGGCCAGCTCCCACAGGTCGTCGAAGTGCTTGATCCACGTGGAGACGGCCGCCTCCGCGGCGGCGGTGCCCTCCCGGTGCCAGACGTTGAGGTCGGTCCGGTACCCCTTCGGGTCGAAGAACACCTCACCCCGGTGGTGCATCCGCACCGACAGGTCGTACAGACCGTGCAGCACCTGGAGCCGGTTGAAGATGCAGATCTTGTCCCGCGGAATGCCCGGGTAGCAGCGGTACTCGCACTCGACCACCAGCCTGCCGGTGGCGGTGAGCCGCCGGGCGATGTCCGACAGTTTCTCCTCGTACTCCTGGCAGCGCGCCGACATGCGTTCACGGAACGCCCGGTCGTCCACCGGCCGGCCGTCCTCGCCGACCTTCGAGGGCACCGTCATCTCCTTCTCGAAGTCCGGCACGAGCATCCGGATCACGACCTTCCGGATCGGCCCACGGTTGTCGAAGAGGTCTTCGAGGCGGTGGTACAGCTCGTGGTGGAGGGTCTCGCCCGTGTACCCGAGGAAGCTGATCTCCACCCTCCGGGCCTGGAACGCCTCGCTGACGAAGCTGCCGAGCTGGCGGGAGTTCACCAGCGTCAGGGTCGGCACCCGCACCGAGGACGAAAGCTCCTTCACCGCGTCGTACAGCACATAGCCGATCAGGCCGAGCAGGGCACCGCCGAGGTAGGCCTTGTCCTGCAGGGCGTCCCCGACCGGCCTGACGAACTGGGCGGTCAGCCCCACGGCGAACACCGCGGCCAGCAGCACGCGGGTCACGGCCGGTTCGAACCGTTCCTGGTACCGCCTCAACCGCCGTCCCACCCCGCCCTCGGACGGTCCGTTCCCCCGCTCGGCCATCCCTGACCCACCTCCATACCCGCGCGGCCCGACGGAACGTCACATACCGGGAGCCACCCCGCCTTTGGGTGAGGTCATGGTGCCGCTAGGCCAGAGCGCGGGCAAGATACGGGTTCGCCGTCCGGCGGACGGGGAGGCCCAGGAAGGCGGTCGCCTCGGCCAGGGTCATCGGGTAGGAGTCCACCGCACGGCGTACGTTGGGTGCGTCCATGCTCGCGCCGGTGACCAGGCGGTCCAGGTCCACGTACGCGGAGCGGACGGTCTCGATGCCACGGTAGACCCGCCAGTCGAGCCGCCAGTCCTTGGTGAACTCCACCTCCAGCGCGCGCTCCCAACGCCGGAACATACGGTCCCGGATCTCCGGCCGGGTCGGCGTGAGGTGCATGTGCCGGACCAGGTCGTAGAGAGGGTCGCCGACCACCGCCATCTCCCAGTCGATGATGGTCACCGCGAGGCGGTCGTCACGACGCACGAGGTTCCACGGGTTGAGGTCGCCGTGCAGCAGAGACGGCTTGCGGTGACTCACCCGGTGCCGGGACAGGATCTGCTGGAGGCGGTCGGCGTCGGGAAGCCCCAGGAAACGGGCCAGCTGCTGCGACTCCTTGGGCAACTCCCGCACCAGTGCGACGAGCTGCCCCATCAGCCAGGCGAAGAAGCCGCCCTCCCCGGCGGTCGGGTCGACCTGCTTGTAGTCCACCCGTGTCAGTGCGGTCAGCTGGTCCACGAGCCCGTCCGCCTCATGCGGGAGCAGGCCGTGCACCGGGTGCCTGGGAGGCTCGTCGCGCGATCCGACGTAGGTGTGGATGGCGAACGGGTCGTTGGCGTAGCTCACGCCCAGCACGAGGGCCCGGGGCGCCGCCACCTCCACGGGCGCCTCCTCGATGGCGCGGAGCACGGCGTGCTCGCTGAGAAAGCTGGGCTCCCTGCGGCACACGTCGGGCAGCCTGCGCCGCACGACCACGGGGAAGCCGACCCCCGGCACCGAGACGACCGTGTTGAGGTGCGCGGTCCCCTTGAACACCCGGCCCGCCGGGGCGGCGCCCTCCAGAAGCAAAGCGTTGCGCACGGCCGAGGCGGGAAAGTCGTGCCGTGTGCCGAGCCGCCGGTCCCGAGTCCAGGTGAAGGCTTTCCTGACCCAGTCCCGCCCGTTGATGCCGCCGTGGCTGCGCGACGCCAGCCACCGGAACAGGGCCCGCTCGATCTCGCCCTCGCTCGGCACCTTGCCCAGCCGCAGCGGGTCCGCCGCCGCCTCCAGGGCCAGACGCACCTCCGCGGTCGCCTCGTCGAGCCGCTTCTGGGTCAATGGCTCCAGCAGCGACTGCGCGGCGCGCATGACGTCCGGGTAGACGGACTGCGCCCGCTCGAAGGCGACGTAGCGGGGCAGGTCCTTGCCCAGGCCGTTGACGGCCGCGGGACGCAGCTCGTGCATGGCGTCGGCCCAGGCATGGACCACTTCGGCCCACTGCTGGTCCGGATAGCGCATGCGCACCAGATGGGTCGCCAGGTCGTGCAGCGGATCGCCGTAGGTCGCCAGCTCCCAGTCGACGCAGATGAGGGGCGGGTCACCGGCGTAGGAGACGATCAGGTTGTCCCGGTGCAGGTCCGCGTGGAGCAGGCTGTACGGCCGCCGCGCCATGGCGGGTACCCGCTCGGCGAGCCGGATCAGGGCGTCCTCGGGGATGCCGAGTGCCGCGAACAGTCCACCGAAGACCTGCCAATTGGGCTGCCTGATCTGCCGGTCGGCGAGGCGGGCCAGCGTCTGGAGGAATCCCTGGCTGTCCATGTCGTTGCGCGGCCACACCGCCGGCAGCGTCGGCAGCGCGCCCCGGCGCACCTGGGCCATCTGGGCGAGCAGACCGGCCAGCGCCTTGACCAGCAGGGTGTCCACGGGCTTGCCGTTCCCGCACACACTGGACAGCGGCATGCCCTCCACATAGCTGTGGATCGAGAAGTGGGCCCCCTTGAAGAGGCACCGCGGCGCGTGGGGCAGGACCCCCCTGATGGCGTCGAGGATCTGCGCCTCGTCGTTCCAGGTCCTGATCACGACGGGCAGCGCGTCGGCGCGCCGCACGCGCACCGTCACGTACGTGCCGGCCTCCTGCCCCAGGTGCCGGGCCGCTGACTGCGTCAGGGGCAGCACGTAGTTGCGGTTGTGGTGCCCGCTGCTCGCCTGCCCCAGCAGCTCGGCCTGCGCCACGAACTCGCCGATGGCGTCGTCGGGCGTGGCGCGCCCCCCGTGCAGATGACGGGGAGCAGGAGGTGCGCCCACGGGCCGCTCCGGGTGAAGGTGAAGACGAGGACGGTATGCCAAACGGTTAACACGCGATGTTCTGCCTCGCACGACATGGTGGGACGTGCGTGGCCGCCGCGGGCGGTCCACCACTTACTTGCACGAAGTCTGTGCGGGGCCGCTCGACGTCTGGCTGGTTCGCCATCACATACGCTCGAACGGGAACGGTTGCTCAATCGGTGCGGGCATGCTAACAGCACCCCGGTGGCTACTGGGACAGCAGATTCCATACCGATTCGAACCACTTCTGCATGCTGTCCACGAACACGGTTCCGGACGAGTTCGGGTCGTCGTCCTTGACGTGGTGCGTGAGGGTCGCCCCGAGGCCCAGCACATCGAGCGCGGCGACCTCCTCGCCGGGCGCCAGTTCGATCTTCCGCTCGATGACCTCGTACGGCCCGTGCAGGGCCTCGGTGCCGTTGAAGAGGTAGAGCTTGAACGCGGGGGTCAGCGGCGCCCTGCGGATCTCCACGTCCACCGACGGCACCCACCCCTCGGTCTTGAGGGCCCCCAGCGACTGCCGCAGCGACTCCGTGTGCCGCTCCGTGATGTCGTCCAGGCGCTGGCGCAGGCGGGGATCGTCCTCGTCGTCCTTGACCCGCGGATACGGCAGAGGGAGTTTCTCGGCGGGCAGGAGCATGCGCAGGCTGATGCGCGCGGGGCTTATGGAGCGGCCGCGGATGCGGTCGGCCTGCTGCTGGATACGCCAATAGAGGGACTCGGAGGTCAACGTGTAGACGTCGAGGGTGACTTCGGGCTGCTCGAAGGCCTCACTGATCAGGGACTCCAGCGTGATGCCCCGCCGCGACCTGGTGGCCTTGGGCGTCGGGGACTGTATGCGCTGGGTCTTGACGACCCGGGAGCCGCTGCCCTGCCGCGACTCGATCCAGCCCTCGTCGACCAACTCGCGCAGGGCCCGCTGGACGGTGTCGCGGGAGACCCCGAACTCCTCCGCGAGATCGCGCTGGGAGGGCAGGAAGGAGCCCAGCGCGTACGCTCCGTCGGTCATCCGGGAGCGCAACTCGTAGGCCACCCGCTGGAATTCCCTGGCCCCACTGTCACCGCTCTGCTGTGCCTCCACGTGGGGACCGTACCGCTTTCCGTCCACCGGCAAACCAGCGCCCAGTCAACCAGTCAACACGACTGCCAGGCAGGCCGGTTGGTTAAGGGATCACACCAGGCGGGCAGACCACTCCCAGACCAGTCAGCCCAATTGGACGGATGGTTGTGGAGTTGCAGGACAGCGGAAGGTGGGTGGGGTCATGCTCCTGCTACAGGTCACCCGAGGACTCTTCGAGCTCTTCCTCGGCATACAGGCCGAGACACGACTCGGCTTGGCCGGGATCGTGCTCCTCTTGACCGTCGGCGTCGGCTTACGGGCCCGGCGCACGGGTCTCGCGGTAGGGGCCGCCGTGATGTTCGCGCTGCTGATGATTCAGGCGTGAGCGCGGACCAGCGCCAGCACCGGCTCCAGTGAGTCCACCACCGCCGTGGCACCCGCCTCACGCAGCAGCTTCTCCTTGCGCGCGTTACGCGCGTACCCGAGGAACGGAACCCCGGCCCTGGTGGCGGCGTCGAGGTCCGAGGGCGTGTCGCCGATCATCAGCGCCGACGAGGGGGCGGCGCCCATGGCGCTCAGGGCCCGGTTGAGGCAGTGCGGGTCCGGCTTGAGCTGGTGGAGGTTGCGGGTGCGGCCGTAGACGTGGGGACTGAAGCATCCGAGCAGCCCGCGGCTGTCCAGGTACGTGCGGACCACGCGCGGGGAGTTGTTGGTGGCGATGGCCAGCCGGGACCCGACCGCCGTCCACGTACGGATCAGCGGGTCGGCGTACGCCGTGGGCATCGCGGAGGAGGTAGCCCTGAGCTCCTCCTGGGTGAGACGTTCCTCCAGTTCCGCGACCAGGTCGCTGCCCGGGCGCCGGCGGTCCACGGCGCGCAGGACGACATGGGGGTCCAGCGACTCCCGTTCGTCGTCGGACAGCAGGCCGGGCAGTCCCCGTCGCTCCAGCCACTCCACCAGGTCGGTCGCGACCCGCTCCGCCGAGTGCCCGGCGAACAGCCGGCAGATCGGTCCGTCGAAGTCCCAGAGCACGATGCGGGCGCCCGCGATCAGTTCCCGGAGCCGGTGCGGGTCGGTCTCGGTCTCGGCGGTCACCGGTTCGGTCTGTGTCGTATCAGAAGTCACTAGGAGAGTGTCAGCTCCGTGCTGATGGTTTCCCAGAGGGCGTCGAACCACTTCTGGGATTCCGCCACGAAGGCGGCGTCGCGCTGCCCTGCCGACTGCGCGAAGGAGAAGAGCAGCGACTGGGAGCCCAGGGCGTCGTACATGTCCAGGGTCCGGCTCTCGTACTCCTCCTGGCGTTCGGTGAGGACGTAATAGCCGATCAGCGCCTCGTCGCCGTTGAGCAGGTACAGCTTGATCGGCGGGGTGAACGGCAGCGCGCGGAAGGTGACGTGGACGTCGACGCCGTGGGTGGCGCGGATGGCCTGGAGGTTGTGGCGCAGCACCTGGGCCTGGGCGTTGCGCATGGCCAGCCAGCGCTGGTGCACGGGGTCGTCGTCGCCCCGCCCCTCGACCAGCACCGGGAAGGCGAGATGGATGTTCCGGGAGGGCAGCAGGATCCGTACGTCGATCGACCGGGGGCGGACCGACCCCTCGTGGATCAGGCGCAGTGGCTCGCCGAGGGCCACCATCAGGGTCTCGGAGGTGTGGCAGACCACGTCCACGCGGACCTGCGGGGCGGCGAAGGCATCGGTGAGCCGGGGGGCCAGGCTGACCATCGTCGGCTGGGGGGCGTCCCGGGTCGGGGCCGGCAGGGCGATGCGCGGCGGGCTGCCCTTGCTGACGTTGGTGAGCAGACCGTCCTCCTGGAGTGCGCGCAGCGCCTGGCGAACGGCGCCTCGCTCCACCCCGAACTCCTCGGCCAGCTCGGCCTGGGTGGGCAGGCGGTCGCCCGCCTTGAGGTCTCCGACCCGGATCCGTTCCCGCAGGTTGTCGGCGATCTCCTGCGGAGAGAGTCTCCTGCTGCCGTTCACTGCCACGTTCTCCTGAGTCACGACCAAACGCTACAACTCTGATCCATCTAGCGGGAGTTGTCTGCGGCTTGTTTCAAAGTAGGGGCCAAGTGGGGACAACTTAGTCAGGGTTGGCACCAAGTTGGTTGAGTTGGCGGAAGTAATTCTTCCATCCCCAGGAGCCCGAAGGGGGAAACACCGATGCCCGTCCTCGCACTCCTCTCCGCCGTCTTCGTCGTCGGCGTCGAACAGACCCTCCAGTGGAAGTACGGAGCCACCGGCGTCATCGGCCTGCTGCTGCTCACCATCGGCATCAAGGCCAAGAGCCCCACCGTCTCCTCGATCGGGGCCGTCGTCCTCGCCCTTCTGGTCTCGGGGCCCGCCCTATGAGCCATGCGCACCACCGGAACCACGAACGCACAGGTCACACACTGTGGGAGACGATCAGCTCGTGAGCACCAGCTCCGAACTGATCGTCTCCCACAGTGCGTTGAACCACACGTGCGACTGCTCCACGAACGTCGTGTCCCGCAGCCCCGCCCCCTGCTCGAAGGCGAACAGCGTCGACTGGATGCCCGGGGCGTCGTACATCTGCAGCTGCTGGTGGTCGATCTCCACCTCGTGGCGCTTCAGCGTGTAGTAAGCGAAGAGCGCCTCCGTGCCGTTGAGCAGGTACAGCTTCACCGGCGGGGTGAACGGCAGCGCGCGGAAGCTGACCCGCACATCGATACCGTGCGTGGAGCGCAGCGCGAGCAGGTTATGCCGCAGCACCTGCCCCTGGGCGTTGCGCTGGGCCAGCCAGCGCCGGCGCAGCCGTTCGTCGGCGTCGTCGGCCGAGCCGTCCACCGGCGTCGGGAACGCGAGCGGGATGTCCCGGCTGGGCAGCAGGACGCGGACGTCGACCTTGGCCGGTTTCAGCTGTCCGGCGTGGATCTGGCGCAGCGGTTCGCCCATGGCGAGGGTGAGGGAGACCGAGGTCAGGCACAGGGCGTCGATCTCGACGTGCGGAGCCGCGAAGGCGGCCGCGATGCGCGGGGCGAGCGCCACCATGGTGGGCTGCGGAGGTGCTCCCGGGCCGGTCAGCGCTTTGCCCAGGTCGAGGGCGACGGTCGCTGGGGCCCCTTTGGACACGTTGGTCAGCAGGTGCTCCGACTGCAGGATGCGCAGGGCCTGGCGCACGGCCCCGCGCTCGACGCCGAACTCGTCGGCCAGCTTGGCCTGGGTGGGCATGCGCTGGCCGGGCCGCAACTCACCCGAGGCGATCCGGGCGCGCAGCTCGTCGGCCACCTCCCGGTGTGACTTCTGTGGCCGCTGTGACCTGTTCCGTCCAGTGACGGGGGCGTGTTTCGGCTCCACGACAAAACACTACAACTTCCCGCCATCTTTAGGCAGTTCCGCGCATGGTGGTTATGCGCCGCTCCCAAGCGGTCATAACTACAGTCAAGTTGGTCGCCAACTTCAGCGACATGGTCAAACTTTCAGAGGGTTGGCCGCCGAAGCCGAGGTTCCACCGGCCGGGCTCCCTTCCGGAGGGGAGCCGGGAGCCCGATCGGTCAGCACAGCCACAACTTCACACCGACAACCGAACAGCGTGATGGCACAGCCACAACCGAACAACAACCACAACCGCACAGCTCGCTACGGATGAGCCCCCCGTCGTCGGCAGAGAGGAGACCTCAGAAGATGTCCGGGCACCAAGGACGCCTGGACGTACGCAGCAGGGCGTCGGCCACCCGGGCGGCGCCCGCTCGGTCTTCGCGCACCCGTCCCAGCGCGGCGAGCCGCACGGCCGACTCGTCGCCGAGCCACAACCGGGCCAGCTCCGCGACGTCGAGGGTGAGGTCGGCGGCAGCGGCCGTCGGCGCACAACGGGCCCCGTCCGCCGACGCCTCCAGCCGGTACCGCCCCCCGGCCGGTCCGCCCTCGTCCACGATCTCCAGCACGAGCGCCCCCTCGCCCTCGTAGGTCCGGGCCTCCAGGGCCCGTACGACATCGAGGATCCGTACCCACAACCAGTCCGCCAGCGTCGTGATCCGGGCGGCCCGCGGGTCGGGCAGATGGAAGGGCAGCAGGTCGTCGGGGGCCCGCCAGCCGGACTTGACCGTGGTGATCCAGTCGATCGAGCACAGGTAGCGCCACAGCGCGCGCTCGGCGTCCGGCGTCGCCGCGATCAGCCACTTCACGCTCGCCGTGTTCAGCGGCTGCTTGCCGTCCCCCCAGCGGTCGTCCGCCGTGTACGCCACCAGCCCCTGGACCTCACCGCCCGCCGAACGGTATGCGGCGAAGAAGGGCTCGGTCCACGGGTCCCGGTCAAGACGCAGCGCCCCCGTAGCGACCTGCCACCAGCGCGCGTCCCGGTTGATGGCGCCCGGCTGGGCACGGCGGACCCGTTCGTGCAGCTCCGGGCCGATCTTGCGTACGTCCGCCGGGTCCACGATGTCGATACGGCCGCCGTCCCCAGGGCCTGCCCACCTCGGGTCCAGGCCGGTACGCGGAACGTCGATCGTCCACTGGGCGGTCCAGGTGGCGGGGCCGAAGCCGTACCGGCCGTAGATCGGGTACTCGGCGGCGATCAGGGTCGCGACGACGTCGCCGCGGTCCTTCGCGGCGGCCAGGTCGTGGTCCATCATCCGGCCGAGGATGCCGCGGCGGCGGTGTGTGGGGGTGACGGTGACGTTGGAGATGGCGTCGGCGGGGACGGTCCCGCCGCCCACCACGGTGAGCTCCTGCGCGAACGACCGGAACGTCGCGACACACCGGCCGTCGTCGAAGGCGCCCAGAGTACGGGCGGGCACGAGGTACGAACTGCGGTCCGCGATCTCCGTCTCGGCGACGCCGGGGGTGCGCAGGAAACCGGTGTTGAGGGCCCGGGTCCAGTCGGGGATGTCGGCTTCGGTGATCGGACGGACGTCTATGGGGGGTTCGGGGCGGCTCATGGGGCCACGGTAGGTCGGCGGGCGCGGGGTGTCGCCGACATTTCCGCCCGCCCGCCGCGCCCCGCCCGTGTCCCGCGACCCATGTCCCGATCCGGTGCCGCCGTCCACAGCCTGTGGACGGCGGCGGCCACCCGGCGACGCCGGCATGATCCGGACGACGGCCCTAGGTCAGCAGATCGTCGACCTGCGCCTCGCCGTCCCGGTACCGGCGAGTGATCTCCGCGCCGCAGTCGTCCGCCGTCCGCTGCAGCCGCTGGCGGCGCCGCGAGACCTGCTGCTCGTACTGCACGAGCCGGCCCATCGCGGTGCTCAGCTCGACGTCCGTACGCGCCTGGAGGTCCGACAGCTCGACCTCGGCGAGCATCTCCGACGCCAGCCGCCGGTACTCCTCGCTCTGCGGGGTGCCGAGCGTGACATGCCGCGCGGAGGAGCGGTGGCGGGCCGGGGCGTCGGTCAGGATCTCCGACAGGCGCTCCACGACGGACGCCGCGCCCGCCGGGGAGCGCCGGGCCAGTTCGGCCCGCAGGATGTCGATCCGCCCCTGCAGCAGCCGCCGTACGTAGCTGAGGTCCGCCTCGTCCCGCTGGGCGTCCCGGCGCAGGGTGCGCAGCTCGGGCAGGCTGAGCCGGATCAGATCATGCTCGGGTGGGTCCACCGGAAGCCGTGGATCGGCACCCGGTCCCGGATCCTCGGCGGTGCGCTGTGTGGGCGGCCGAAGAACCTCCAGCTGGCCCGCTTGGTCCAACACGACAGCCCCAGGCGGCTGCCCGGTACTCGGTGTGCTCATGTGCCTCTACCGTCCCCTCGACCGGCGCGTGGAAGCATGGTGCCATCCCCAGTGGACGCTATGTGACCGAGTGCCCACGAACAGCCCCAGATGGGGGCTTAAGGATCAAAAAAAGAGGCCCTTACGAGGCACTTTCCCGCACACGGCATGATGGCGGCATGCGAGCTGTGGTGCAGAGAGTGGACGGCGCGAGCGTCGTCGTGGACGGCGAGACGGTCGGGGAGATCACCGGCGAGGGGCTGTGCGTCCTGGTCGGGGTCACGCACGAGGACACCAAGGAGAAGGCGGCCCAACTCGCCCGCAAGCTCTGGTCGATCCGGATGCTGCACGAGGAGAAGTCCTGCAGCGACATCGACGCCCCGCTCCTCGTCATCAGCCAGTTCACCCTCTACGGTGACGCCCGCAAGGGCCGCCGCCCCACCTGGAACGCCGCCGCCCCCGGCGATGTGGCCGAGCCGCTCGTCGACGAGGTCGTCGCGCAACTCCGCGCGCTGGGCGCGACCGTGGCGACGGGCCGGTTCGGCGCCCGGATGCGGGTGGGGCTCACCAACGACGGCCCGTTCACGGTGCTGATCGAGATCTGATCACCTCTGATCACCGGGGAAGAGAACCGCGAACCGCGGTCACGGCGCCGGTCTCAGGGCTCGACCACGACCTCCTGCGCCGCCGCCGTCTCCCCCGCCACCAGCCGAGCGTCCACCGGCACGTTCCGCTTCACCAGCGCGAGGGCGACCGGGCCCAGCTCGTGGTGGCGTACCGACGTGGTGATGAAGCCGATCTTGCGGCCGTCGGGGCCCTCGTCGGCGAGCCGGATCTCGGTGCCGGGGGCCGGCAGATGGACCTCGCTGCCGTCCAGGTGCAGGAAGACCAGCCGACGGGGCGGCTTGCCGAGGTTCTGCACCCGGGCGACCGTCTCCTGGCCGCGGTAGCAGCCCTTCTGCAGATGCACCGCGGTGCCGATCCAGCCCAGCTCGTGCGGGATGGTGCGGTGGTCGGTCTCGAAGCCGAGACGCGGGCGGTGCTGCTCGACCCGCAGCGCCTCGTGCGCCAGGATCCCGGCCGCCGGGCCCGTCTTCGCGGCGTACGACTCCAGCTCCGCGCGGGGGAGGAAGAGATCACGGCCGTACGCCGTCTCGCGCACGACGACGCCCTCGGGCACCTCGGCGATCGACCCCGCGGGCAGGTGCACCACCGCGAACTCGGCCGTGCGGTCGGCGACCTCGACCCGGTAGAAGAACTTCATCGACTCCAGGTACGCGATCAGCGCGTCCTGGGTGCCCGGCTCGACATGGGCCCAGACCGTCGTGCCGTCGTCCACCAGGTACAGCGCGTGCTCGACGTGGCCGTGCGCGGAGAGGATCAGCGCCTCGGTGGCCTCGCCCGCCGGCAGGTCGCTGACGTGCTGGGTGAGCAGCAGGTGCAGCCAGCTCAGCCGGTCCTCGCCCGAGACGGTCACGACGCCGCGGTGCGAGAGGTCGACGAAACCGGTGCCATCGGCGAGGGTGCGCTGCTCACGGAACAGATCGCCGTAGTGGGCGGCGACGCCTTCGTCCACGCCCTCGGCGGGCACGGCACCGGGCAGGGTCAGCAGGGGGCTCTTCATACGACTAAGCCTACGACTCGGTAGTTGAACTCTTCAGCGCACAGTCCTCGCACCGGCCGAAGATCGCGAAGTGCTTCATGTCGGTGTCGAATCCGAAGGTCTGGCGCAGTTTCGCCGTGAACTCGGCGGCCACCGACAGATCGGCCTCGATCACGTTCGAGCAGTCCCGGCAGACGAGGTGGATGTGGTGGTGCCGGTCCGCCAGGTGATACGTCGGCGCGCCGTGCCCGAGGTGGGCATGGCTGACGAGCCCCAGCTCCTCCAGCAGCTCCAGAGTGCGGTAGACGGTGGAAATGTTGACCCCCGACGCCGTCTTCTTCACTTCCGTGAGGATGTCGTCGGGGGTCGCGTGCTCAAGGGTGTCCACGGCTTCGAGCACGAGTTGCCGCTGCGGCGTCAGCCGGTAGCCGCGCTGCCTGAGGTCGCTCTTCCAGTCGGTGCTCACCACACCGGAAAGTCTAGAGCCATTCGAACGGCTGCCTAAGGGGTCCTTTCACTATGAGGACCCGGACGGGCACAGTGAAAGGACCCCTGAGCGGACGCCGGACTACTTGAAGAAGGCGATGCCGTCGTCCGGCAGGTCGTCCGGGAGGGCCTTGGCCCAGCGCTCGACCTCCTCCGGGGTGACGACCTTCTTCAGATGGGCCGACATGTAGGGGCGCAGCTCGACCTCCGGGGTCTGCTTCTCGCCGACCCACATCAGGTCGCTGTTGACGTAGCCGTACAGCCGCTTGCCCCCGGTGTAGGGGCCGGAGGCGGCGGTCCGCGCCACGGCGTCCGTGACCAGGTCGATCTGCGGCTTCTTGTCGGCGAGCTCGCCGTACCAGACCTCGACGACGCCGTCGTCGCGGACCATCGTCACCTCGACCTTGCGCTCGGCGTCGACACGCCAGAAGCCGTGCTCGGACTCCAGCGGCCGCACCTTGTTGCCGTCGTTGTCGAGCACCCAGGTGTGGGACCGGTACTCCAGGAAGTCCCGGCCGTCGTGCGTGAAGGCGACCTCCTGACCGAAGTTGCACTTCTCGGACCCGGGGAAGTCGTGCACGCCCGCGCCCGCCCAGTTGCCGAGCAGGAAGACGAGGGGGACAAGGTCCTTGTGGAGGTCGGACGGGATCTCGATCATGAGCAGCTCAGAAGTCTCGTACGTCGGTGATGGCGGTCAGCGCTGGCCCTGGTACAGCTTCTTCACGGCCAGCCCGGCGAAGGCGAGGACGCCGACGCAGACCAGGACCAGCAGGGCTTCGAAGAAGATCTCCACGGGGTGCTCCTCGATTGAGCGGAGGGATTGCGGTACGTGCACAGGGCCGGGCCCCAGCTTACGCGGCCGGGGCCCGGCCCTCCGTGTGAGGTACGCCCTCGCGGGGTCAGCCGAGCAGCTGGCTCTGCAGGGTCACCGTCTGCTGGAAGGGCACGGCCTTCGCGGTGCCCTTGCGGGACTGGATGACGACGGCGAGGACGTCACCGGCGGACAGGTACGCCTGGCGGACCTGTTCGGCGCCGTACGGCTCGGACTCGGTGAAGGCGAGGCGCGGGTACTCACCCGGCCAGGGCACCTCCGCGAAGGCGTTGTCCATGACCGAGGCGTCGGTGCCGCGCACCTTGTACGCCGGTCCGCTGTACGGGGCGATGTCGGTGACCAGCTCGTCCACCATGGCGGCGGTGTCGAAGTGGAGCAGGTAGACACGGGAGTGCGTGCCGTCCTGGGTGGTCCAGCCGCGGGCGGCGACATGGCGCAGGCCGCTGTCGACGAGCTTTTGCCGCAGCTCCTCGCGCTCGCCCCGCACGGGGTACTCCGCCAGGAAGCCCTTGGTGTCCAGCCAGCCGTCCTCACCCCGCAACGCCGGATCCTCCTCGGCCCCCTCCGGCGCGGGCAGCACCAGGGCGCGCAGGTCGGCGTAGTGGGCCTCGGCCTCGTTCTCCGCGGCGAAGGGCTGCGGGCTGCCGGACGGCAGCGGCGGCTTGCGCAGCGTCGGGAAGTCCCACCGTCCGTCCGACTCGGTCCGCAGCCCCGGCACGTCGGTCCGCTCCATCCCGGCGATCCCGTACGCCGTCCCGGCCCCGACGGCCGCGAAGACGACGACGGCAGCGGTCCACCGCAGCGCGGCGCGCAGGACACGGCGGTCCTTCCTGCCGGGCGCGGGCGGGAGGGGCGGCGCCTGGACGGGGGGCTGAACGGGGACGGGCGGCGCCTGGACGGGGGGCTGAACGGAGACCGAAGGCGCTGAAGGCGCGAGTGAGGCGGGGGCGGCCGGTGCCGTCGGCTCCGGTGCCGCGGCGGGCGCCCGCACCACCGTCGGCTCCGGCGCCGGACCAGCCTGCTCGGTGCTCTGTGACCGGTGCTCGCTCATACCGCCTCCCCCGGCTCGGCGATGCGGTCGAGCTGGGTGCTCAGCAGCATCGCGACTCCCTTGCTGTCGAGTGGCCTGACGCCGTCCGCCGTGGCGGTGACCAGGACGTCACCGACGTAGGCGGAGCAGAACATGCTGTCGATGCCCTCGGTGACCTCCTTGGGCGCCAGGAAGCACTTGGCGTTCTTGTGGCCCTTGACCACGGGGCCCTTGCGGAAGAAGTCCAGGGCGTCGAGGAACCCGCTCTGGAACGTCGCCATGTCCCGCACGGCCGCCCGGTTCTCCATCTGGCTGAGGACGATGCTCACGGAGTAGATGCCGGCGGCGGCGTCCTGGGTGAGCCCGCTGCCGTTCGCGCTGAAGTAGCTCCGCATCACCATGCCCTTGATGCGCAGCCTGTTCGACTGCTTCTCCAGCTGCCGCCGCTGCGAGCGGGGCAGGTCGCGCAGCGACTCCTTGTTCAGGGCCGTCGCCTCGGCCCCGGTGAGCCGCGCGTCCGAGCCGAACCGGCCGTGGTCCGGACCCCGCACCCAGCCGTCGGTGCCGTACGGCACGAGCATCCCGGCCAGCCCCTCGGCGCTCGGCACCTTCTCGTCGGGCCGGTCCGCGGGGAACTTCCACACCGGCGCTCCCGCGTCCCGGTCGGCGTCCCGCACCGTCACGACGGTGTACCCGACCCCGGCGACGACCGCGCCGGCCAGCAGGACGGCCCCGGCGACGGCGCCGATACGGCCCGGGCGCAGCTTCCTGCGCCTCTCGGCGGGCGGCACGGCCGACGGCTCGCCCCCGGAGCCGAGCACGTCGATGGCACCCGTCTCGTTCTCGCTCACAGCCGCTCCATCTGCCGCTCGGCCAGACCCATGATCGTCTTCTTGGTGATCGGCTTCGTGTCGAAGGCGAAGACCTGCATCGCGACGTCACCGCGCCACGCGAACGCCTCCGCCGAGTACAGCGGCACGTAACCGGGCTCGGAGCGGGGTTCGGAGTAGGCGTAGGCCATACCGTCCCCGGTGCCGGGAACGGCCCAGCTGTCGGCGTCCTCGGTCTCCGCCCAGTACTGGTTGTCCTCGGTGATGTCGGCGGCCGCGGTGGACTCCTCCTGCCGGAACTGCACCAGCCGGATCTCCACCGCGAGGTCGCCGGTCTTCCAGCCGACCACCGCCGCGCGCCTGAACTCGTCGCTGACCAGCTCACCGAAGGCGGCGTCCGGCTCTTTGAACGTACGCGCGTGGTCGGCCAGGTCCAGCCAGCCGTCGGCGGCACGCAGCCACTCGGCGCTCTTCGCCCCGCGCGGCTTCTTCAGCAGCAGCTTGCGCAGATCGCCGTCGGTCCGTACGTGCCGGTCCCGCGCGGCCGACAGCGGCTCGGGGGCCGCACCCTCGGCCTGCGTCAGCTCCGGCTGCGACAGCGAGGGCAGCCTGGTGGGCTCCCGGTCCGCCTGGATCAGGTAACCGGCACACGTCCCGGCCACCAGTCCCAGCACCGCGGCACCGGCGATCAGCATCGCCGTACGCCCACGCCGCCGCGCTCGGGGCGGCGGTCCGGAAGCGGCCGGCGCGACCGGTTCCACCGGCGCGTCGACCGCCCCCCGTATCTCTTCGGGTCCTTCCACAACGCCCCCACCCAATATGAAGCCCGTATTCCGTATGCGTGCGCACAGGAGACCTCCGGCCCGCACCCGGGGTTGCAGAGGAGTTGATTACGATTCGGCCATGGCGAAGAAGCTGGTGATCAAGGTGACGGCGGGGGCCGACGCTCCCGAACGCTGCTCGCAGGCCTTCACGGTGGCGGCGGTGGCCGTCGCCAGCGGCGTGGACGTGTCGCTGTGGCTGACCGGCGAGTCCGCCTGGTTCGCGCTGCCCGGCCGGGCCGCCGAGTTCGAGCTCCCGCACGCGGCCCCGCTGCCCGACCTGCTCGACTCGCTCCTGGCCGGTGGCCGCGTCACCCTGTGCACCCAGTGCGCGGCCCGCCGGGACATCACCGAGAAGGACGTCATCGAGGGCGTACGGATCGCCGGGGCGCAGGTCTTCGTGCAGGAGGCCCTGGGGGACGGGGCTCAGGCGCTGGTCTACTAGGCCCAGACGCCGCCGGGCAGACGGGAATGTGACGACAGGGCCCAGGGCCGGTCGTCGCGCCTACGGCTCCAGGACCCGTACCCCGCGCCGGTCCCTCCCCCGCGTCCGCATCCCGACGCTCACCGCGGGCCCTTCCTGCCGTCCAGCTCGTCCCACCACTCGTCGGACTGGGGATCGCCCGAGGGGTCGTCCCACCAGCGGTCCTCGGGGCCGCGGCGGTTGGCGACCATCGCCGCGAGGGGCGGGATGACCATGGCGACCACGCACATGCCCACGGCCACCGGCACCGACCACAGGCGTACGACGCCCCAGGCCAGGACGAAGAGCGTGAGGCACGTCCCCATCATGGCGAAGTAGAGGTGACGCCGGCGCGCGTACATGCCTCCAGGGTAGGTCTGTGCACGCCAAAGGGGCCGCACCTCGGGCGTCCAACCCATGAGGTGCGGCCCCTCGGCCGTCACGTGCGCTCGGCGGTCAGACCGCGATCGCGACCTCCGCCAGGCCGCCCTTCTCGGCGACGACGGTGCGGTCGGCGGTGCCGCCCGGCACCAGAGCGCGCACGGTCCAGGTGCCCTCGGCCGCGTAGAAGCGGAACTGGCCCGTGGCGGAGGTGGGGACCTCCGCGGTGAACTCGCCGGTCGAGTCCAGCAGACGGACGTAGCCCGTCACCGGCTCGCCGTCGCGGGTCACCTGACCCTGGATGGTGGTCTCACCGGGCTTGATCGTCGAGGCGTCGGGGCCGCCGGCCTTCGCTCCACACATGTCTTTCTCCAGAAGGGGTCTGACCGGAAGGAAGGCCGGTCGGGGGTTTTCGGGACGTGTCGCTTACTTGTTGGCGCCGAGCTCGATCGGAACACCGACGAGCGAGCCGTACTCGGTCCAGGAGCCGTCGTAGTTCTTGACGTTCTCCACACCGAGCAGCTCGTGCAGCACGAACCACGTCAGCGCGGAGCGCTCACCGATGCGGCAGTAGGCGATGGTGTCCTTCGCCAGGTCCACCTGCTCCTCGGCGTAGAGCTCCTTGAGCTCGTCGTCCGACTTGAAGGTGCCGTCGTCGTTGGCGTTCTTCGACCACGGGATGTTGCGGGCGGACGGGACGTGGCCCGGACGCTGGGACTGCTCCTGCGGCAGGTGGGCCGGGGCGAGCAGCTTGCCGGAGAACTCGTCGGGGGACCGGACGTCGACCAGGTTCTGCGAACCGATGGCGGCCACGACGTCGTCGCGGAAGGCACGGATCGACGTGTCCTGCGGCTTGGCCTTGTAGTCGGTCTTCGGGCGCTCCGGCACCTCGTCACCGGCGACCAGTTCGCGGGCGTCGAGCTCCCACTTCTTGCGGCCGCCGTCGAGGAGCTTGACGTTCTCGTGGCCGTAGAGCTTGAAGTACCAGTAGGCGTAGGACGCGAACCAGTTGTTGTTGCCGCCGTACAGGATCACCAGCGTGTCGTTGGCGATGCCCTTCTCCGACAGCAGCTTCTCGAAGCCTGCCTGGTCGACGAAGTCACGGCGGACCGGGTCCTGCAGGTCCTTGGTCCAGTCGATGCGGATCGCGTTCTTGATGTGGTTCTTCTCGTAGGCGGACGTGTCCTCGTCCACCTCCACGATCGCGATGTTCTCGTCGTCGAGGTGCTCCTGCAGCCAGTCGGCGTCTACCAGGACGTCGCTGCGGCTCATGCTCTTTCTCCTCCGGGGCAGTTACGGCGGGGCGTGCGTGTAGGCGGGGTGCGGTTCGCACCGGCGATCGGGCCGGGGTGCGCGCACGGGTGCCCTGGGCAGGGCGGCTGGGATGCGGGCGCCGGGCTACGCCGGACGCGTCCGCTCAGAAGGTGCGACAGAGCATGGCGGCAACGCGGCACAGGTCTACTGCCCGCCGCTTCGTGAGATCCGCCTGTCGCTTCATGACCTCGATCGTAGGGACGGACAGGCGAGCATGTCACCGGCGTGTCGCATGCTGAGACAGGATCGTCCGCCATACGGGAAAGGATCACCGTCGGGGCCGTCCGCGCCTGGCCCGTCGGCCGGTGCATCGGCGGTCACATCTACGGTGCGGACTACGCCGTCTCGCCAGTCGGACATCGGTGTCCGGACGCCACGCGACTGCCCCTTTTCGTCCCGTCCGGTACTACCCGGCGAGGCGGACGTTCGAACCCTTCACCGTGATCTCGACGCCGTTCTTCGCGGCCCGGACCTGGTCGAGCTCGATGCCACCCGGAAGGCCGTCGATCTTCTGCTCGAAGTCGGTGATCGCGCGGGTCCGGGACTCGGCGAGGTCCGCACCCGCGAACTTCGGCAGGTTGTCGGCGTTCACCTTCACCGTGTCGCCCTGGGCGGTGACCGAGCTGAGGACGAAGACCGGGTTCGGCAGCTTCTTGCCGAGGACCGTGGCCTCGACGGCGACCTTGATCTTGCCGTTGCCGCCGTCGGAGAGGCCGATGACGTTCGCGGTGACGCCGGGGGCGACCTGGGTGGGCTCGGACTTGGCGGCCTTCAGCAGCTCGGCGTAGGTCACGGACGCGCTGCCGGTGGCGGTGGCGGCGGTGGCGGAGCTGTAGTCGCCGGAGAACTCGACGCCCTTCATGTTCGCCGTGAGGTCGTCGATCCGGATCGTCCTGCCCTCGGCGCCGGCGCTCGCCTCGTAGTCCTTGATGCCGACCTCGACGTCGTCCAGCGTGCCGCTCGCGACCTGGGTCAGGAAGGGGAAGCCCTTGATGGACACCTCGGGGGTGGCGGTGAGGTTCTCGCTGGCCTGGAGCTTGCCGGCCGCTTCGTCCTCGGCGAATCCGACGGCGAGCCGGTCGGCCAGCACGAAGAGGCCGCCGAGTATCACGACGAGGATCAGCAGTATCCGAAGGGCGCGCATGTTGTGGTGTTCCCCCCACCTCGACGGTCATCAAGGACGTGGTCGCCGACGACCGGACGGCCGTCAAGCGCGAGGGTAACCCTGGGGCAAGGGGGGACCACCGGATTGTCGATCACCTGTGACAGGGACGACCGTAACGAGCCAGCACCCGGCTCAGACCAACGCCCGCCCGAGCAGGTACACCGCGGGCGCCGCACACGCCAGCGGCAGGGCGACTCCGGCCGTGAAGTGGACGAAACGGGACGGGTAGTCGTAGCTCGCCACCCGGTGCCCGATCAGGGCGCACACCGCGGCTCCCGCGCCGAGCAGCGCCCCGCTCGCCCCCACGCCCGTCATCGCGCCTCCGGCGACCCCGGCTCCGGCCGCCGCGAGCAACGCGACCACCACGGAGGCCGGCGTCGGCAGCGGCAGTGCCCGCGCCAGGACCGAGACCGCCACCGCGAACGCGCCCACGATCGCCGCGTCCGCCTCCGCCGCGAGGTACCCGGCCGCGACGATGGACAGCGCCGCCGAGGCGACCGTCGCCATCAGGCCGTACATCCGCTCGTCCGGGTCGGCGTGCGAGCGCAGTTGCAGCACCAGGGCGAGCAGCACCCAGACGCCCAGCGTGCCGAGGATCGCCGCCGGCGCGCGGTCCGCCGCCAGCAGCGCCACGTCCGCCGTCAGCGCGCCCGCGAAGGCCAGCGCGATGCCCTGCCGGGCGGGCCACATGCCGTTCAGCCGGAACCAGCCCGCCGCCGTCACCGCCTGCAGGACCACGAGGGGAACGAGCAGGGCGTACGAGCCGACCGCTGCCGCCGACGCGAGCAGCACTCCGAGCAGTGCCGTGAGCGCGGCCGGCTGCATCCCCGGCTCGATGATCGGGGACCGGCCCTCCAGCCGGGCCCGCTGGGCGTCGGTGACGCGGGGGTTGCCGGCGAGGGTCGCCGGGCCGTATCCGGACCCGTCGCCCGGCTCCGCTTCCGGCTCCGGCCCGGGGGCCTGCGGCTGGACGTGGGCCGGCTGGGCCTGGGGCTGAACCTGCGGCTGCGGCTGCGCCTGGTGGCCCTGGGGCCGGCCTTGCGGCTGCGGCTGGTGGCCGTGCGGATGAGCCGGGCCGTCCCAGCCCGCTGCCTGATATCCGGGAGCCTGGCCGGTGTGCCCCGCGTCCCCGTACCCGTACACCCCCGCCCCCTGGGAGGGCAGATACGACGTCTCCGCAGCCGCGGCCGGTGTGACCGGCGGCTGCACCTGGGTCTCCCAGGTCTGCCCCTGCCACTGCTGCGTGTGCTGCTGGGCGGCCTGCGGATCGTCGTACGCCTGCTGCCCGGGCCACCCCTGCGGCGCGGGCTGCTGATACGGGTCGTACCCGTCGTACCCCTGATACGGCTGGTCGGACATCGTCACCCTCCTGCGAACGGCGGGAGCACCTCGACCGTGCCGCCGTCGGCCAGCCGTACCGTCTCATGTGCGCGGGTGCCCACGGGATCGCCGTCGACGAGGAACGAGCATCGCTGCAGGACGCGCACGAGTTCACCGGGGTGTCGCTCGCGGGCGGCGTCCAGCGCCTCGGCGAGCGTGGCCGCCTCGAACGGCTCCTCGGCGATCTGGGCCGCGGCCTTCGCGGCGGCCCAGTAGCGCACCGTGACCTTGGGCATCAGGTTCCTCGATCGATCGGCTGTGTACCCCGTCAGGCTAGCCGCCCTGCGCGAGGGCCCAGTCCCCGATCCGGTCCAGCAGTTCCTCGCCGGCCGCGTGCTCGGCGTGCCCCATGCCGGGCTCCAGCCAGAGCTCGCCCTGGTCACCGGGCGCGGCGGCCAGCATCCTGGGGTGGTCGAGGGGGAAGTAGCCGTCCCGGTCGCCGTGCACGATCAGCAGCGGAGCGGGCGCGATGTGCGGCACCGCCTCGACCGGCGACATCGGCACCGGATCCCACTGCCGGTGGTGGATCCGGGTGCGGAATCCGTAGCGGCCCACCAGACGCCCCTCGGGCCGGGTCACCAGCCAGTGCAGGCGGCGCATGTAGGGCGTGCCCCGGTAGTACCAGCGCGCAGGCGCACTCACCGACACCACCGCGTCCGCGTGCGCCCCCGCGCGCTGCTGAACGCTCCCCGCCGCGTCCGGCCGGTACAGCGCCGCGTGCCGCAGCACCACCGAGCCGCCCATGGAGAACCCGACGGTCACCACGCGCGCGTGCCCGAGCCCGCGGGCCCAGCGCACCGCTGCCGCCAGGTCCAGCACCTCGCGGTCACCGACGGTGGAGCGTCCGCCGGAGGCGCCGTGCCCCCGGAAGGAGAAGGTCACGACGGCTCCGTGCCGGGTGAGGGCCCGCGCCACCCTGCGCACATGCGGCCGGTCCACATGGCCGGTGAAGCCGTGGGCGACAACGAACACCAGATCACGGGCAGGTGGACGCGAGGGGTCGTCGGCGTCGTATACGACCGCACCCGGGTCGTATACGGAATCGATGGTCACACCGTCGTCGGTGTACAGAAACGTCCGCATAGGTGTACGTCTGGATGTCTCACAGTTCGGACGAACCGTCGATCGTGCCACATGACCTGCCGGAGCATCGCTCATGTCGGCTATTCTGCTGGGCAGAGGACTCGGGCAGCGTTGCCCCCGGGTCCTTTTGTGCTTTCGGAAGCGTTGTATACGACGCGGGAAACCGCAGGTGTACGGGCCTTCGGGATCGCAGAGCAGTTCCGTACCGCAATGTCCTCGCAGGGACCGAGGAGGAACCAGACGTATGAGTTCTCTGCTGCTCCTGACCAATGCCCTCCAGCCGTCGACGGAGGTGCTCCCCGCCCTCGGCCTGCTGCTGCACAACGTGCGCGTGGCTCCGGCCGAAGGCCCCGCACTCGTCGACACCCCGGGCGCCGACGTCATCCTGATCGACGGACGCCGCGACCTCCCGCAGGTCCGCAGCCTGTGCCAGCTCCTGCGCTCGACCGGGCCCGGCTGCCCCCTCGTCCTCGTCGTCACCGAGGGCGGTCTCGCCGCCGTCACCGCCGACTGGGGCATCGACGACGTCCTGCTCGACACCGCGGGTCCCGCCGAGGTGGAGGCGCGGCTGCGGCTCGCCATGGGCCGCCAGCAGATCGTCAACGACGACTCCCCGATGGAGATCCGCAACGGCGACCTGTCGGTGGACGAGGCGACCTACTCCGCCAAGCTCAAGGGCCGGGTCCTCGACCTCACCTTCAAGGAGTTCGAGCTCCTGAAGTACCTCGCCCAGCACCCGGGCCGCGTCTTCACGCGGGCGCAGCTCCTCCAGGAGGTGTGGGGCTACGACTACTTCGGTGGCACCCGGACCGTCGACGTGCACGTACGACGGCTGCGGGCGAAACTCGGCCCCGAGCACGAGTCGCTCATCGGCACCGTCCGGAACGTCGGTTATCGATTCGTTACGCCGGAGAAGGCCGATCGCGCCGCCGACGAAGCCAAGGCCAAGGCAAGCCGTTCAAAGTCGGACGATGCGGACGAGACGGCGGCCCTGGACGGCGCCGAGGTCCGCGCCGACGCCTAGCGCGGGCTCCGGCGGGGTGGGGCCGCGTTGCTTTCGCACAGCGAAGCCGTGGCCGGGCGCCGGGCAAGCTCCTTCACGCCCTGCCCAGAGCGGGTCCATCCGCGTAGACTCCGCGCGTGGCCAAGGTGACTCGGGATGACGTCGCGCGACTGGCAGGGACCTCCACTGCCGTCGTCAGTTATGTCATCAACAACGGACCCCGGCCGGTCGCCCCGGCCACGCGCGAGCGTGTCCTCGCCGCGATCAAGGAGCTGGGCTACCGTCCGGACCGGGTCGCGCAGGCGATGGCCTCGCGGCGCACGGATCTCATAGGCCTGATCGTGCCGGACGCACGCCAGCCCTTCTTCGGGGAGATGGCGCACGCCGTCGAGTGGGCCGCCGCCGAGCGCGGCAAGATGGTTCTCGTCGGCAACTCCGACTACGTGGGCGAGCGCGAGGTCCACTATCTGCGGGCGTTCCTCGGCATGCGGGTCTCCGGACTCATCCTCGTCTCCCACGCCCTGAACGACCTGGCCGCCGCCGAGATCGAGGCCTGGGACGCCCGGGTCGTGCTGCTGCACGAGCGGCCCGAGGCCATCGACGACGTCGCCGTCGTCACCGACGACCTGGGCGGCGCCCAGCTCGCCGTCCGCCACCTGCTGGAGCACGGGTACGAGTACGTCGCCTGTATGGGCGGCACCGCGGAGACCCCGGCGGTCGGCGACCCGGTCTCCGACCACGTCGAGGGCTGGCGGCGGGCCATGGCCGAGGCCGGGCTCCCCACCGAGGGACGGCTCTTCGAGGCGCCGTACAACCGCTACGACGCGTACCGCATAGCGCTGGACATCCTCGCCGGGCCGGACCGGCCGCCCGCGATCTTCTGCTCCACCGACGACCAGGCGATCGGTGTGCTGCGCGCGGCTCGTGAGCTGCGGATCGACGTGCCCGGGAAGCTGGCCGTCGCCGGGTTCGACGACATCAAGGAAGCGGCGCTGGCGGACCCGCCGCTGACGACCATCGCGTCGGACCGGTCGGCGATGGCTCGGGCCGCGGTGGACCTGGTCCTCGACGACGGGTTGCGCGTCGCGGGCTCCCGGCGGGAGCGGTTGAAGGTGTTCCCGTCGCGGCTCGTGACCCGGCGGTCCTGCGGGTGCGCCTGAGAGCGGCAGGGCTGACGGGGCCACCGTCCCGACGGCTTTCCTGAGAGGTCTCCGAGGGGCGGGCGCCTACCGCCGAAACGGCCTTTACATCGGGCATACGCGCTTCTGCCGGGCTTCTCAGTCAGCACTCAGGAAGCTCTCATGGACGGGCGACAAGCTCATTTCCATGACCGAGAGCTTCCGCCGCAGCGGCGATCACGAGAACCCCCGCCAGGGCGCCGAGCAGCACGCCTCCTCGCCCGTCGACCCGGAATGGCCGCCCCCGCCGGCGTACCGGCCCTCGGTGCACCAGGCGGGCGGCGGAACGCCCACCACGCTCCTGACCGAGCCCGTCGCCCAGGCGCCCAGGGCCGGGCGCCGCACCCGGGGTCCCGTCGCCCTCATCGCCGCCGTGGCGATCGTGGCCGCGGCGATCGGAGGCGGCACGGCCTACGGCATCCAGGAGCTGACCGGCAACGACACCGTCGCCGGCTCCAGCACCACGAACACCAACGTCGTCCCCGCCAGCCAGAAGGGCACCGTCGCCGGGGTCGCCAAGGCGGTCGGTCCGAGCATCGTCGAGATCAACGCGGCCTCGAACGCCGGGTCCTCCACCGGCTCCGGTGTGATCATCACCGGTGACGGCGAGATCGTCACCAACAACCACGTCATCGCGGGCGCCTCGCAGATCAAGGTCTCCACCAGCGACGGGAAGTCGTACACCGCCAAGGTCGTCGGCACCGACAGCAGGAAGGACCTCGCGCTGATCAAACTGGAGAACGCCTCCGGTCTCAAGGCGGCCGGCCTCGGCGACTCCAGCCGGGTGCAGGTCGGCGACCAGGTCGTGGCGATCGGCTCCCCCGAGGGCCTGACCGGCACCGTCACCAGCGGCATCGTCTCGGCCCTCGACCGCGACGTGACCGTCTCGACGGACGAGGGGCAGCAACAGCCGGACGGCGGCTGGCCGTTCGAGTTCGGCGGGCGCCAGTTCAACGGCGACACCGGCTCGGACACCACGACGTACAAGGCCCTGCAGACCGACGCCTCACTGAACCCCGGCAACTCCGGCGGTGCGCTGATCGACATGAACGGCAACATCATCGGCATCAACTCCGCGATGTACTCGCCGGCGGGTTCGAGCTCCACCGACGCCGGCAGCGTCGGCCTCGGCTTCGCCATCCCGATCGACACCGTCAAGTCCGACCTGGCGACGCTGCGGTCGGGGGCGCAGAACTAGAAGCCGAGGCCGAACATGCGAGGCTGAAGGCGTACAGCCGCTCAGTCCCCGTCCCACCACACCCGAGGATCCCGAGCCCATGAGCCCCGCCGACGGCGACCGTGACCCCCAGCGCATCCTGATCGTCGACGACGAGCCGGCCGTGCGCGAAGCGCTCCGGCGCAGCCTCGCCTTCGAGGGGTACGACACCGAGGTCGCGGTCGACGGTGCCGACGCCCTGGAGAAGATGTCCGCCTACCGGCCCGACCTGGTGGTCCTGGACATCCAGATGCCCCGCATGGACGGCCTGACCGCGGCCCGCCGCATCCGTGGCGCCGGCGACACGACCCCGATCCTGATGCTGACGGCCCGTGACACGGTCGGTGACCGCGTGACGGGACTGGACGCGGGCGCCGACGACTACCTCGTGAAGCCCTTCGAACTGGACGAGCTGTTCGCCCGGGTCCGCGCGCTGCTGCGCCGCAGTTCGTACGCGGCGGCGGGGGCGAGCGCGGCGGACGACGACGAGGCGCTCACCTTCGCCGACCTGCGTATGGACCTCGCCACGCGGGAGGTCACACGGGGTGGGCGGCCGGTGGAGCTGACCCGTACCGAGTTCACGCTGCTGGAGATGTTCATGGCGCATCCACGGCAGGTCCTCACCCGGGAGCAGATCCTGAAGGCGGTGTGGGGCTTCGACTTCGAGCCGAGCTCCAACTCACTGGACGTGTACGTCATGTACCTGCGCCGCAAGACCGAGGCGGGCGGCGAGCCACGGCTCGTGCACACGGTCCGGGGCGTGGGGTACGTGCTGCGGCAGGGCGGGGCGGAGTGAAGCGTGTAGTGCGCCGGTACCGGTCCCTGCCGATCCGCTCCCGGCTGGCGCTGCTGGTGGCGGCGGCGGTGGCGTTCGCGGTGGCCGCGGTCTCGGTGACGTGCTGGTTCATCGTGCAGGGGAAGCTGTACGAGCAGGTCGACTCCGACCTGAAGGACATGGCGCGCAGGCCCGGAACGGTCACGGCGCTCCTGCAGAGGTGCACGCAGACCCCGCAGGAGAACACCCAGCTGTTCCCGGGACGGAACGACTACGTCCAGGCGATCAAGGAGGAGGGCGCCCCCTGCGTCGACCCGAACTCCCCGGGCACGGTCAAGGTCACCGACTCCGACAAGACCGTGATCGAGAACGCGAAGAGCAGCGAGGGCATGTTCCGCGACGGCACCACCGAGGGCGGCGACGCCGTACGTGTGCTGACCGTGTACCTGGGCGTCGACCAGGCCGATTCACAAGGGGTCGCCCTGCAGCTCGCGACCCCTCTGAAGGGCACCCACGCCACCCTCAACGAACTGGCCCTGATCCTTCTCCTCGTCTCCGGCGTGGGAGTACTCGGCGCCGGTGCCGCCGGCCTCGCGGTCGCCCGCGCGGGGCTGCGTCCCGTCGACAAGCTCACCGAGGCCGTCGAGCACGTGGCCCGCACCGAGGACCTGAACATCCGCATCCCCGTCGAGGACGACGCCGAGGACGAGGTGGCGCGCCTGTCCCGCTCCTTCAACTCCATGACATCGGCGTTGGCCAGTTCCCACGAGCTCCAGCAGCAGCTCATCGCCGACGCGGGCCACGAGCTGCGTACCCCCCTGACGTCATTGCGCACCAACATCGAACTCCTCACCCGCAGCGAGGAGACGGGCCGCCCGATCCCCGAAGCCGACCGCAAGGCACTGCTCGCCTCGGTGAAGGCCCAGATGACCGAACTGGCGGCTCTCATCGGTGGCTTGCAGGAACTGTCCCGTTCGGAGGGCCAGCGCGGTGAGCGCGTTCAGGTGATCTCGCTGGAGGACACGGTGGAGTCGGCGCTGCGCCGAGCCCGCCTCCGCGGCCCGGAGCTGACGATCACGGCCGACCTCCGGCCCTGGTACGTCCGCGCGGAACCGGCGGCGCTGGAGCGCGCGGTGGTCAACGTCCTCGACAACGCGGTGAAGTTCAGCCCCGAGGGCGGCACGATCGAGGTCGCCCTGCACGACGGCGTCCTCACCGTCCGCGACCACGGCCCCGGCATCCCCTCCGACGAACTCCCCTACGTCTTCGACCGCTTCTGGCGTTCGCCGAGTGCGCGGGCGCTGCCGGGGTCGGGACTGGGTCTGTCGATCGTGGCCCGGACCGTCGAGCAGGCCGGCGGCCAGGTCACCCTGGAGCGCGCGGAGGGCGGCGGCACGGTGGCGACCGTACGGCTGCCGGGTGCGCCTACGGCTCCGCCGGACATTCCGTAGCGGCTCTCACGCGGGGCCCTTCAAGCGACGGCGTCCTGAGCCCGGTCACAGCCGGAAGAGTCAAGGCGGGCGCGGGAAAGCACCAAGAGCATGCCAACGCTCGATCATGAGTTCTCCGCGCCCGGCCATGATTCGGCAACGTGAACAGCCGTCCGCTTCATCGAGCGTACGTTCCAGTTCGTGAACTCCGACAGATCCGCCGGCCCCGTGCCGGCCGCCTCCGCTCACAAGCGGTTCGCCTTCCCCTCGCTCGCCCGCCGCGCACTGCTGCGGGCCGGGCTGACCGGGGCCGCGGCGCTGGGAACCACCGCAGCCCTCGGCTCGGGCCCCGCCGCCGCCGCACCGGCCACCACGGCCTCCCGCCACCGTCCCAGCACCCCCGCGGAAGCCCTGCGGGCCCTGGCGGCCGGCAACCGGCGCTGGCGCAGCTACCGTGAACGGCACCCCGACGAGTCGCCCGCCGTGCGTCAGGCCCTGACGTCCGGTCAGCACCCCTTCGCCGTCGTGCTCGGCTGCATCGACTCCCGTGTCCCTCCGGAGCTGGTCTTCGACCAGGGCCTCGGCGACCTGATGACCGTGCGCTCCGCCGGTGAGGTGCTGGACGAGGCCGTACTGGGCAGCGTCGCCTACGGCGTGCTCGAACTGGACATCCCGCTGGTCGTGGTGCTCGGGCACCAGTCCTGCGGCGCGGTGAAGGCCGCGGTCGCGGCGGACGGGTCGGGCGAGCGGCTGCCTGCCCACATCCAGTACATAGCCGACCAGATAGCGCCGAACATAGACCGCGGCAAGGAGGGCGACGCCCGCGTCGACTCGACCATCGACGCCAACGTACGAGCCGTCCGCGCCCGCCTCGCCGCGGAACCGGACCTCGCCGCGAAGGTCGCCGCGGGCGAGCTGGCCATCGTCGGCGCCCGCTACGAACTGACGACCCAGGGCGTCCACCGCCTGTGCTGACGCCGCGGGGCGAGCGGGTGCGGCCGTCCTCCCGGACACCTGCCGCACCCGCTCGCCCTCACGTCCCTCGGCCGGGGACGGCACTCACCTGCCGCCGACGGTGAGCCCCGCGCCCTCCAGGCGGACCCTGATCCCGTCCTCCTCCACCCGCACGTCCCGCAACCGCAGCTCACCGCTCGGCGGTTCGGGCAGGCGGAAGCCCAGGGACAGCTGGTCGGCCAGGACCGGCCGGGTGAGGCGGGGCAGGGCGTCGAGGAGGGCCGGGTCGAATCCGAGGCGCTTGAGGAGCTCGGGGTGGTCCAGGGCCAGGTCGATGAGGTTGAGCTTCATCGCCCGCTGGGCGAAACGCGGGGTGCCGGTCAGCTCGGTGAGCTTGGCCTCGCTGCGCAGGGCGTCGCGCACCAGTGAGTCGGGCACGCCCAGACGCCGTACCACGGAGGGGACCGACAGCAGCGCCTTCGCCTTGTGGGTCTCCTCGGCGAGGCGCTCCGCCGACCGGGGGCTCAGGTGCAGACCCTGGGAGGCGCGGGCGCCGGGGCGGTACGTGGCCAGGTCCCCGATGTCCAGGCGCATGCCTGCGATGTGGGTCGCGATGCCGCGGTCGCCCTCGCGCACGATGCGGGCCTCGGCGCGCAGCCGCAGGTCGTGTCCGGCGACCGGCAGGGTGCCGCGCGCCCGGACGCGGTCGTCGCCCTCACCGGTGAACGTCACCTGGGAGGCGCCGAGTTCGCGGTTCAGGTCCGCGAACGAGAGCAGGACGTCGCCCTCCAGGCGGGGGACGTCGGCGCCGCGCACCTCGGTCGGGCCGTCGGTGTCCAGGCGTACGTCCTTCGCCGTCGCCGTCACCTGGGCGAGCGAGATCCGGTCGGCGGCCACGTCGGGGACGGTGACCCGCACCGAGTCCAGCCGCTCGTCGGCGACCTGGGTGAGGAAGGGGAAGCCGCCGATCTCGACTTCGGGGGCCGCCGTCAGGTGCAGTCGGTCCTTGAGGGTGTCCGCGGCTCTGCGCTCGGCGTACAGCAGGGCCCAGCGGTCGCCCAGGGCGAGGAAGGCGGCGAGGACGAGCAGGCCGACCACCGCCTTGAGGGCGAGGGGAAGCCCCGCGAAGCGACCGCGCCGGCGGCGCCGGCCGTTACGGCGGTGGTTGGGCGGGGCCCAGGGATCGTCCTGGGCCGCCGCCTCGTCCCGCTCGTCCGGCCCGTCCGGCCCGTCCGGCCCGTCGCGCGTGTCCTCGTGGAGGAACTCGTCCAGCGGGCCGTCGTCCAGCGGGCGGTCGTCCAGTGCGGCGAGCTCCTCGTATGGGTTTGTATACGGATGCGTCGTTATGTGGTGGGGGGAACGCATCGGTCCATCCGACCATGCGCACGCCCCCCACCCGCAACCTGTACCGGGGGTTTGCGATCTAGTTCACGCCGGTTCACGCAATCCCGCGTCGAACTACTTCACCACGGTGATCCGGTTCGCCGCCGGCGGCGCGATCGGGTCGGACGCCGAGGAGTTGGCCGTCAGGTACTTCTCCAGCGCCGTCAGGTCGTCGGAGCCGACCAGGTCGTTCGTGCCCTGACCCAGCGTCGGGAAACCGTCGCCGCCGCCCGCGAGGAAGCTGTTCGTGGCGACGCGGTAGGTGGCCGTCGGGTTGACGGCCTCGCCGTTCAGCTTGATGGAGTCGGTCACCACCCGGTCCGCACCCGTCTTCGTCAGGTCCAGGGTGTAGGTCAGGCCCGAGGACACCTGCAGGACCTTGGGCGAGGCCGCGTTCGTGCCGCTGACCTGCTCCTTGAGCACCTGGATCAGCTGTGCGCCGGTGAAGTCCTGCAGGTTCACGGTGTTGGAGAACGGCTGCACGGTGAAGCCCTCGGCGTACGTCACCACACCGTCGCCCTCGGCGCCCTTGGCCGCGTAGGTCAGCGGTGCCCGGATGCCGCCGGGGTTCATCAGCGCCAGGTCGGTCTCCGGGTCCAGCTCCTTGCCGTGCGCGAGCTGCGCGTCCGCGATCAGGTCGCCCATCGGGGACTCGGTGCCGGTGCTGGGGATGTCGGCGGAGATGTAGCCGATCGCGCGGTTGCCGATGGGCGCCGCGAGGGTGTTCCACTTGCTGATCAGCTCGGTCATGTCGGGCGCCTTGGGGACGTCCCGGGTGACCACGTGGTTCGCCGACTTCACGGCCGTACGGGCGATGTCGCCGGTGAAGCGGTCGTACGTCAGCGTGGTGTCGGTGTAGAGGCGGCCGAAGGCCGCGGCCGACGTGACCGTGCGCGGCTTGCCCGACGGGTCGGCGATCGTGCACGCGTACGCGGCGTGCGTGTGGCCGGTGACCAGCGCGTCGACCTGCGGCGTGATGTTCTTGGCGATGTCGACGATCGGACCGGAGATCCCGTCGCCCGCGCCCGGCGCGTCACAGTCGTAGTTGTACGACGTCGAGGCGGGGGCCCCGCCCTCGTGGATCAGGGCGACGATCGACTTCACGCCCTGGCTCTGGAGCACCTTGGCGTACTTGTTGATCGTCTCGACCTCGTCCTTGAACTTCAGGCCCTTGACGCCCTCGGCCGAGACGACGCCCGGTGTGTCCTCCAGGGTCACACCGATGAAGCCGACCTTGACGTCCTTCTTCTTCCACACCCAGTAGGGCTTGAGGATCGGCTTGCCGGTCTTCTCGTTCAGGACGTTCGCGGCGAGGTACGGGAAGTCGGCGCCCTCGAACTCCTCGTCCGTGTAGCAGCCGGCCGTCGGGTGGCAGCCGCCCTTCTGCAGGCGGGCCAGTTCCTTGGCGCCCTCGTCGAACTCGTGGTTGCCGACGGAGGTGACGTCCAGGTCGAGCTTGTTCAGCGCCTCGATGGTGGGCTCGTCGTGGAAGAGGCCCGAGATCAGCGGGGAGGCGCCGACCATGTCGCCGCCGGCCGCGGTGATGGAGTACTTGTTGCCCTCGCGGGCCTTGCGCAGGTGCGTGGCGAGGTACTCCACGCCGCCCGCGTCGATGGTCTTCGTGGTGCCGTCGTGCTGGAGCTCGGTGACCCGGCCGGAGGAACCGGCCGGCGGCTCCAGGTTGCCGTGCAGGTCGTTGAAGGACAGCAGCTGCACGTCCTGGTAGCGGCTGAAGTAGTGGCCGCCGCCGTGCCGGTCCGAGCTCTCCGTCGCCGTCGCCGCCCCGGGGAGGGCGGCGACCAGCGCGCCCGCGGTGGCGAGCGACGCCGCGGTCGCTATCAGCGCGTACGTACGGCGTCTGCGGTGGTCCTGGTGGGATGTGGCTGGCATGCGCCCCCCTGTCGGTCTAGGTGTGACATGGCCCCGTCGGGCGGCAGCCTAGAGTCAACGCGCGTAGCGCGACAGGGGATTCAGGTCACACGTTGATTGCTTCTGTGCCGGGACTTTGACCAGACGGCCCCTTACCCTCGTACGCATGACCAGCGACGACACCGCACACCCCCTCTCGTCCCGCGCCATCGAGACCCGCTTTGCGCTCTCCCCGGAGCAGACCGAGGCCGTACTGGAACTGCTCGCGGAGGCCGCCCGCAACGACGGGCAGCAGGCGGTGTCCGAGCAGGGCCGGCTGCAGCTGCGGGGCGGCGAGCGCGAGGGCGTGTCGCATCTGCTGCTGACGGTCGCGGGCGAACTCGTCGGTTACGCCCAGCTGGAGGACACCGACCCGGTGGAGGCGCCGGCCGCCGAACTGGTCGTCCGCCCCTCGCACCGCGGCCACGGCCACGGCCGCGCCCTTGGCTCGGCCCTGCTCGCCGCGTCCGGCAAACGGCTGCGGGTGTGGGCCCACGGCGGCCACGCCGCCGCCCGCCACCTCTCCCAGGTGCTCGGCCTCACCCTGTTCCGCGAACTGCGCCAGATGCGCCGCTCCCTGGCCGACCTGAACCTGCCCGACCCGGTGCTCCCCGAGGGCGTGACGGTGCGCGCCTTCGTGCCCGGCCAGGACGACTCCGCCTGGCTCACCGTGAACGCCGAGGCGTTCGCGCACCACCCCGAGCAGGGCTCCCTCACCCAGCGGGACCTCGACGACCGCAAGGCCGAGCCCTGGTTCGACCCGGCCGGGTTCTTCCTGGCGGAGCGCGGGGGTGAACTCGTCGGCTTCCACTGGACGAAGGTCCACGCGGCCGACGGGCTCGGCGAGGTGTACGTCCTCGGCGTGCGGCCGGGCGAGCAGGGCGGGGGCCTGGGCAAGGCCCTGACCACGATCGGGCTGCGGCACCTGGCCGCACAGGGGCTGCCGACGGCGATGCTGTACGTCGACGCCGACAACAAGGCGGCGGTGTCGGTGTACGAGCGGCTGGGGTTCACCACGTACGAGACGGACCTGATGTACCGCACGGAGACCTGACCTACCGGAGACCCGGTATCCGGGGACGCGACATACCGGGCCACAACGGGATGTCGATCCACACATAACTTCCTTAAGGGGCGGCAGCCTTGACGCCGCCCCTTTCTTTGCACCACCCTTTCACTACTCAATTAGTGAAAGGGTGGTGGAACGGGTGGTCGAGTACCGCATCGACCGGCGCTCCGGCGTCGCCACCTACGTCCAGATCGTCCAGCAGACCAAACAGGCGCTGCGCCTGGGCGTGTTGGAGCCGGGCGACAAACTGCCCACGGCCCGCGAGGTCGTCGAGGCCACCGCCATCAACCCCAACACCGTCCTCAAGGCCTACCGCGAACTGGAACGCGAGGGCCTGGTCGAGGCGCGACGGGGACTCGGCACCTTCGTCCGCCGCACCCTGGGCACCGCCCCGGCCGACTCGCCGCTGCGCACCGAGCTGGACGCCTGGGCCGTGCGGGCCCGCGAGGCCGGGCTGGACCGCGACGACGTGGACGCGCTCTTCACTTCCGTACTGGACACGCACTTCAAGGGGGACGACTCATGACCGACACCGCCATCGAGGCGGCGGCGCTGAGCAAGAGGTTCGGGCGCCGCAGGCCGGCCCTGGACGGCTGCGCCTTCCGGTTGCCGACGGGCCGGGTCTGCGCGGTCGTCGGCCCGAACGGCGCCGGCAAGTCGACCCTGCTCTCCCTGGCCGCCGGACTGCTGCGGCCCACCGACGGCACGATCACCGTCCTCGGCCGGTCCCCCGCCGCCGCCCGTGAGCGCCTGGCGTACGTCGCCCAGGACAAGCCCCTGCACCCCCAGCTCACCGTCGCCGACACCCTGCGCTTCGGCCGCGAGCTCAACCCCCGCGGCTGGGACACCCGGACCGCCGAGCGGATCGTCGCCGAGGGCGAACTCGACCCCCACGCCAAGATCCGCACGCTCTCCGGCGGCCAGCGCACCCGCGTCGCCCTCGCCCTCGCCCTCGGCAAGCGCCCCGAAGTGCTGCTCCTGGACGAGCCCATGGCCGACCTGGACCCCCTCGCCCGGCACCAGCTGATGGCCACGCTCATGGCCGACGCCGCCGAGCGCGGCACCACGGTTGTCATGTCCTCGCACGTCGTCGCCGAACTGGACGGCGCCTGCGACCACCTCCTGCTGCTCGGCTCCGGCCGGGTCCGCCTCGCCGGCCCGCTGGACGACCTGCTCGCCGCACACCGGCTCGTCAAGGCCCGCGCCGAGACACCGCTCGCCCCGCACACCGTGATCGAGTCCCGCACCACGGGACGTCAGCTCACGGCGCTGATCCGCCCCGCGGGCCCCCTCGGCGACACCTGGCAGGCCTCACCACCGACCCTGGAGGAACTGGTCCTGGCGCACCTGCGCGCTCCCGAGGCACCGGCCCTGCGCTTCGACGGTGTCCAGGAGGCCGCCGCATGACCGCCCTGACGCTGGAGAGGTCCACCACCGCCGAGCCCTCCCGGGGGCCGCGCGGACTGCTCTGGACGCTGCTGCGGGTGCACCGCTCGGCACTGTGGTTCTGGGTGATGCTGGTGGTCGTGGCCGCCGGTGCCCTGCTGTGGGCGTACGGTCCGGGAGCGGACGCCGCCTGGGCCGAGTACCGCACCCTGCACTGCGACACGAACGATCCCGGCCTGGGCTGCGACGCCCTGGGCCCCGCCTACGACATGTACGACACGGCCGTCGGCATCGGCGCCGGACTCCTCGGCCTCGCTCCCTTCCTCACCGCCGCCTGGGCGGGCGCCGCGCTCATCGGACGTGAACTGGAGAGCGGTACCGCCCAGTTGGCGTGGACGCAGTCGGTCACGCCGGCCCGCTGGCTGGCCGCCAAGCTCGCCGTCCCGGCCGCCCTCCTCACCACCGGCATGCTCGTGCTCACGCTGCTGCACCGCACGCTGTGGTCGGCGGACGGTCAGCTGCGGGCGGCGATGGGCTCGCGGAGCTGGTACCAGGGCACCGCCTTCGAAGCCAACGGCACCGTCGGCGTCTCCTACGCCCTTCTCGGCCTCGCCGTCGGCGTCCTGGCGGGTCTGCTCCAGCGCCGCGCCCTGCCCGCGCTCGGCCTGGCGGTCATCGGCCTGGCGCTCATCACGACCGTGCTCGGCACCCTGCGCCCGTACCTGTGGCCACTGGCGACGCTCACCGACAAGCACGAGTACCCGCCGTACATCGGCATGGTCGTCGACGAGGGCGCCCTCACCTCCACCGGCGCCCGCGTGCCGGACCCCATCTGCGTCGACGACACCAAGTGCCTCGCCGAGCACGACATCGTCGGCTTCTACCGCGACTACCACCCGTCCTCCCACTTCTGGCCCCTCCAGCTGGTGGAGACCGGCATCGTCCTCGCCGTCGCGGCCCTGACGGTCCTGCTCGCCTTCCGGATGCTGAAGCGCCGTACCGGAGCCGCCGTATGACCACCGCGCTCTCCGCCACGGCGGCTCCGGCCGCCCGAACCCCGCGCGGGCCGAGCGGCCTGGTCTGGGCCGTGCTGCGGGTGCACCGCACGGCCCTGGTCTTCCTGGCGCTGGCGCTGGCCGCCGCCGTGGCCGTCCTGATCTGGATGTACGCCATCGGCGACGAGGCACGCCGGGGGCTGAGCGCGTGCGCCATGCCGGTCGCCGCCGACGGCCTGCCCTCCTGCGCCTCCGTCCACGCGATCACCGCCGACGACACGTACCGCGCCTTCATCGCGCTGATCGCCGCGGCCCTGTCGTACACGGTCCTCCCCGTGGCCGCCTGGGCGGGCGGGGCGCTCATCGGACGCGAACTGGAGAACGGCACCGCCCGGCTGACCTGGGTCCAGTCGGTCTCCCCGGCCCGCTGGCTGGCCGCCAAGCTCGCCGTCCCGGCCGTCCTGCTCACCGTCGGCATCGGCGGGCTCGTGCTGCTGTACCTGTCGACGCGGCAGGATGACCCCAGCCTGGCCGGCGACTGGTACTTCCCGGAGGTCTACATCAGCCTCGGGCCGACCGCCGTCGCCCACGCGCTGGCCGGACTCGCCCTCGGCGCCCTCGCCGGACTGCTGTGCCGCCGGGCGCTGCCCGCCGCGGGCGCGGGCTTCACCGCCGCCCTGGTCCTCCACACCGTGCTGGAACGCTTCCGCGAGGACCTGTGGCCGACGGTCACCCGTGTCGAGAAGACCGAGTTCGAGCTGCCGCGCTCGGCCTGGCAGACGCACTGGCAGAGCGAGACCCGGGTGACGTACCACCCCGAGTCCCACTTCTGGCCGCTCCAGTACGTCGAGACCGGCATCCTCCTCGCCGTAGCCGCCGCCGCGACGGTCACCGCCTTCGCCGTCCTGCGCCGCCGCACCCCGTGAGACCCGCCGCACGTCCCTCCACGGGGGGAGGGACGTGCGGCCGCGGCGGCCGGCCACCCGGTGAACCTTTGCGGGCCGCCCCCCGCTATCCCACACGCCATGTCTCCGTAACCAACGGTTCAGACAGGCTTGCGACGCTCGGCCAATGACGCCCGCCGTGCCAGAGCCTTCGCCGTCCACGGAGGGGAGCGCGACCAACGGGTACGCCCGACGCCTCGCCACCACGCTCCCGCCCGCCCGTTCCGACGCGCCCGTAAGCCTCGACGCGCGGAACAATGGGCACATGAGCCAGTCCACAAACGCCCAGGCGAACGTCCAGCACGCGCAGCCCTCCGTGGGCTCCATAGCGGCACACCGCCCGCACACGGTCTCCTCGGCGGTCGTCTCCGAGCTGGAACCCGACATCGACGCCGACCTCGACGCGTACGAGGTCACCGAGATCGCGGGCGTCCAGCTGCCCCAGGGCCGCTTCCTGGACCGGGAGCGCAGCTGGCTCGCGTTCAACGAGCGCGTCCTCGAACTCGCCGAGGACCCGAACACCCCGCTGCTCGAACGGGCGAACTTCCTGGCGATCTTCGCCAGCAACCTGGACGAGTTCTTCATGGTCCGCGTGGCCGGTCTGAAGCGCCGTATCGCGACCGGTGTCGCCACCCGCTCCGCCTCCGGCCTCCAGCCCCGCGAGGTCCTGGAGATGATCTGGGCCCGCTCCCGCGAGCTGATGGCCCGGCACGCCGCGTGCTACCACGAGGACGTGGCTCCCGCCCTCGCGGAGGAGGGCATCCACCTGGTCCGCTGGAACGAACTGCAGGAGAAGGAGCAGGCCCGCCTGTTCACCCTGTTCCGGCACCAGATCTTCCCGGTCCTGACCCCGCTGGCGGTCGACCCGGCGCACCCGTTCCCGTACATCTCCGGCCTGTCCCTGAACCTGGCCGTGCGGGTACGGAACCCCGTCACCGGCACGCCCCACTTCGCCCGCGTCAAGGTGCCCCCGCTGCTCTCCCGCTTCCTGGAGGCCTCCCCCGGCCGGTACGTCCCGCTGGAGGACGTCATCGCCGCGCACCTGGAGGAGCTGTTCCCGGGCATGGAGGTCCTGGAGCACCACGCCTTCCGGGTCACCCGCAACGAGGACCTGGAGGTGGAGGAGGACGACGCCGAGAACCTGCTCCAGGCCCTGGAGAAGGAGCTCATGCGGCGCCGCTTCGGGCCGCCGGTGCGCCTGGAGGTCGAGGAGAACATCAACCAGGAGGTCCTGGACCTGCTGGTGCGCGAGCTGAAGATCAGCGAGGCCGAGGTCTACCCGCTGACCGGCCCCCTCGACCTCACCGGTCTGTTCCGCATCGCCTCCATCGACCGGCCCGAGCTGAAGTACCCGAAGTTCGTCGCCGGCACCCACCGCGACCTCGCCGAGGTGGAGTCCGCGTCGGCGCCGGACATCTTCGCCGCGCTGCGCAACCGGGACGTCCTGCTGCACCACCCGTACGACTCCTTCTCCACCTCCGTGCAGGCGTTCCTGGAGCAGGCGGCAGACGACCCGGACGTCCTCGCGATCAAGCAGACCCTGTACCGGACGTCCGGCGACTCCCCCATAGTCAACGCGCTCATCGACGCCGCCGAGGCCGGCAAGCAGGTGCTCGTCCTGGTCGAGATCAAGGCCCGGTTCGACGAGCACGCCAACATCAAGTGGGCGCGCAAGCTGGAGGAGGCGGGCTGCCATGTGGTGTACGGCCTCGTCGGCCTGAAGACCCACTGCAAGCTGTCGCTGGTGGTCCGCCAGGAAGGCGAAACGCTCCGGCGCTACAGCCACGTCGGCACCGGCAACTACCACCCGAAGACGGCACGGCTGTACGAGGACCTGGGCCTGCTGACGGCCGACCCGCAGGTCGGCGCGGACCTGTCCGACCTGTTCAACCGGCTGTCGGGCTACTCGCGCCGCGAGACGTACCGGCGTCTGCTGGTCGCGCCCAAATCCCTGCGCGACGGCCTGATCTCGCGGATCAACAAGGAGGTCCAGCACCACCGTGCCGGGCGTCCCGCCTACGTCCGCATCAAGGTCAACTCGATCGTCGACGAGGCGCTCATCGACGCCTGCTACGGCGCGTCCCAGGCGGGCGTGCCGGTCGACATCTGGGTCCGCGGCATCTGCGCGGTCCGCCCGGGCGTGCCGGGGCTGTCGGAGAACGTCCGCGTCCGCTCGGTCCTCGGCCGCTTCCTCGAACACTCCCGGGTCTTCGCCTTCGGCAACGGCGGCGAACCCGAGGTGTGGATCGGCAGCGCCGACATGATGCACCGCAACCTCGACCGCCGTATAGAAGCACTGGTCAGGGTCACCGACCCCGCCCACCGCGCCGCGCTGAACCGGCTCATGGAGACCGGTATGTCCGACTCCACCGCGTCCTGGCACCTGGGGCCGGAGGGCGAGTGGACCCGGCACGCGACGGACGTGGACGGGCAGCCCCTGCGCAACGTCCAGGAGATGCTCATAGACGCCCGGAGGCGCCGGCGTGGCACAGCAACACCTTGACCCGACGGACCCCGTGGCCGGGGCGGTGACCGGGGACGCCCTCGCGGGCTACCTGCGCGCCCAGGCCACGGAGTTCCTCCGAGCCCTGCGCCTGCACCGGGAGACCGGCGGCGACGGGGGCGCCCTCGCCCGGGCGAAGTCCCGGCCGGCGGGCAGCGGCTCGGTGGACTCCGTCGACGCGGCCCGGGCCCTGCGCCGCTCGGCCCGCCGCATCAGCGCCAGCCTGCACACCTTCCGCTCCCTGCTGGACCCCGACTGGTCGGAGGCCATCCGCCCGGAACTGGCCTGGCTCTCGGGAACCCTCGCCATGGAACACGCGTACGCGGCCCGCCTGGACCGCCTGCTGCTGGCGCTGCACCGGTTGTCGGGGGCACCGGTCTTCCCGGCGCAGGCGGGCACGGGGATCGCGGGGGGGACGCCGGCCGGTGACTCGGCGGCGGGCGTCCACTCGGCGCGCGCAGCCGGGACCGCGGCCGACGGCCCGCTCGGCGCCGCCGCGGGCAGTCCGTCCCGAACCGCGTCCGACGCGCCGGACCCGGCCGCGGACGGTCGTGTCGCCGGGGCCGCACCCGCCCTGCGGAAAGCGGCACCGTCGCACGCCGGCCCGCCCGCCCCGGCGCCCGCCCCCGACCGGGGCAACCTCACGGTCGGCGCCGCCAAAGCGGGCGCGCTCCTCGAACGCCAGCTCACCCTCGCCCGGACCCGGGCGCACAGCACCGCACTCCAGGCCCTCGGCAGCAGCCGTTTCCACGCCGTGGCCGACGGCATCGCCTTACTGGCCAGCGAGGTCCCCCTCACCGCCGCCGCGGCCACCGCCGACCTGCGCCCCCTCGCTGTCGCCGCCGAGGAACGCCTCACCGACGCCGTCGCCGCGCTCCCCCTGGTGACCGCGGGCCACCCCTACAACGCGGAGGCCCTCATCCACGGCCTCTCCCCGGATCCGGCCCCGCACCCGCAGGACGCGCCCTGGCACCAGGTCCGTCTGCTGCTGCGCCTGCACCGCTACGCCCGCGAGGCCCTCCACGGCGGCGACGCCTCGGTGGACGTACGGTTGCTGGCGGCCGGTCAGTCCCTCGACCGGCACCGCGACGCCTCCGAGGCGGCGGCCGCCGCGGCCCAGGCGGCCCGCACGCCGCGGATCGCCCCGGCGACGGCGTACGCCCTGGGAGTGCTGCACGCCGATCAGCGGCACGAGGTGGAGGCGGCGCGGTTCGCCTTCCAGCAGTCCTGGCAGATGCAGACCGTGGGCACGTCCTGAGACGGAGGCGCTGACCGGAAGGCGGGCATCCCAGGAAGGAGGCATACCGGTGACACAAGCGAAGGACCTCACCGTCCGCGCGGCCGGCTGCGTCCTGTGGCGCCGCTCCCCGGCCGGCGGTGAGGTGGAGATATGCCTCATCCATCGGCCGAAGTACGACGACTGGTCACACCCCAAGGGCAAGCTGAAACGCGGCGAGGACCCCTTGGAGGGGGCCCTGCGCGAGGTGACGGAGGAGACGGGGCACACCGCCCGCCCCGGCGCCGAGCTGCCGACCGTGCGGTACGTGGCGAACGACCGCCCCAAGGAGGTCCGCTACTGGGCCGCCGAGGCGGGGCCGGGCACCTTCACCCCGGGCCCGGAGGTGGACCGCATACGGTGGCTCTCCCCCGCGGCCGCCCGGCGCCGGCTGACCCAGCCGAGGGACCGCACCCTCGTGGACGCCTTGCTCGAGTCGCTGCACCTCGCCTGAGCACCGGCACATCGCACAAAGTCTCGGGATGTACCCGTGTCCTCGACGTGAGCGTTCCGTGACCTCACCGCACCGTCCCCAGGGGTTCACCCCTCGTTCATTTACGCCAATCGGCCGCTTCACCTGATCTGCCTAATTTCAGCCTTACGCGGTGCGGACCGCGCCCCGGGGGGACGTCCGCACCACCCATTCTTCGCACGCCGCCGAATTCAGGACGGCGGCTCCTGGAAGGAACTCCCTCAAGTGAAGCTTCAGCGCAAGAACCGGCGGGCACTCGCTCTCGGCGCTCTCGCCGTCTCCGGCGCCCTGGCCCTCACGGCGTGCGGCTCCGACGAAACCGGCACCAACGGCGGCAGCGGCACGTCCACCGCCGCGGCCGGCAACATCAAGTGCGACGACGCCCAGGGCCAGCTGCTCGCCGACGGCTCTTCCGCGCAGAAGAACGCCATCGACGCCTGGGTCAAGCAGTTCACCGCCGCCTGCAAGAACGTCCAGATCAACTACAAGGGCGGCGGCTCCGGCGCCGGTGTCACCGCCTTCACGCAGGGCCAGGTCGCCTTCGCCGGTTCCGACTCCGCCCTGGACGAGGAGGAGATCGCCGCCTCCAAGAAGGTCTGCTCCAACGGTCAGGGCATCGACCTGCCCATGGTCGGCGGCCCGATCGCGGTCGGCTACAACGTCCCGGGCGTCGACAAGCTCGTCCTGGACGCGCCGACCCTCGCCAAGATCTTCAACGACAAGATCAAGAACTGGAACGACCCGGCGATCGCGAAGCTGAACCCCGGCGTCAAGCTTCCCGACCTGAAGATCCAGGCGTTCCACCGCTCCGACGAGTCCGGCACCACGGACAACTTCACCAAGTACCTGATCGCCACCGCCAAGTCCGAGTGGCCCTACGAGGGCGGCAAGGCCTGGCAGGCCAAGGGCGGCCAGTCCGCCTCCGGCTCCTCCGGTGTCGCCCAGCAGGTCAAGCAGACCGCCGGCGCCATCAGCTACATGGAGCTGTCGTACGCCAAGGACGGCATCAAGGCCGTCAGCATCGACACGGGTGCCGCCGAGCCGGTCGAGGCCAACGTCGCCAACGCCACCAAGATGATCGCCGCCGCCAAGCGCGTCGGCACCGGCAAGGACATGGCGCTGGAGCTGGACTACGCCACCAAGGCCGAGGGCGCCTACCCGATCACCCTGGTGACCTACGAGATCGTCTGCGACAAGGGCAACAAGGCCGAGACCCTGCCCGGTACCAAGGCGTTCCTGCGCTACATCGCCTCCGAGGACGGCCAGAAGATCCTCACCGAGAACGACTACGCCCCGATGCCCGCGGAGATCATCTCCGAGGTCCGCAAGACCATCGAGGGCCTGAACTGACCTGGGTGCGGTCCGGTCCGGGCCCCAGTGACCCGGACCGGACCGCACCTTCCGGTGCACCGCCGCCCGGAGCCGTGTCACCCGCACGGCTCCTCCGAGCCGCCGCAGACCGCATGCGGCTCCGCAGACCGGAGAACCCGATGGACATATCGACGAAGAACATCCAAGCTCCTCCACCCGTCCCCGAGCCCTCGCCGACCGAGCAGAAGCGTGCCGCCCGGGGCGCCACCCGACCCGGTGACCGGATCTTCCTCGGTCTCTCCCGTGGGTCGGGCATCTTCCTGCTGGTGATCATGGCCGCCATCGCGGTCTTCCTCACCTACCGCGCGAGCCTCGCGATCAGCAAGGACGAGGCGAACTTCCTCACCGCCTTCGAGTGGAACACCAGCGCGGTGCCGCCGAAGTTCGGCATCGCGGTCCTGGTCTACGGCACGATCGTCTCCTCGGTCATCGCCATGGTCATCGCGGTCCCGATCGCCGTCGCCATCGCGCTGTTCATCACGCACTACGCGCCGCGCAAGCTCGGCGGCACGATCGCCTACGTCATCGACCTGCTCGCCGCCGTGCCGTCCATCGTCTACGGCTTGTGGGGCGCCCTGATCCTCGTCCCGCACATGGACGGCCTGTTCGGCTGGCTGGACAGCTACCTCGGCTGGACCGGCGTGTTCTCCTGGGACAGCGGCGCCCCCCGCTCGATGCTCACCGTCGGCGTCCTGCTCGCGATCATGATCCTGCCGATCATCACCAACGTGAGCCGCGAGGTCTTCCGGCAGGTACCGCAGATGCACGAGGAGGCGGCCCTGGCGCTCGGCGCCACCCGCTGGGAGGTCATCCGCATGGCGGTCCTCCCCTTCGGCCGCTCCGGCGTGATCTCCGCCTCGATGCTCGGCCTCGGCCGCGCCCTCGGCGAGACGATGGCCGTGGCCACGGTGCTCTCGCCGGACTTCGACATCCACGCCAGCCTGCTCAACCCGGGCGGCGGCACCTTCGCCCAGAACATCGCCAGCAAGTTCGGTGAGGCGACCGAGTTCGGCCGGGACGCCCTGATCGCCTCCGGCCTCGTCCTGTTCGTCATCACCCTGCTGGTCAACGGCGCGGCCCGCGCGATCATCGCCCGCCGCAAGGAGTACTCGGGGGCCAACGCATGAGCACCGCCGCCACCGTCAGCACCCTCAAGGGTGCCCGCCTGCCCAAGTGGGCGCCGTACGCGATCGCGGCCGGCTCGGCCGCCGTGGCCGTGGGCGTCGGCCTGGCCGCCGGCCTGCACAGCCGCGTCCAGTGGGGGCTGATCGCCGGTCTCCTGTTCGTCTTCGGCACGTACGTCATCGCCTCCCGCGTCGAGGGTCCCCGCCAGGCCAAGGACCGCATCGCCACCTCGCTGGTGTGGGTGGCCTTCCTGCTCGCCGTCGTCCCGCTGGTCTCCCTGATCTGGGAGACGGTCAAGCGCGGCGTGAAGGTCCTCGACGTCTACTTCCTGACCCACTCCATGGGCGTGGTCGCCGACTCCGAGCCGGGCGGTGGCATCTACCACGCCATCCTCGGCACCCTGGAGCAGGTCGGCCTCGCCACCCTGATCGCCGCGCCGATCGGTGTGCTGACCGCGATCTACCTGGTGGAGTACGGCCGCGGGAATCTCGCCCGGGCCATCACCTTCTTCGTCGACGTCATGACCGGCATCCCGTCGATCGTCGCGGGTCTGTTCATCCTCAGCCTCATGCTGATGCTGGAGATGCAGCCCTTCGGCTTCGCCGGCTCGCTCGCGCTCGCGATCCTGATGATGCCGGTGGTCGTCCGCTCCACGGAGGAGATGCTCAAGCTCGTCCCGAACGAGCTGCGCGAGGCGTCCCTGGCGCTCGGCGTCCCGAAGTGGCGCACCATCCTGAAGGTGGTCGTACCGACCTCCATCGGCGGTATCACGACCGGCATCATGCTGGCGGTCGCCCGTATCACCGGTGAGACGGCCCCGGTGCTGCTGCTGGTGTTCGGCAACGCGTTCATCAACGCCAACCCCTTCGAGGGTGCGCAGGCGTCACTGCCGCTGTACATCTATCAGCAGTACGCGAACAGCGCCGGTTCCCCGGCGGCGTACGACCGTGCGTGGGCCGCGTCGCTCACCCTGATCGCCTTCGTGATGATCCTCAACCTGGTGGCCCGGGGCATCGCCCGCTGGAAGGCCCCGAAGACCGGTCGCTGAGGCGACGATTTCCGGCTCCGCCCGGCGGGGCACCCACAGCGACCGATCAGAATTTCTGGAAGTGAAGCAGACATGGCCAAGCGAATCGACGTAAGCGGGCTCACCGCCTACTACGGCTCCCACAAGGCGATCGAAGACATCTCGATGACGGTCGAGCCCCGCTCGGTGACGGCCTTCATCGGCCCCTCCGGATGCGGCAAGTCGACATTCCTGCGCACCCTGAACCGTATGCACGAGGTCACCTCCGGCGGCCGGGTCGAGGGCAAGGTGCTGCTGGACGACGAGGACCTGTACGGCGCCGGGGTCGACCCGGTGTCCGTGCGCCGGGAGATCGGCATGGTCTTCCAGCGCCCGAACCCCTTCCCCACCATGTCGATCTTCGACAACGTGGCGGCGGGCCTGCGCCTGAACGGCAACTACAAGAAGAGCGAGCTTCAGGACATCGTCGAGCGGTCCCTGAAGGGCGCGAACCTCTGGAACGAGGTCAAGGACCGCCTCAACAAGCCCGGCTCGGGCCTGTCGGGCGGCCAGCAGCAGCGTCTGTGCATCGCGCGGGCGATCGCGGTGGAGCCCAAGGTCCTGCTGATGGACGAGCCCTGCTCGGCCCTGGACCCCATCTCGACCCTGGCGATCGAGGACCTGATCGGCGAGCTGAAGGAGCGCTTCACGATCGTCATCGTGACGCACAACATGCAGCAGGCCGCCCGCGTCTCCGACCGCACCGCCTTCTTCAACCTGGCGGCGGTCGGCCAGCCCGGCAAGCTCATAGAGATCGACGACACGGAGCGCATCTTCTCCAACCCGTCGGTCCAGGCCACGGAGGACTACATCTCGGGCCGCTTCGGCTGAGCCGGCGCCCGGCGATGTGAACCCCTCGCGGTGCTGCATGGCGGTGCCACCGCGAGGACGAAAAAGGGCCCGCCCCCCGGCTCCCGGGGGGCGGGCCCGTTTTTCACGGCCCGGTCTCGCCGCTCGGGTTGAAGACGTCCCGCCAGGAACTGCACGTGCCCTGGACGTCGTTGCCGTTGTCGCGGATGCAGACCTTGATGCTGACGTAGATGTCCTCGGCCAGCTGCTCGTTGGCGTACTCGCAGGTGGCAAAGCCCTTGCCGTTGTAGAGCGAGTGGACCACGCCGCTGCCGGTCTTCCAGTAGCCGACGACGCCGGCCGAGTCGCTCCAGTTGTCACAGACACGGAAGCGGTCGCCGTACGTCTCGAAGACGATGTGGCCGGCCGCCGTGGCGAATCCGTTGGACGCCACGGTGGACTTCGAGTACTCCCGGGCCGCGGCCGGGCTCGCCGCGAGGACGACGGACGCCGTCGCGGCGGCCGCCATCCCGGCGACATAGCCGAAACGCTTGCGGACAAGACTCATGTTTCCCCCATACGAGTGCTGGCTCGAACACTTGAATTCCGAACGGATGCACCCTACTAGGGAAGTGATCTACAGGAAGGCCAGATTGACGATCCAGAACGAGCACGCCGCGACGACGGCCGCCGCCGGCATCGTGATGAACCACCCCAGGACGATGTTCTTGGCCACGCCCCACCGCACGGCGTTCACCCGCTTCGTCGCGCCCACGCCCATGATCGCCGAGGTGATCACATGGGTCGTCGAGATCGGCGCCTTGAAGAGGAAGGCGGTGACGAACATGATCGACGCGCCGGTCGTCTCGGCCGCGAACCCCTGCGGCGGATCCAGCTCGATGATCTTCCGCCCCAGTGTCCGCATGATCCGCCACCCGCCGGCGTACGTCCCCAGCGACAGCATCACGGCGCACACGACCTTCACCCACACCGGGATGGGGTCGCCGTAGTCCTCGACATCGGCGATGACCAGCGCCATCACCACGATGCCCATCGTCTTCTGGGCGTCCTGCAGACCGTGCCCGAGCGCCATGCCCGCGGCCGAGACGGTCTGCGCGATACGGAATCCCCGCTTGGCCTTGTGCGGGTTGGCGCGCCGGAAGATCCACATGATCGCCGTCATCACCAGGTACCCGGCACACATCCCGACGATGGGCGACACGAACATCGGGATGACGATCTTCTCCAGCACCCCGTCCCAGTACACGGTCGTCCCGCCGGCCAGCGCCGCGCCCACCATGCCGCCGAACAGCGCGTGCGAGGAGGACGAGGGCAGGCCGAAGTACCAGGTGATCAGGTTCCAGGTGATCGCACCCACCAGCGCGGCGAAGAGGATGCCCATCCCCTTCGAGCCCTCCGGTGTCTGGATCAGGCCCTCACTGACGGTCTTGGCGACCCCGGAACCGAGGAACGCGCCGGCAAGGTTCATGACAGCGGCCATGGCCAGCGCGGCCCGCGGTGTCAGCGCCCGCGTCGACACGGAGGTGGCGATCGCGTTCGCCGAGTCGTGGAAGCCGTTGGTGTACGTGAAGAAGAGCGCGACCCCGATGGTCACGACCAGAGCAAAGGTGTCCATGGACGGGCCTCAGGACTCCTTGACCGCGATGGTCTCCACCGTGTTCGCCACGTGCTCGAACGCGTCTGCCGCTTCCTCCAGGACATCCACGATCTGCTTGAGCTTGAGCACCTCGATGGCGTCGTACTTGCCGTTGAAGAGGTGGGCCAGCAGCTTGCGGTGGATCTGGTCGGCCTGGTTCTCCAGCCGGTTGACCTCGATCCAGTACTCGGTGAGGTTCTCCATGGTCCGCAGGTGCGGCATGGCCTCCGCCGTGAGTTCGGCCGCCCGCGACAGCACCTCGATCTGCTGCTCGACGCCCTTGGGCAGTTCCTCGACGTTGTAGAGGACGACCAGGTCGACGGCCTCCTCCATGAAGTCCATGATGTCGTCGAGGGACGAGGCGAGGGAGTAGATGTCCTCGCGGTCGAACGGCGTGATGAACGAGGAGTTCAGCTGGTGGAAGATCGCATGCGTGGCATCGTCACCTGCGTGTTCCGCGGCCCGCATACGCTCGGCGATCTCGGCCCGGCCGGCGGTGTCCGCCCCGAGCAGTTCCATCAGGAGTTTCGAGCCCGTGACGATGTTGTCCGCGGATGCGGCGAACATGTCGTAGAAGCTCGTCTCCCGGGGGGTCAGACGAAATCGCACGTGTGGTCCTCAGGAAGCATCGGTTTCGGTCAGGCTGATGCTAGGCGCATCATCCGGCCACGGCTATCGGGCCGTCCTCCAGTGTCGCCCATCGGGCACAGTGGTCGGCACGGGGGCTGCCCAGTGGTCCAGTCCAGCGGCCGTTTCACGTCAACAGCCACAGGCCCCCTACCCAGGAAAGTTCGGTACGATATACCCAGTAGGGGTATATGAGCGGTTTACGTCTGGAGGACGCGATGACGACCACCGAGGCCGGCGCAGGTGCGCCCTCCGCCACCGACGGCACCGCGGGGACGGCCGTGACGAACACCACGGCCCCCTCGGACACCACGGCCGTCGTGACCGATCACGACCACGGCGTCCACGGCTACCACAAGCAGAAGGACGAGCACCTCAAGCGGCTGCGCCGCATCGAGGGCCAGATCCGCGGTCTGCAGCGGATGGTCGACGAGGACGTCTACTGCATCGACATACTCACGCAGGTGTCCGCGTCCACCAAGGCCCTGCAGTCCTTCGCCCTTCAACTGCTGGAGGAGCACCTGCGCCACTGCGTCGCCGACGCGGCCCTCAAGGGCGGTGCGGAGATCGACGCGAAGGTCGAGGAGGCGACGAAGGCGATCGGCCGCCTGCTGCGGACGTGAGGGGAACCGGGCGGTGTGAAGGGAACCGGCCCACGCCGGCTCAGCCGCCCGAGGCGTCCCGCTCCTCGGCCACGCGCAGCACCTCGTCGATGCTCTCCAGGCTGAGCCGGTCCTCGCGGGCCGCCGAGGCCGCGATGATCAGCTCTCCGCACAGCTCGATCTCGGCGAGGGCCACGTGGTCCTGAACTGCCGTACCGCCGACCGGAGCCACGTGCATCACCTCTTCTCTGCCGTTACCGACTTCCTAGAGTAGGGAGCGGCCTACACACCGCGCATGGCACGGACGGGCTAGTTCTTGACGCCCGTCACGCACGCATACGCCGACGCTCACTCCTCGGCGATCTGGCCGGCGTAGATGTCGTCGTCCTGCGGCAGCCGTACGTCGACGGGGGCTCCGAAGTCGTACAGCAGCGTCGTCGAGGCCACGGCCACGGCGCCCTCCTGCTGCCCGTTGACGAAGCTGAACCGGTGCCTGACCTTGCGGATCCGCCCGGCGTCGTCGACATAGACGTCGAACGGCACCTGATCCGTGGCGAACCCTTTCGCCGCCGCGGCCAGGGCCTCCTTGTTCCCCTCGGACGCCTTCCGGGCGGCGACGCCGAGGTCGGCGGTGCCCCGGTAGTGCCGCACAGCAGTACCGTCGACGTCCTCGTCGCCCACGTACTTCGCGGTCCGCGCCCCGCGCAGCACCTCGGCCGCGGCGAACGGATCGGTGGCGCCGCCGGTGACGAGGTTCCCGTCGGACAGCGACCGCGTGTCGACGCGCACCCACTTGTCGGCGGGCACGCCGGCGCCGCGGTTCTTCATGAACAGGGCCCCGGGAGCGAGCAGCTCCATGATCGGCCGACGGGCGGTCGCCCCGGCGGGATCCTGAGGCAGCAGTACCTTCAACCGCCCCACCCGCTCATGGAAGTCGTACACGCCCTCACCGCGGATGGTGACACGGGTGCCGCCGGTGGCCATCTCCATGGACGTACGGGCCTTGGAACTGCGGGCACCGACGAGCGCGTCGGCGGCGTCCCGCACGACCTCCAGGGCGTCGCTCCCACGCGAGTCGGCGGCCGCCCCGCTCTGCGCGCATCCACTGCCCGCCAGGCAGACGCACAGGACGCCGGCCGCGACGCCCGCCCCATGCCTCCGCCTGCGCTGCTGCCGCTCCGTCATCGCCGTCCTACCCCCAGCCGGTACGTCCGTCACGGGCCCCTTGTCGTTCCGGTTAACGACCGCTAGGTGCCCCCGTCACGCCGCCGGAGGCGTTGCCCTTACTTGCCTTGGGTAACGTTGCCGGTGTGGCGCAGCAGGACGGACCTTCGTCTCCCCCGACACCCCGCGACCCCCAGGAGCACCGCACGACGACAGTGGAGAAGGGCCGCTTCTGCTCGGCCCACTGCACCTGCGGCTGGCGGGGCCCGGCGAGACGCGCGCGGAGCCTGGCCCGATCCGACGCGGAAGGTCACGGCGGGGCCTGAGGACCCGGGGTGCCGCCCGAGGGATCCATGGAACCCCGGCCCTCCCCACCCCGTCTCGTTCCACGGAACCCCCCAGGAGGCGACATGGAACGGCGTACCTTCATCGGCGGCGGCGCGGCAGCGCTCACCGCCCTGGCGACCACCGCCTGCACCGGCGGTACGGGCACAGGCACCGAGTCGGCCACCCGCACGAACACCTCCATGCGCACCACCGCCTCCTCCCGCGGCCCCGCCGGCTGGAGCGCCCTCGCCCGGGACCTGGACGGCCCCCTCATACGCCCGGGCGACGCCGACTGGAAGCCGGCCCACCAGCTCTACAACACCCGCTTCGACTCCCTGAAGCCGGCCGCGGTCGCCTACGTCGCCCACCCCGACGACATCCGCACCACTCTCGCCTACGCCCGCGCCCACGACCTGCACGTGGCCATCCGCAACGGCGGCCACTCCTACGCGGGCTGGTCCTCCGGCACCAACCGCCTGATCATCGACGTCTCCAAGCTCAACCGCGTACGCGCCTCGGGCAGCACCGCGGTGATCGGCGCCGGCGCCAAACTCATCGACGTCTACCGCGCCCTCGCCGCCAAGGGCACCACCATCCCCGCCGGTTCCTGCCCCACCGTCGGCGTCTCCGGCCTCACCCTCGGCGGCGGCCACGGAGTGACCTCCCGCGCCTACGGCCTGACCTGCGACAGCCTCACCCAGGCCACACTGATCACGGCCGAGGGCAAGCAGCTCACCGCGAACGCCACCACCCACAAGGACCTGTTCTGGGCCCTGCGCGGCGCAGGCAACGGCAACTTCGGCGTCGTGACGGAACTGCGCTTCCGGACCCACCCCGCGCCCCAGGCCGTGACGGCGTACATGACCTGGCCCTGGTCGAAGGCGGCCAAGCTCATCAAGGCCTGGCAGGAGTGGGGTCCCACCCAGCCCGACGAGATCTGGTCCTCCCTGCACCTGGCGAACCGCGCGGGCGGCAGCCCCACCATCTCGGTCGCCGCGTTCTCCCTGGGAACCTACCGCGAGCTCCAGAACGCCGTGGACCGCCTGGCCGACCGCCCCGGCGGCCCCGGCCCCGCCACCAACGTCTCCCTCAGGCGCCGCTCGTACGAGGAGTCGATGGAGCTCTACGCAGGCTGCTCGTCCTTCGCGACGGACGCGCAGTGCCACCTCCCCGGCTCCACCCCGGGCCGGTCACCGCAGGGCGCGCTGGGCCGTGAGACGTACGCGGCGAAGTCGGACTTCTTCGACCGCTCCCTGACGTCGACCGGTATCCAGACCCTGATGAGGCAGGTCCAGTCGGTCCGGGGCGGCTCCGGCAGCATCGCCCTCACGGCCCTCGGCGGCGCCGTGAACCGCGTCTCCCCCACCGAGACGGCCTTCGTCCACCGCCGCTCCCGGATGCTGGCCCAGTACCTCGGCTCCTGGCGGGCCGGCACGTCGGGCTCCGCCTCGCAGGCCTGGCTGAAGTCGGCCCACGACGCGATGCGCCCGTACGCCTCGGGCGCCGCGTACCAGAACTACACCGACCCGGGTCTGAGGGACTGGCGCAAGGCGTACTACGGGGACGCGGCGGCGCGCCTGACGCAACTGAAGAAGCAGTACGACCCGCAGCGGTTCTTCACCTTCCCGCAGGCCCTGTAGCGGGTACCGGGCCGCCGGTACCGGGGCGCGAAACCCGCCGCTAGGCGGCCAGGTCCCGTTCCTCCGCCCCCGCGGTCTCCTTCCGGGCCCCGGGGATCACCGCGTCCTGTCCACCCACCCGCGACGCGCCCCGCGCCCTGATCAGCCACCCGCCCCGCGGAGAGCGCTCGATGGCGGACATCACCGGCGTCAGCAGGGCCATGGCCGGCGGCGAGAGCAGCAGCGCGACGGCCGTGCCGAGCGCGAACCCGCCCACGACGTCGGTCGGGTAGTGCACGCCCATGTAGACCCGGCAGAAGCCTTCGAGCAGCGCGAGCCCGATCCCGATCAGCCCGAACCTGCGGTTGGCGACGAACAGTCCGACCCCCAGGGCCATGGCGATCGTCGCGTGGTCGCTCACGAACGAGTAGTCGGTCTTGCCGGCCACCAGGACTTCAAGTCCTTGATGCGTGTTGAAAGGACGGGGCCGCTCGACGAAGCCCCTTATCGGGACGTTCACGAGCACCGCGACCCCCGCGGCCAGCGGCGCCCAGACCAGCGCGGCCACCGACGAGGCGGCGTCCTCCGCGCCCCGGCGCCGGACGGACCACCAGCACCACAGTCCCAGCATGATCAGGGCGAGCAGGATCCCGTACTCACCGACGTACTCCATGACCCGGTCGAACCAGCCCGGGGCGTCCTTGGCCAGGCCATTGATGTCGTAAAGCAGCTCGACGTCGGGGTTCGACCCGGATTCTGCGAGTCCAGCCATGATGCTGCGGCCCCTTCATCTTCTCTCCGGCGCATCCTGCGTACGCCGTTCCGCCACCCCCGTGGTTGTAGATCCGGCTACGACACCAGGAACGCACGGCTCCTGTTGATACGTTCCACACTCCACTGAATGATCACGCAGACGTTATCGAAGAGAGACCCATCGCCGCAGTTCAGGGGGGCGGTTCACATTCCGTCTACACGGTCGTGGGGAGCGCTTTCGCGCCATCTTCGGTGACCCGGGTGGCCCCGAAGTAGTCGGGGGTGTCGATCGGGTCGAACCGGATCACAGCACCTGTTCTCGGCGCGTCGATCATGTACCCGCCACCGACATAAATCCCCACATGCCGGATGGCCCGGGAGTTGGTGAGGTCGTCCGAGAAGAACACCAGATCCCCGGGCAGCAACTCGTCCCGGTCCGGGTGCGGCCCCGCGTTCCACTGGTCGTTGGCAACCCGCGGCAACGTGATCCCGACACTCTCGTACGCGGCCTTGGTCAACCCCGAACAGTCGAACCGCCCACCGTCCTCAGCAGTACCGTCACCGCCCCAGAGGTAGAGCGTGCCGAGCTTCTTCTGGGCGTAGTAGATGGCACCGGCGGCTTGCTTGGAGGGGTCGACGCGGGTCGTCGGCGCGGCGAAGCTCGCCTCCAGGGTCGTGATCGTCTTGACGTAGTTTTGGGTCTCCTTGTACGGCGGCACTCCCCCGTACTTGATGACCGCGTACGCCCCCGCGTTGTACGACGCGAGCATGTTCTTGGTCGGGTCGCCGGGCACGTCCTTCACGTACGAGGCGAGCGTGCAGTCGTACTTCGCGGCCGACGGAATCGCGTCATTCGGGTCCCAGACGTCGCGGTCGCCGTCCCCGTCGCCGTCGATCCCGTGCGTGGCCCAGGTCCCGGGGATGAACTGCGCGATGCCCTGCGCCGCCGCCGGGCTCTTGGCGTTCGGGTTGAAGCCGCTCTCCTGGTACAACTGGGCCGCGAGCAGCGCCGGGTTGATGGCGGGGCACAGATTGCCCCACTTGCGCACGAGGTCCGCGTAGGCGGCCGGCACGGCCCCCTTGGCCAGCGCCTTGGCCGCTCCGCCCACGGAGCCCGCGAGGTTTCCCGCGACGACGTAGACCCCGACGACGAGCAGCATCACGAAGCTGAGCCCCGCCGCGACAGCGGCACCCGCCACGATCCATGCCTTACGCACCGTCAACCGCCCCTCGCCCGCCGGGAGTCCCGCCCGCGCCAGTCTAGGAGTTTCCCACCCGGAAGCCGGTGCAACCGATGCTCTCGTAGTCGGAGGGCCCGCCCTTGACGTGGTAGAGGACCGCCGTCCAGTCACCCGGGTCGTTGGCGACGGGGATCGGCGGGTACGTCTTCCCGTTCGGGAAATGGCTCCGGAAGTCGTCGGGGTACGTCAGCTCGATGTAACCGCCGGCCTTCCAGTGCGTGTAGATGTCGACGGGCTTGCTCGTGTAGCCGATGCTCTTGCTCTCCGTCATCACCTCGTAGGGCCTGCCCGTGTCGGCGTCGATGTCGTGCGGCGGCTTCACCCCCACCGAGACGTAGTACGGCTCCGGCTTCTTGGTGCCGAGTTCCGCGTACTTGAACCGGAAGGCGATCTTCGCCCGTTCCGACACGGTCGGTGACTCGGGGTCGTCGGCGTCGCCCACGCTGTACTGGATCTCCTTGGGCGGAGGGACGGCACCGACCTGTGTGCACTCGCCGACACCGTAGGCCGCTTCGTCGGGCTCGTCGGACAGGGTCCAGTAGTCCCGGGAGATGCGGTCGTCGACGATGTACCCCGCCACCTTGCGGGGCGAGGCGCCGGTGGACGCGGAAGCCGTCGGCGTCTTGTCACCGCCCCGCCCCTCCTCGGAGCCGTTCCCTCCGTCATCGAGCGCTCGCAAGGCCACCGCGGAGGCCGAGCCCACCACCAGCGCGACCGCGAGGGCCACGACCCAGGGGGTACGGCGGGATCTGGGCGGCCGCGGTACGGCGGTCGGCGCGGAGGGCGTGAGCGTCGGCACGTACCCGGGGCGCGCCGTCGGCACGTATCCCGGCCCGGCGGTCGGCTGATACGCCGGTGGTGTCGGCGCCCCGTGCCCTGGTGGCACCAGCCCTGCCGCCACCGCCGCCTCCAGGTCTTGGGGCACGGCTTCGGCTTCGCTGGTGAGCCGCGCGTAGAACGGATCCTCGGCGAGCGCGGACGACACGGCACAGCGTGCGATGACCGCGTCGAGTCCCGGCCGCGCGTCCGGCTCCTTCGCCACGCACTCCCGTATCAGCGCGGCAAGTTCCTGCTCCACCCCGTCGAGGTCGATCTCCTCGTGCACCACCCGGTACGACACCGCATGGGTCGGACCGGAACCGAACGGCGGCCGCCCCGTCGCGGCATACGCGAGCGTCGCCCCCAGCGCGAACACGTCGGCCGCCGCACCGACCTGATTGCTGATCAGGACCTCGGGCGCGGTGTAGCCCGGGGTGCCCGGCGCCAGTCCGGTCTGCGTGAGGGCCGTGTCGGCCGCGCCACGGGCGATGCCGAAGTCGATGAGCAGCGGCCCCTGCGGAGACAGGATGACGTTCTGCGGTTTGAGGTCCCGGTGGGTCACGCCGTACCCGTGCACACTCGCCAGGGCTTCGGCCAGTGCCGCGAACAGCCGCCGCGCGCTGTCCGCCGGCAACGCCCCCCGCTTGCCCACCGCCCCACCCAACGTCGGCCCCGACACATACTCCGTGGCCAGCCAGTAGGGCGCGGCGTCCAGTGACGCGTCGATCAGGTTGGCGGTGTACGCGCTGCGCACGGCCCGCACGGTCTCGACCTCCCGCCGGAACCGCGCCAGCGCCTCCGGATGGTCGGTGATCTCGTCCCGGATCACCTTGATCGCAACCAGCCGCCCACCCGGCGACCGAGCCAGGTAGACCTGTCCCATACCGCCCGCCCCGAGCCGCGCGAGCAGCGTGTACGCGCCTATGTGCGCGGGATCCCGATCTTTCAGTGCGTCCACGGACCGACCTTGCCACAGAGACGAGTTCAGCGCAGGCACGCCCTGCGGATCACGGATCCCGCACCGCCCGCCGGTACAGCGCCGCCGCCTCCGCCCCCAGCACCACGCTGTACGACACGTCGGCCGTGGACCCACCCCCTTGATGTCCCCCGAGCACGCCGACGACCCGCCCGCCCCCGTCGACCCACGGACTGCCGCTGGTCCCCCCGCTGAACCCCGGACACGCGAGGCGCTGCTGCGTACGACCGCGCGGACTCGGCCTGTCGGCGCAGCTGACCGGCGCCTCGCGGGCATCCGGGTAACCGGTGACGGTCACGGCCTCGGCCCCGGTCGCCGCACCCGTGACGAACCGGTTCCCTCCGACGACGTCCTCGACGCCCTTCCCGTCCCGCTCCCCGAGCACGGCGAACGCCACGTCACTGTCCTCGTCCCGTCCCTCGGTCCACCGCCGCGGCAGGAACCACCTCCTGACGCTCCACACCCCGTACGGCGCCCGGCCGCCCCGGTACCCGGGCACGAAGACCAGCGCGCCGGTCCTTCCGTCGAGGCAGTGGGCGGCGGTGACGACGAGGGAGTGGTGCGGGCTGTGGACGACGGATGCCGTGCAGAAGTGGCCGCCGAGCAGCCGGTCGCGCCGTCCGCCCGCGAACAGCGCGCCGACCCGCGCGCTCCGCGCCGTCGCCACCGTGAGGGTGCTCACCCCGAACGGACCGCCGCCGGTGTCACCGGCCGCGGCGGAGGCCGGGGTGCAGACGAGCAGAAGGCAGGCGGCGTACCGGCAGAGGCGGGAGGCGAGGGGGCGGGAGGGCTGCTTCATCGGGGGCCACTGTGGCGGACGAAGGTGAGAGAAGCGTCAGATCGCCGGCCGGGCGGGCGATCCACGGTCCGGGCGGGGAGTACGTGGCGGCGTCCCGGACCGATGATTCACGCCGTCAGTTCCCTCTGGTGCGGCCCGCCGGGGAGGAGGTCGTGGCGGGTGTACCACTCGGTGGCGAGGATCCGTTCGCGGACCGCCGCGGGAAAGCCGGCGAGCAGGCCCGGTGCGGCTCCCCGCTCGACCTCGCTGCGATGCGCCAGGACGGCGGCCCACAACGGCACCTTGGCGTCGGCGTAGCCGAGCATCCGCGGCTCCCCGGCACCGAGTACGCGCAGTGCCTGGGCGAGTTCGGCACCGCGCCGGGTGCCCGGGGTCCACGTCGCCGTCACGACCGCCGTACGGGCGCCCGCGGCGGCATGGCGGGCGAGCACTCCACCCGAGAACAGGGACTCGTCGTCCGGGTGGGCGAACACGGCGAGCAGGCTCGGAACCGGCACCCGCGGCACGGGCGGTCACCTCCGCGTTCGGCATACCCATGATGACGAAAACCCAGGCACGAGGTCGTCCGCCCCTGCAGACTGCGCCTCGACCGAACAACTGACCGAAGCACGAACGATGTTCAGGGGAATCGAACATGAGACGAACCAGTCGCGCCCTGGCCATGACGGCACTGGCGGTCTGCGGACTGACCGGCCTCGGGGCGGCACCCGCCGCCGCGTCGGCCGATGCGCTGCTGCCGCACCCCGGGCCGGACGGCCTGGTGTGGGTGGAGGAGAGGACGGGGGACGGGGGTGTCGTGTCGGGGGGCGCCTGGGAGGGGCTGCCCACCGTGCTCACCGTGGCCTGTGAGGGCGGCGGCAGCGTGCGCGTGACGATGGAGTCGCGGGACACGCAGGTCGCCGCGTTCTCGGTCGACTGCCCGGCCGGGGAGGCCGGCGTGGGCTCGGTGACCATGGCCCCCGGCGTGGTCCCTTCCGGCTCGTTCTCCGTGGCCGTCGACGCCTCCTCGGACGGCATCCGGTGGGCCCTGACCGTGACCCAGCCGGAGTCCTGACCCGACGAACACCTGAGAAACGACGAGCGAAACGCCTGCCGCCTGCCCGATTGCGGGCAGGATCGGTAGCTGTACCCCGCCCTCCGCCCTAGGGTGAGCACTCATGATCGCCATGGACACCTTGGGGGCGTTCTCTCTGATGGTGGGTCTGCTCACCCTCACGCCCGGCCTGGACACCGCACTCGTCCTGCGCACCGCCGCACTCGGTCGGCGCCGACGCGCCTGGGGCGTCGTCCTCGGCATCCAGAGCGGCACCCTCGCCTGGGGCGTGCTCACCTCATTGGGCGTCACCGCCCTGCTGACCGCGTCCCACCTCGCCTACGCGATCCTCCGCTGGGCCGGGGCCGCGTACCTGGTGTGGCTGGGCGGCAGGATGCTGTGGTCCACCTGGCGCCGCTCGGCGGACCACCCGAGCACGACCCGGGACGCGGCCGGCGGCCCCGGCCCCGGCCCCGGGGCGGACCCCAGCGGCACCCGGCTCGACGACTCCCTGCTCGGCGGCTGGCGCCAGGGAACCGCGACGAACCTGCTCAACCCGAAGATGGGTGCCTTCTACGTGGCGGTGCTCCCGCAGTTCATCCCGGCCGACGCCCCGCACCTCGCCGCCGGTGTGCTCCTGACCGGCGTACACGTCGTACTCGCCGTCATCTGGGCCTGCGCACTGATCGCCGTCGCCCACACCCTGCGCGACCTCCTCGGGCGGCCCGCCGCGCGCCGCCGCCTCGACCGCCTCACCGGCTCGGTCATCGCCGCTTTCGGCGTCCGGCTGGCGTTCGGGGACTGAGCGGGCCGGCCTGGACCACCAGGCCCACCACCAGCACGGCCGTCCCCGCCCCGACCACCACCGCCCCGACCGCCACCGCCACAACCGCGCCCTCGACCAAGGCCGACGGCCGTCTGCACGGCGCCCACCGCGATCAGCCCGTCCCTGGCAACCGGCTCACCGAAACGAAAGGACAGCGCCCCTCCATGCACCCCACCCCCCGCCCGCGCCCCCTCCCCGCCGCCCCCCAAGCCGTCGTCTTCGACTGCGACGGCCTCCTGGTCGACACCGAACGCTGCTGGACGGTCGCGGAACGGGCCCTCTTCGCCGCGCACGGCCATCCCTTCGGGCCCGAACAGAAGGCCCTGCTCATCGGCCGTACCGTGGAGGCCGCGGCAGCGGCCATGGCGGAGTACTTCGGGCGGCCGGGAGCCGGCCCCGAGCTCGCCGCCGAACTCCTCGACGGGGTCCGCGTGGAGCTGGCCCGGGGGGCCGCCGCCCTCCCCGGGGCCGCGGAGTTGGTGCGGGCCTGCCGGGCGGCCGTACCGATCGCCGTCGCCAGCAACAGCCCTCGCGAACTGCTCGACACCGCACTGGAATCGGCCGGTCTCGCCCCGTACTTCGAGCACTCGTTCGCCGCTGACGAGGTCCGCTCACCCAAGCCCGCGCCCGACCTCTACCGCACCGCCTGCGAGGCGCTCGGCGCGGCACCGGAGCACTCCGTGGCCTTCGAGGACTCGGCCACGGGCATCTGCGCGGCGCGCGCCGCCGGGCTCTACGTGGCGGTCGTACCGTCCCTCCCCGGTGCCGGCCTCGACCACGACTGGCTGGGCGCCACCCTGGACACACCCGAACTGTCGGCCTGGGCCGCACGACTGGCGCGACCCGACGCTCGCCGAACCGCCTAGTCAGCGCTCAGCGGCAGCCGGGGCCGGCCGCACCCCCTCCGAGGGCCAGCTCACCCCCGTCAGCTCCTCCGACACCGTCCACAGCCGCCGCGCCACCGCCGCGTCACTGGCCGCCCTGGTCCGCCCCACCAGCGTCGGCGCACCCCGCATCTCGGCGAACCCGTCGGGACCGACGTAGCTCGCGCCGGGCAGTTCCTGCGTGGCGGCGTACAGCGTCGGCAGCGCGCCCGCCCTGTCGTCCTGGGCGAAGAACCTGTTGCCGAGCTTCATGAGCCCCCGCATCACCGGGTTCCCGGCATGGCTCTGGAGGTTGGTGGCGGCGTAACCGGGGTGTGCCGCGACAGCGCGCACCGGGGAGCCGGTCTCCGTCAGGCGGCGCTGGAGTTCCAGCGTGAAGAGGAGGTTCGCCAGCTTCGACTGGGCGTAGGCGCGCTGCGGGTCGTAGCCGGAGGTGAAGTCGAGGTCCTCGAAGCGGATCCGCGCACCGAACCAGCGGTGGGCACCGGACGAGACCGTCACCACCCGGTCGGTGACGTACGGCAGCAGCAGGTTCGTCAGCGCGAAGTGGCCGAGGTGGTTCGTGCCGAACTGCATCTCGAAGCCGTCCGCCGTCCGCTGCCGCGGCAGCATCATCACGCCCGCGTTGTTGATCAGCAGGTCCAGCGGCCGCCCCTGCCAGCCGTCCGCGAACTCCCGCACCGACGACAGATCCGCCAGGTCCAGCCGCCGCACCTCCGTGCTGCCGTGCACCTTCGCCGCGGCCACCCGCCCTCGCTCCAGGTCCCGGACGGCCAGCACGACGTGGGCGCCCGCACGGGCCAGCGCGTCCGAGGCCGTGAGCCCGATGCCGCTGTTGGCGCCGGTGACGACGGCCGTGCGGCCGGTGAGGTCGGGGAGGCGGGTCGCGTCCCATGCCTTGTCGTTCTTCTTCATGTGGTCAGCCATACCTCGAATGTAGGCGTTGCCAACAATGCTGTCAATGACAACAATGGTGGCGACGCCAACAATGATGGCGCCGACAACATCAAGCTACGATGGTGCGCATGCACGAGAGCCGCCCCTATCACCACGGAGACCTGCGCGCCGCCCTGCTCACCGCCGCGGAACGCACCCTGCGTGACAAGGGCGTCGCCTCCCTCTCCCTGCGCGAACTGGCCCGCGACGTCGGTGTCAGCCACGCCGCCCCGGGCCGGCACTTCAAGGACAAACAGGCCCTGCTCAACGCACTGGCCCTGGCCGGGTACGAACGGCTGGCCCAGGCCCTGAGCGCCGCCGACGACCCCGCGCTCCCACTGGAACCGCGCCTCACCGCCCTGGCCCGGGTCTACCTCGGCTTCGCCGTCGACAACACCGAGCTCCTGGAGCTCATGTACGCGCGCAAGCACGACCCCGGCGCCTCCGAGCAGATGGCGGCCGCCGTCGACCGCACGGTCGGCAGCCTCGAACGCGTCCTCGCGGACGCCCAGAAGCGCGGCGAGATCATCGACGGCGACCCCGAGGAACTCAACCTCGTCACCGGCGCCGCCCTCCACGGAGTGTCCGCCTTCATCACCGCCGGCTGGCTGACCCCGGAAGCGGCCCTGGCGGGCGTCGAGGGCCTGGTCCACCACCTGCTGCACGGCTTGAAGCCCCGCTGACCCGCAGACCGCGGGGGACACCCACCCGCCGCCCCTCCCCTGCCGCCTGACCCCCCATCACCACCTCCCCCCTCCCCTCCACGACGCCCACACCCCGGCACGGCCCGTACGCCACCCCGGGATAGCCTTCACCCGCAGAACACGGGCACGACCACTCACCCGACCGGCCGTCAGAAACGGCCCCCGGGGTGAAGAGGGGTAACGACGGAACCACACGCCAGGTTCCGCTCAGGCCTCATTGCCCGGCGTGACCTGCCGTGATACACAGAGTGACCGTACGAGGTATTCGTACGAATCCCGCCCATCAATGACGCCAAGTCGACATACGACGGCGACAATGTCGGCGAGAATGAGGCCTGACCTCTGCGCAGCGCAGGGGAACTGCGGAACTACCCAACAGGGGCGGTGACTTACATGCTCTTTGCGGCCGATAAGGGCGACATCAACACCATCATCGGCGGGATCGCTCCGGACTGGGGTCCCTTCGGCAGCCTGGGCAACGAGGCGAAGGTGATGATCGAGGTCGTGATGGCGGTGGCCATCCTGATCTGCCTCGGCATCGCCATCTGGGGCGCGGCCAAACAGCGCATCGGCGCCACGGCGCTGCGCGACACGTTCAGCGCCGAGCAGGGCAAGGGTCTGATCATCGCCGGGCTGACGGGCGTCTTCATCATCGGCTCACTGGGCACGCTGTTCACCATCGTGTACGGCATGGCCGTATAGCCGCCCGTCCAGCTCCCCGCTCCTCGATCCCTCCGTCCGCTCCGGGCACGCCCGGTCTCCCCAGTCCCCCACCCACCCGTCGTGCCCAACCGGCTGAGGTTGCGTTTCCCTGATGTCGAGTCACCACACCGCGCCCACGCGGGAACCAGCACGGCTACCGTCGTACTCCTACGTGTATTCATCCGACGCCGAGGGGGCGTACGCGGCATGAGTCTCGGAGACGAACGGGAGTCCTCCGGCGGCTACGGAGGCACCGGTCAGACCAGGACACGGCTGCCGGAGAGCAGCACCGACGTGTACGGGGGCGCGCGGCGGGGCGGCCGCGCGTCCTCGCGGAGCCTGGTCACCGTGGTGGGTGTGGTGGTCCTCCTCATCGCGGCGATCGCCTTCGCGAACCGTGGAGGCGACGACTCCGCTCAGGGCACGGGGGACGAGAACCAGCCGAATTCCTCAGCGACGGCAGCCAGCGGCTCCAAGCCGGTGGAGGGGAAGGCCGGGGGGATTCCGGCGGGGTTCGCTCGGGATGCGCAAGGAGCGCAGAGCGCAGCGTCAAACTACGCAGTCGCGCTGGGCTCGGCCGACATGTTCGACAAGGCCAGGCGCGACGCCATCCTGCAGACCATCATCGCTCCCTCCCGGATCCCCGAGTTCGAGACGACACTGGATCAGGCCTACACCGCCTCGTTCAACAAGAACGTGGGCCTGAACGAGGATGGCACGACGCCAGCGGGCTACACCTTCGTCTCGCGTACGAGCCCGATCGGCACCAAGATCACCGAGTCAACCGCCAACAGCGCAACCGTCGAGGTCTGGTGCAGTGGCCTCCTCGGCCTCGCCGGGGAGAACTCGACGAACCCTGTCACGAACAGTTGGTTCACCATCACCATGAAGCTCGAATGGACCGATGGCGGCTGGAAGATCGTGACGCACTCGCAGAAGGACGGCCCTACCCCCGTGCCAGGCGATGAAAGGGCCTCCAGTGCCGACGAGATGGCAAAGGCCGTCGAGGAGTACGGAGGGTTCACGTATGCCCGCTAACCGCCGCGCTCTCCACCTGGCTGCTGTCTTCACAGCCGTACAGACCACAGCCGTCCTCACGGCCACGCGTGCCTTCGCGGCGCCCACACCCTCGCCCACGCCGTCGGGAAGCAACAACCCCTGTGATCTGATCCACGGCCCCGCCAAGGACTACTGCGAAAAAGACAACGGCGGCTCCAACCGCTCCGGCGGCACCCCCTCCCTCACCGACCCCACCTCCACCCTCGACCCCCTCTCCTCCCTCGCCAAGGGCTGTGCCGACGCCGCCGCATGGACGGTCAACCAGCTCAGTGACGCCGTGAAGGAGACCGCGAACGTCGACTTCACGAACACCAAGTTCCTCCAGCAGTACGCCGTCGTCTTCGCGGCATCGACGATCCTCACGCTCCTGCTGTGGCTGCTGGCCGTGGCCAAGCGAGCCGTGAGAGGCGTCCCCCTCACCACCGCCATCAGCGAAGCGATCGGCTTCCTGTGGCTCACGGTGCTGGCGTCCGCCTTCACGCCCCTGATCCTCTACACCGTCGTATCGGCGACCGACGGCATCACCGACGTCCTCGCGAAAACCACGGGCGACCAGACGGACACGTTCTTCGGCACCTTCTCCGGTGCCCTGGACAAGGGCGAGGACATCGGCGGCGGCCCGATCATGCTGATCGTCGTCTCCCTGGTCAGCATCCTCGCCGCCGGCGTCCTGTGGCTGGAGCTCGTCATCCGCGCCGCACTGCTCTACGTCGGCGCCCTCCTCGGCACCGTCGTCTACGCGGGACTGGTCGACAAGAACCTGTGGGGCCACGTCCGCCGCTGGGCGGGCATCATGATCGCCGTCATCCTCGTGAAGCCGGTCATCGTCATCGTCCTCGGCCTCGCCGGCGCCCTGTCCGCCGACGACGGCCCGAACGCCTTCTCCGCCGTCGTCTCCGGCCTCGCCATCATCCTGCTGGCCATCTTCGCCAGCGCGATGATCTACCGCTTCGTCCCCGGCTTCGGCGACGAACTCGCCGGCTCCCGCAACAACCGCATCATGCGCGGCGCCGAAGGCAAGGCCGCCGCCGTCATCAGCTCCCCGGCGACCCTCGTCGCCCAGGGCATCAAGGCCCACAGCACCCGCGCGGACAGCAACGCCGGCGGAGCACGCCCCTCCAACCCCGCCTCCGGCGGGGTCGCCGCGCACAGCTCGCGCTCCTCGAACGGGGGCGGCGGATCTGTCCCCTCCGCCGCACCCGCACCCCGTTCGAGCAGCACGGTGAACACCCCTCACGCCAGCAACACCCGCAACAGCAATCGTTCAGGAGGTGACGGGCGTTGACGACCGAGTCCCATGTGTCCCATCCGGTCACGCCCCGCCGTACCTATCTCATCGGCCGCGCCCGGCCGAACGCGATCGTCGGCCGCAACCGCGAGACCGGCGAGATCGCGCTGATCATCGCGGGCGCGTTCCTCGGCATGATGTGCGGCCTCCTCGTCCCCGTCCTGTCCGCACGCATCGTGCTGCTCATGGGCTTCCCGATGCTCGCGCTGGCCGCGGTCTACGTGCCGTACAAGCAGCGGACCTTCTACAAGTGGTTCGAGATCAACCGCAGCTACAAGCGCACCCTGCGCCAGGGCACGACCTACCGCTCCGGCGCCATCGAGGCCGGCACCCACATCGACGGCCGCGAGGTCGAGGTCGGCCCGCCCCCGGGTATCGGCCGCATCACATGGCTCGCCGCGCCGTTCGGGCCGGACGAGATCGCCGTACTGCTGCACGCCGACCGCCGCACGGTGACGGCCGCGATCGAGATCGAGGGGCCCGGCGTCGGCCTGCGGGACTCCGAGGACCAGGAGGCCCTCGTCGACCGCTTCGGCACCCTGCTGAAGCATGTCGCCAACGGCGACGGCTTCGTCACCCGCCTGCAGATGCTCGCCCGCACCCTCCCCGCCGACCCCGACGCCCACGCCAAGGACGTCGCCGTACGCGGCGACGACCGTTCCCCGGGCTGGCTGCAGCAGTCGTACGACCAACTGCAGTCCATGGTGTCGACGAGCAGCGAGCAGCACCGCGCGTACCTCGTCGCCTGCATGCACTTCACCCGCGAACTGTCCGCCGAGGCCCTGGCGATGGCCCGGGCCGCCCGCACACACGGCGGGAAGATCGACCGGGACGCCGGTCTCGCGGTCGTCATGGCCCGCGAGCTCACCGACATCTGCTCGCGCCTGCAGGAAGCCGACATCCGGGTCCGCCAGCCGCTCGGGCAGGGCCGCCTCGCCTCCCTCATCCACTCCATGTACGACCCGGACCACCCGATCGACCACATCCAGGCGATGACGAAGCGCAACGCCTGGCCGGCCGAGCTGGACGCCATGGAGCCGACGTTCCTCCAGGCGAAGACGCGGGAGTCCTCCACACGCGCCCCCTGGTGCCACGCCACGGCCTGGGTGAAGGAGTGGCCGATGACCCCGGTCGGCGTCAACTTCCTGGCGCCGCTGCTCGTCCACACCCCGGACGTCATCCGCACGGTCGCCGTCACGATGGACCTCGAACCCACCGAGGTCGCCATCGAGCGCATGCTGACCGAGAAGACCAACGACGAGGCGGAGGCGAGCCGCGCCGCCAAGATGAACCGCACCGTGGACCCGCGCGACGTCGCCGCCCACAACCGTCTCGACCAGCGCGGGGAGGACCTCGCGAGCGGCGCCGCCGGAGTGAACCTGGTCGGCTACATCACCGTCTCCTCCCGTAGCCCCGAGGCGCTGGCCCGCGACAAGCGGACCATCCGGGCGTCGGCCGGAAAGTCGTATCTGAAGCTGGAATGGTGCGACCGCGAGCACCACCGGGCATTCGTCAACACGCTCCCCTTCGCCACCGGCATTCGGAGGTAGGACCTGATGCGGGACCCGCTGTCCGTCCTCACCGACGCCTTCACGTCCTTCCTCTTCGGGAAGGTCGAGACGACCCGGCCGCCGGTGCGCACGTCGACGGGCCAGGCCCAGGCGGTCTACCTCCCGACCGCCGCCCCCGGCCTCGGCGACTCGGGCGTCATCATCGGCCGCGAGGTGTACTCCGGGAAGGGCTACATCTACGACCCCTTCCAGCTGTACGGCCAGCAGCTCCCCGCCCCGCACTGGCTGGTCCTCGGCGAGTCCGGCAACGGCAAGTCGGCCCTGGAGAAGACCTACGTCCTACGGCAGCTGCGCTTCCGCGACCGCCAGGTCGTCGTCCTCGACGCCCAGGGCGAGGACGGTGTCGGCGAGTGGAACCTCATCGCGCAGGAGCTGGGGATAACGCCGATCCGGCTCGACCCGATGGCCGCCCTGGACCACGGCATCCGCCTCAACCCCCTCGACCCGTCGATCACGACCACGGGCCAGCTGGCGCTGCTCCGCACGATCATCGAGGTCGCGATGGGCCACGGCCTCGACGAGCGCTCCGGCTTCGCGCTGAAGGTCGCGCACGCCTACGTCAACGAGACGATCGTCGAACGCCAGCCGGTCCTGACCGACATCGTCGAGCAGCTACGGCACCCCGAGCCGGAGTCCGCTGAGGCGATGAACGTCGCCATAGACGACGTACGGGCGTGGGGCCTGGACGTGGCACTTGTGCTGGACCGCCTGGTCGACGGTGACCTGAGGGGCATGTTCGACGGCCCCACGACGGTCGGCATCGACCTGGACGCGCCCCTCATTGTGTTCGATTTGTCCCACATCGACCGCAACTCCATCGCGATGCCGATCCTGATGGCGATCGTCGGCGTATGGCTGGAGCACACCTGGATCCGCCCCGACCGGAAGAAGCGCATCTTCCTGGTCGAGGAGGCCTGGCACATCATCAACAGCCCCTTCGTGGCCCAGCTGTTCCAGCGTCTGCTCAAGTTCGGCCGACGGCTCGGCCTGTCCTTCGTCGCGGTCGTCCACCACCTCTCGGACGTCGTGGACGGCGCGGCGGCGAAGGAGGCGGCGGCGATCCTGAAGATGGCGTCGACCAGGACGATCTACGCCCAGAAGGCGGACGAGGCGAGGGCGACGGGCCGCGTACTGGGCCTGCCGCGCTGGGCGGTGGAGATCATCCCCTCCCTCACGCCCGGCATCGCCGTCTGGGACGTCAACGGCAACGTCCAGGTCGTCAAACACCTGGTCACCGAGACCGAACGCCCCCTGGTCTTCACCGACCGCGCGATGACCGAGTCGTCGAGCGACCACCTGGCCGACGACGCGCTGCGCGCCGCCGAGCTGGAGGCGGAGGAACGGGCGGCGGCCTTCGTGGAGCAGCACCTCGGCGACTCCGAATCGACGGTGGCGTAAGGAGAAGCGTTGAGACCGGACGACCGCCGCGCACACCGGGACGGCAGGAACCACCGGGAGGCCCAGGGAGGCATCCCCGACGGCCTGTTGATCGGCCTGCTCGCCTTCCTCCTGGGCATGACCGTGCTGGTCTGGTCGGCGACGGGCCTGGCGGCCTGGTTCGCGCACGGCTCGTGGCCGACCGGCGTCACCTTCGCCCGCACCCCGCTGGCCATGCGCCACCTGATCGAGCAGCCCCACGACATCCCGGGCGCCTGGCCGGACGCGCCGGCGAACCAGTTCTCGGGATACGGGCTCTTCTGGGGCCTGTTCATAGGCCAGCTGATGATCCTGATCGTCCTCACGGTGTTCGTGCTGGGGACGGTGGCCCGCTGGCGAGCCGTCAGGGCGGCGCGGCGGGCGGGGAAGACGGGGGTCGAGGGGGAGCCGGACCCTGCCGGGCCGTCCTCCCCGGCCCTCGTCAAAGCCGACGTCCCGGCCCCGAGAACGGAGCCGCAGCCGCAGCCCACACAGGCGCACCCGTCACCGGTGTACCCGACGCAGGAGCACCAGTCGCCGATGCACCCGTCACCGATGCACCCGTCACCGGCACCGCACCCCGATTCCGGCAGGCCGACCACGACGACCGAACGCACAGCGCCCGGCGAGGGCACGGACGCGGGCGCAGGCACGGGCGCAGGCACGGTGGCGTTGACCGAGACGTACAGCCCGTCGCCCGTCGAACAGCACGCCGGATGGGAGAAGATCCTGGTGGCCCCCAGGGAGAGCCGCCAGGCAACCGCGGCCCAGGCGGTCCACGACGCGGCGGGCCCCACCCTCGTGGTCACCTCGAACGCGGCCCTGTGGGAACAGACCAAGGACGCCCGCTCCAAGCTCGGCCCGGTGCACCTCTACGATCCCACGCACCTGTGCGACACCCCGGGCCGCCTCCACTGGTCCCCCGTCGCGGGCTGCGAGGACAAGCGGACAGCGGCCTCCCGAGCATCCGCGCTCCTGACCCCGGTCCGCCCCACCTCCCGCCTCGACCAGGCGGTCAGCGACACCGCCGAGACGCTCCTGCGCAGCTACCTGCACGCCGCGGCCATCGACGGGCGCACGATGCGCCACGTCCACCGCTGGTCCCAGGGCACCCAGGTCCAGGACGCCGTACGCACCCTCCGGACGAACCCGAAGGCCGCGCCGGGCGCCGCGGGCGAACTCGAAGCCGCCCTCACGGCCCACCCCGAACGCCGGGACATGGCCCATGAACTGACCGGCAGAGCCCTCTCGGCCCTCCTCACGGTCAACATCCGCGAGGCCTGCACTCCAAACCGAACTGATGCCCTCGCCTTGGATTCCTTCGTTCACGAAGCGGGCACGCTTTATGTGGTAGGTGAATCCATTGAGGACCCCAGGAGCAACCCCGGCGCGATGCCCCTGCTGACGGCCCTCGTCTCGAACGTGGTCGAGCGCGGCCGGCGCATGGCCGAACGGTCATCCTCCGGTCGCCTCGACCCACCACTGACGCTCGTCCTGGACGACGTCGCCGCCGTGGCTCCGCTTCCCCAGCTCCCGGAGCTGCTGGCAACCGGAGCGGACCGGGGCATGCCGACCCTGGCCCTGCTCCGGTCCCGGGAACAGGCCCGTTCCCGTTGGCCGCACGACGAACTCCCGGTGTGACCGGAGGCGTTACGCCCGCCCCCGCGCCGGCCCCCGAGCCGGCCGGTCAGGGCCGCTCAAGGACGAACTCCACCTCGGTCTCCCCCGGAGCCGCGGCGAGCGGCACGCTCACGCCGCTCGGCACGAACCCCACCTTGCGGTAGAACCGCTGGGCCCGTCCGTTCTCCTCGTGCACGATCAACCGCACCCGCTCGGCGCCCCGCGACCACGCCCACTCCAGCCCGGCGTCGAAGAGCACATCGGTCAACCCGCTCCCCCGCTCCTCCGGCCGTACGAACACAGCGACGACATGCCCCTGCTTCCGCTCCACCTCGAACCCGGCCCAGTCGGTCGTCCCCGGCTCCTCCATCAGCACGGTCAACGTCCCGACCCACACCCCGTCCGGCCGCTCCGCGATGATCATCTGCGCCTGGTCGGCCCCCTCACAGGCACGGGCGGCCCGCTCCTGCCAGAACGAGTCGGGCCGGGCCACAGCGGCCTCGTACGTCTCCAGGAAGGCCAGCGGAGCGATCGGGTCCCGCAGCGCGGCCAGCCTCAACTCCTTGGCGGCAGGCCACTCGTCGGCACGGATCGACCGGATGACGTAGGCGCCGGGACTCAGGGTGCTCATGACGGCCACCGTAGTACCCGGGTACGACATCGCTCACCTGGAATAGTGCCCACGGTCCTGTCCCCGCAGGTACGGCACCGCGCACCATGGACGACGTGACGGAAGAGCAGGCCAGGCAAGAGCGAGCCACGGAACCCCTCACCCTGCACGTCCAACGCATCAGCCGACGGGTACGCGCCTTCGACCTCCGCCACCCCCTCGTCTGGGACCTGCAGCTCACCGGCCTCTGGGTGACGGCGGCCCTGATCGACTACTACGGCGGCGGCTGGCTCAACGTGGCCCGCGACCACGACAACCCCGGCTGGCTGGTCCTCCTCCTCAGCCTCGGTCTCTCCGTCCCCCTCCTCGAACGCCGGTCGCACCCGCGGGCCGTACTCCTCGTCATGGCCCCGTTCGCCCTGGTGAACGCCTGGACGGGCATCGCCCTCCAGGCGTTCCTGCTCCAGCTCCTCGTCGTCTTCCACATCGCCCTGCGCCGCCGTACGCGCAACCTGTGGTGGGCGACGGCCCTGATCACCGCCCCCATGGCGGTGCTGGCGGCCCGCCACCCCCAGGGAAGCCCCGACAAGGACATCGTCCCCGTACTGATGTCGGTCGCCGTGGCAGCCGCCGTCGGCATCACCGTCCGCACCCGCCGCGACCACACCGAGGCCCTGGAGGACCGCGCCCGCCGCCTGGAGATCGAACGCGACCAGCAGGCCCAGCTCGCCGCCGCGGCCGAACGCGCGCGCATCGCCCGCGAGATGCACGACATCATCGGCCACAACCTGTCCGTCATCACCGGCCTGGCCGACGGCGGCCAGTACGCCGCCGCCAAGTCCCCCGAGCGCGCCGCCCAGGCTCTGCACGCCATCGCCACCACCAGCCGCCAGGCCCTCGGCGAACTACGCCGCCTCCTCGACGTCCTGCGCGACGAGGACGACCCCACCGCACCCCACCCCGAACTGGCCCCCCAGCCCACCCTCACCGACCTGGACCAGCTCCTCGACCGCGTACGCGCCGCCGGCCTCCCCGTCCGCATCACCGTCCACGGCACCCCGAGCCTCCCCGCGGGCCGCCAGCTCACCGTCTACCGCGTCATCCAGGAAGCCCTGACCAACACCCTCAAACACGCCGGCCCCGGCACGACGGCAGAGATCTCACTCTCCTACGAGGAGAAGGGCGCCGTCACCGCCACCGTGACCGACACCGGCAGCGCCGGCGGCCCCACCGGTCCCTGCGACACCACGGGTGGCCGCGGCCTCCCCGGAATGCGCGAGCGAACGGCCCTGTACGGCGGCACACTTGAGGCCGGCCCACGCCCCCGGCCCGAACGGGGCTGGCGCGTCCACCTGCGTCTCCCGGAGGAAACCCCGCAGTGACCACCGTCCTCATCACCGACGACCAGCCTCTCCAGCGCTTCGGCTTCCGCATGCTTCTGGAGAGCCAGGACGACATGACGGTGCTCGGCGAGGCGTCCAACGGCAGCGAGGCGATCCGCATGACCGCGGAACTCCACCCCGACGTCGTCCTGATGGACGTCCGCATGCCCGGCCTGGACGGCATCGAGGCCACCCGCCGCATCACCGCCGCCGGCGACCGCACCCGGGTCCTGATCCTCACGACCTTCGACCTCGACGAGTACGCCTACGCCGGCCTTCGCGCGGGCGCCTCCGGCTTCCTCGTCAAGGACGCCCAGCCGGAGGAGCTCCTCTCCGGCATCCGCGCCGTGGCGACAGGCGACGCGGTGGTCGCCCCCAGCCTGACCCGCCGCCTGCTGGACGCCTACGTCCACCACCTGCCGGCACAGACCACAGCCGACGGCACCACCATGCCCCTCGACGCACGCCTCACCGCTCTCACCGACCGCGAGCTCGAAATCCTCACGGTGGTCGGCAAGGGCTGGACGAACACGGAGATAGCGGGACGCCTCCACCTGGCCGAGTCCACGGTGAAAACCCACGTGGGCCGCATCCTCGCCAAGACGGGCTCCCGAGACAGAATCCAGGCGGTGATTCTGGCGTACGACACCGGACTGGTACAGCCGTCCTGAAACGCGAAAAGGCCCACACCATAAAGGTGTGGGCCTTTTCTTAAAATTTGTTCGGCGGTGTCCTACTCTCCCACAGGGTCCCCCCTGCAGTACCATCGGCGCTGTAAGGCTTAGCTTCCGGGTTCGGAATG
>NZ_JBSFEP010000034.1:0-57203 GCF_053594495.1 Streptomyces sp. NPDC001920
ATCAACGCGACCAACCGGCTCGGCGTGATCCTCAACAACCAGGGTGGATCCTACGTGCCCGGCAACCTGACCACCGTCGCCGGTTGACGCACCGAAGACTGGCCCCGATCGAAGGATCGGGGCCGGTCTCGGTCGTGCGGGAGCGGTCGGGAACTAGGGCCCGTCTTCAAACTGATCTTGCCCAGAGTAGGAACGAGGCGAGTGTGACCGCTGCTTCGTAGGAAGTGGCGGTCTTGTCGTATCTCGTGGCGATGCCGCGGAAGCCTTTGAGCCGGTTGAAGCAGCGCTCGATGATGTTGCGTCGGCGGTGGGTCTCCCGGCCGAACTTTGGCCGCCCCCCGCGGTTGCGGCGGTTGTGACGGTGCCTTTGCTGGTCGGTCTTCTCAGGGATCGTGTGTGCGATGCCGCGCCTGCGCAGGTAGTCGATCTGCACCAGCCAGTCGATGCTTCCTGCCGGAATTCCGCTGGGCTGTCCCGCCATAGGCCAGTACGGTGCGAGGCAGGATCAGGGGGGTGAGCTGGTGCGCCCAGCGCTTTTGGTGGATGTGGACGGACCTCTGGATCCGTATGCCGCGAAGCCGCACCGACGGCCTGAGGGATACGAGACACACCGGCTGCTGACGCCTCGCTGAGAGGTCGCCGAGCGGCGTCGGCTAACTGAGTGGGGGCTGCCGAACAAGCCGGTCAAACCACTGCGCGTATGGCTCAACCCGAATCACGGCCCGGCATTGCACGCGCTTCCCTTCGACCTGGTGTGGGCGACGACGTGGGAGGAAGAAGCCAACTCTTTCGTCGCGCCGGTCCTGGGACTGCCCGAGCTGCCCTTCATTGCCTGGTCCTCACCGCGGGCCGAGCCCGGCGGCGGTGTGTTCTGGAAGACGTCGGAGATCGTCGCGTGGGCGCAAGGCCGGGCGTTCGCCTGGATCGACGACACCACGATGGTCCCGCCCTACTGCACCGGGTCTACCCAAGATGCGGCCTTGCCGTCGACGACTTCGCCGCGCTGACGGCATGGGCGACCGGCCTGGACTGACTCCACGGCCAATCGGCAGCCGCCCGCTTACCGTCGGCGTCCGATGGCCGAACAGCACCAACCCACATCTGCTGATCACCAGGAACACCGCCACCACGACGACGTCGGTGGGCACGGGACCATCCCCGCAGGCGCGGGGAGCAGTTCGAGGATCGGCGTCATCGCCGTCTCGTCGTGGGACCATCCCCGCACGCGCGGGGACGGTCCCGGGTCTCCAAACCCGGTGAGCGCTCACCCCTGCTGCTCCCCGCGTCTGCGGGGATGGTTTCCCGACGGGCGGCGTCCGGGAAGCTCCTCTCGGTCGAAATGAGCTGTAAGCCGGGATCGGTGAAAGTGCTGAAAATGGAGTCGTGTTCGCGGGAAGCTCGCAGGTGACGGAGTCTGCTCCCCGCGCCCGCGGGGATGGTCCCCAACCTCTCGGTCCGACAACGGCTACTCAGCCATGCACCAGATGTCAGTACCGCGCATCAGGACGAACGCCATCTGTATCCGGCCGCGTTAGCGGCGCTCCTGAATTCCCGGCCGGGGCTCCTGGTATCCCTGTCCATGTCGCGCTCACATCAAGGAGGATGGATGCGGTCCAAACTGCTCGCCGCCGCCCTGGGTGTCGCAACCCTGCTCGCACTTTCCCTCACAGGCACCGCACAGGCAGACAACTCGGATACCGGCCGGACAGCGGCAACCACCGCCGCGGCCAGCGAGATCGACTACGCCGTAGCGGGAAGCCCCCCGTCAGACCGCATCTGCACTTCCGCTCAGGGCTCCACGGGTTGCTTCCGCAAGTACGGAGACCAATGGTGGGTACTGGACACCGACAGTCCCTACGCGGCCATCGTCAACTGGGAAAACCAACTCTGGGACGGCGCCAGCTGGCGCAGCTACCGCAACGGGAATTGCGAGAACCTCCTCGGTGAGGGCAATTGGGGCGTCTGCAACAAGGACTACTACGAAAACAGCAGCCTGAACGCCTACGGTAGCTACGGCAGCCGACTGCGCTGGCGAGCGTGCGGCGTCTTCGGCTGTTCGTCCTGGACATCGTGGACCCTCAACAACGGGTAGCCTGCCCGCCCCGCACCACCTCGTCGATCGCAGCACAGCCCTGGCAGTAGCCCGGCAGCTCGCCCGGGGGACGCCTAGGCCGTGGACACGGTCGGCCGTGTCCACGGCGTGGCGCCATTCCCGGGCGCCCGGCTCGTCCTGCCATGTCGCCATCGGCCCTCCGCCCGTTCCTTCCGCGCCGGTTCCCCCTCCTTGTAGCGTCCGGGCTCCGGTCAGGACGCTGGTGACACCACCTTGTTCACGACCTTGTTCTTCTTCGCCCAGCGGCGGGATGCCCTCGCCGGTGGGGGCGGAGAGCTTGTTCCAGGATGAAACAGCGACAGGTCCTCGGCGGGGGGTTCGTCGGCGAGTTCGCTGTGTTCGGGGATCCACACATGGGTGACCTCGATGCGGTCGTCGTCGCGCGTGGCGAGGTCCGAACCGCACAGGCGGGCAGCGGCGCGGTTGGTGAACAGGCCGCAGGGGATGGTGTCGTGCCCGGTGCGGTAGGTCGTCAGCTCGACCGGGGCGCCGGGGCTGAGGTGGGTGATGCCGGGGAAGGCGGCCTCGGCGGCGGCCAAGCGCTGGTTGAGCTGGTCGATGTACGCGAGCAGCTGCTTGATGTCGGTGGGGGCGTGAGCGATGAAGTCAGCGTTCGCGGCGTCGCGGCCGCCTTCACATGCAGTCGTCGTCGCTGGCCAGGTCGTTGGTGCCGACGCAGCGGGTGAGGACGTGGCCGTTGAAGGTGGCGTTCTGGACCGTCCAGAGTCTGGGGATGGCGGCCTCGAGACGCTTACGGACGGCGTCTCTGTGTTTCTCGTGGGGCCGGGCGGCCCGGTCGGGCCGGCCGGAGTCCAGGGGGTGTGCTCGTCAGGAGCTGGCCGGGGTCGGGCTGGTGTCGGCGGGGCTGCCGGCGGACCAGCGGGCGGAGGTGTCCTGCAGGGCCTGGTGCCAGTCGCCGTGGAAGGCGGAGGGTGCGCCGAGGTCACGGCCGATGATCTGTTCGACGAGTAGACGGGCCCGCGTCGGTCTGGGGCTGAGGGGCGGGGGTGGTCTGCACGGCAGGTTCCTTCCTGCGGGGAGGGGGTTGGGGCGTTGTCAGCTGGGGTCGGTGGGGCGGCCGGGCGGAGCACGGCGTCGAAGCAGTCCGCCTTGGCGTTGAAGCGGGCCGCTTGGCTGGCCTGGCCGCGCAGGATGCGCGGGGGCACACGCGTCTCGTCCGGGCGCATCGCGATGCGGCGCTGGCACTCGCGTGCGTCGGTGTCCGGCAGCACGGCGATGGCTGGCAGGCCGTGCTGGTGGGCGAGGTCGGTGTGTACTTGCCGCGGTGGCAGGCCTCGGCGTGGGTGGCGTCAAGGACGGTCAGCAGGCCGCGTTCGAGGCGGGCGGTGAGGATCGCATCGAACGCGGTGACGGCGGCCGGGGTGGCGGTCGGCGAGGGTGGACTTGCCGCATCCGGCCGGGCCGACCAGCACGTACAGGCCGGGTTCGGTGATGGTCGGTGCGGCGGGCCGGGCGGGCGGCGTGTAGAGGGCCTTGGCCAGGACGTCCCACAGCAGATCGCCGCGGCCGTACTCGGGGTCGACGAGTGTGAGCTGATGGCGCCCTGCAGCTGGCGGAAGAGGTCGCGGTGGATGAGGTGGGCGGGCCACCGGGTGCGGAGGTCGCGCTTGCTGAGCCGCGCCCCGAAGGTGGTGTAGTCGCGGCCGTCGACGGAGGTGACGGTGACACCGTCGCGGTGGCTGTCGGCGCACACGATCAGCCCGGCCGCTTCGGCGGGGGCGAGGATCTGGTTGACGAGGTCGACGCTGGCGCGGTCGCGGCGCACCCAGCCGGTCACCGCGGCGCGCTGCGCCCGCCAGCGGCCGTCGGATCCGGTGGCGGCGAGGCCGGGCTGGGAGTTGTCGGTCAGGTAGCCGGCGCGGTTGGCGAGGGCGAGCACCGGCACCAGGGTCGGTGGTCTCCTCGTCGGGCCCGCAGTTCGGCATGACGCCGGGGTGGGAGGCGATGCGGCCCTCCAGCCAGAGGGCGGTCAGTTCGGCGAGGTCGGCGATCGAGCGGGCCGCGCGCCAGCGGGCGCGGTCGGTGCGGCTCATCCCGGGAAGTCGCAGTCGCATCAGCGTGGTCCCATCCGCTGGTCAAGCGGGCAGCTGGGTGGCGAGGCGCTCGGCGGCGTAGGCCTGGTCCTCGCGCTGGTCGATGAGGAGCTCGATCTGCCGGACGGTGCGGCGCGGGAGCCGGGCGACGCCGTACGCGTGGGCGCAGAAGTCGAGGTGCTGATGGCGGGAGGCGGGGTCGCCGAGCTGGGGGCCGTGGGTGAACTCGTGCACGAGCAGTGCGTTGACGGCGGCCTTGTCGGGCACGTTGGCCAGGTTGGCGACGACCAGTACGCCTACCTCGGCGAGCACGGTGATGCCCGCCTTGCCGCGTGCGTTGTTCTGCGCGCGCGTGGTGACGCCGTCGACGAGGGTGAGTTCGGAGCGGGCGGCGACGTGCGCGAGGGTGTTCGTGTCGGCGGTCAGCAGCAGGTGGATGTGGGGCAGGGAGCCGAACTGGTAGCGGACCAGGTCGGCGGCGGCGTCGGCGGCGATCTGCCGGGCGTGCCGGGCCAGGCCCCGGTTGCGGAACCCGACGCGTTCTTCCGTGATGGCGACCATGAGGGGTGTTCCTTCGTCGTGGGAAGGGCTACTGGGCGGCGGCGCGGGCTCGCTCGGCGGCGGCAAGTAGGGCGCGGTGTACCTGCTCTTCGGTGCGGTGCAGGTTGTCGTTCCAGCGCGGGATGCTGTGGCGGCCGATCACCGAGCGGAGGTAGACGTTGGCGTCGGAGGACGTCTTGCGGCTGGCGGCGTCGGACCAGGCAAGCTCTCGCTCGGCGCCGAGGATGCAGACGCCGTCCGGGGAGGAGTACTCGCCCTGGATCCAGCCGCGGTCCTTGATGGTTTCGGAGGTCGCTTCCAGGAAGTCGGCGGCCTTCAGTGCGCGGAGAGTCTCGGGCGACGCGGCCTCGAGCTGCGGCGCCTTGGAGGGGGTGAGGAGGTTCCACACCACGCGTACTCCGACGACCAGGACGCCGGCGGCGAAGAGGGTGGCGTACTTCAGCCGCATCCAGGCCGCGCGGGCGGCGAATCGGCCGGCGGTGCGGGTCATCTGGCCCGAGCGGGAGGGGATGCGCGGGTCCGGGGGGCAGGGGCCGGTGGCGATGCCGGCCTGTCGGATGAGGGTGTCGGTGTCCGGCAGGACGATCGCGGGGGCGTCGTCGGTGGGCGTGGTGTCGGCGGGCGCTTCGTCGCGCGAAGCCGCCCCCGGCCTTTGCCTTGCCAGGCTGCGGTGTTTTGGACCGGGCCGACCAGCTCGACGTCGAAGTCGGGCCGAGCGCTGACCAGGAGCCGCACCTCGGTGTAGCCGGAGTCGACGAAGTGCTCAGCGGGCAGCAGTCCCTGCTCGGCCAGGGCTTCGTGGATCGTGTCGGTGACCTGCACGTCGTGCACCGGCGCCGACGTGGTGAGCACGTTGGTGATCAGGTTCGGCCGGTCGGGCTCGCACGTCTCCGTGAGGTGGACCTTCCACCCCTGCCAGTCCGTCTCCCGCTTCGAACCGGTGCGGGCATCGGCGTAGTAGGGGGAGCCCAGGCGCTGACTGGCGGGGCGTTCTTGGGCTCCCGCCACCGGACGGTGCCATCCTCCAACTGAATTCTGCGGGACTGCTGGCTCAAGAGCAACGGCCGTCTCGTTCCTCAGGGCCAGCGGCGCTGTACGTCGACAAGGGCGTCGAACACACGCCGAGTGCTTCCCGCCCCGCCCAGTGCTGCGAGGCCCGGTGCCCCGTGCGCCATCCAGTTGTGGAAGGCTTCCGCGGTGTAGAGGACACCGCTGCCGGAGAGGCGGCCGGGTTGTTTCGGGTGGGTCCGGTTGATCCGCAGGACCATATGCAGGCCCTCGGCCTGCGCGGACTCTCCGAGGTCGAGGTGGACCGGTCGGCGGCAGACTTCCAGGGTCTGGCGAGGCTGGTTCCAGACGAAGTTGACGTGCGGACGTCCGGGGACCAGGCCGAGACGGAGGCGACCCTTGCGGTGGGCGTCGCAGGCGTCGAAGAGCCAGACCATCGTGCCGTAGACCCGCTCACGGAATTCGATGTCGATGCGGGACAGGGGCCCGTACTGGAGCTCGACGATGTGCCCGCAGGGGGTCAGGACGTCGCCTTCCAACTCGCCGCGTGGCACGAACTGCTGGGCTGGGCTCAGTCCGGTGCGCCATCTCTGGTTCCAGGGCCCCTCGCCGCGTACGCGGGCCCGGTCCTTGCGTGTCCTGGTCGTTGCCGTGCGCGCCGGGTGTCTTCTGGTCCGGTGTGCCGTCCTGAGTGCCGGTCGTGCTAGTGGGGCCGCCGGTGGTGTCCGGTCCCGTCGCGATGACCGCGGAGCGGGCCTGGTCGTACTTCAGATACTGCTGCTCGATGTGCTTGGCAGCGGGGGCGTTCGCGACGATGATCTGCTCGGCCACCCGGAAGGCGTGGGTGATGCCGTCGCGCAGGTTCATGACGATCAGCTGGCACATGATGTTGCGGAACTCGTAGGGGCTGTCGCCTGGCGGGACGTCCCGGCGGAGACTGTGGGCTGTTCCGGCGGGACGGCCTGGCGCCGGCTGCAGGACTGGACCGAGGCCGGCGTCTGGCCACGCCTGCACGCCGCCCTGCTGACCGAGCTTCGCCGCGCCGACCTGCTGGACCTGGACGACTGCTCCGTGGACGGATAGCACGTCCGGGCCCTCAAAGGGGGGACCACGTCGGCCCCTCACCCGTCGACCGCGCCCGCCCCGGCTCCAAGCACCACCTGATCGTCGACCGCCACGGAACCCCACTCGCCGTGACGCTCACTGGCTGCAGGGGCCGTGACGGTGCCCGGCCCGCGTACCCCCGAGCTCCAGAGCGCGGCGTCCTCCGCGTGACTGGCGCCGGGCGTACGGCGGAGGCATGGGTCGGGCGGGCGCGCCGCTGCGCATGCATCCTCTGCTCCCAGCCGGCGCCGGTGGCGTGCTTTAGTCGGTCTTCGCCGACTCATCGAAGAACCTGACGATCCGGGGCAGGGCTTGCCGCACCGATCCGTTGTGGTCGTGGTCGCCGACGTCGGTCAGCCGGCGTGCGGCACCGTTCCTCGTCAACTGGTCGGCACAGTACGCCGCGTGGCTGAAGTCGACGTCCTTGTCGCCCCGGCCGTGGAAGATCTCCACCGGTACGTTCGGCCGCCAGTCGCATGTGTTGTCCATCGGACGCAGCTTGTCCTTCAGGACACCGTCGGGCTTGCGGATCTTGTTCAGGAAGTCCTCGGTGAACAGGTCCTTGGAGGCCGCCGGGAGTTCGCTGACGATCTGCCCGGCGGTGTGATGGCCGTCGAACAGACCCTCCACCTTGCTGTCGTAGGGGGAGCGGAAGACATCGCCGGGTGACGTGTAAAGGCCGTACATCTTGTTCCAGGCGGTGACGAAGTAGGCGAGGTAGATGCCGGATTTGACGATCTTGTCGTCGGCCGCGGCGGCCTCGAAGGCCGACAGGTTGTAGGGGCCGCTGACCGGGGCGAGTGCGCCCAGCCGGAAGTAGCGGTCGGCGCCCTCCTGCTGAAGCGCCCGGCCTACCAGCATGGTCGCTGGGCCGCCCTGTGAGAACCCGCTGACCTGAACCTTCCGCTTCAGTTCCCGGCCGTTTCCGTGGGCGAAGGTCCGGGCCGCGCGCAGGCCGTCCACCGAGGCCGCGACGGTGGCCCGAGGGTCACCGTACGGGTGGAAGCCTCCGCCGGAGCCGAGGCCCACGTAGTCGGGCGCCGAAACGGCCCGCCCGGTCGAGGCGAACAGCAGGGCGACGAGCCGGTCGTTCGACTTCGGATTCTCCGAGGCGACGTCCTTGCGGTAGACGGTGGTGCCGTGCAGCCAGGAGACAGTGGACAGGTGGCGCGCCCCGTTCTTGGGCAGGACGACGAGCTGGCTCGCGGTCGTGGGGGCGCCTGCGCTGTCGGTGGTGCGGTAGGTGACCCGATAGGCGGTCACGCCGTAGCGGACCTGGGACGAGTCGATCTTTCCCTGGAGTTCCCCGGCCACTTCCTCCGCTGTGAGCTCGGCTGCTTGCTCGACGGAGACGACGGCCCCGCCTTGTATCCGCCCACTGTGGGAGCCGGCCGCCGCCGAGACCGGAGCCACCAGGGCGGACACACTGCCGAGGACCGCCGCACCAGCCAATATCCGGATGCCTGTTCGCCGTAAAGTCATGGATGGATCATGCCCGTCGGCCGCTCCGCCGGGACATGGAGCGACCCCCCGGGCTGCAAAGGGGGAAAACCCCCTCGGCTCCCGTCGGGGACACCGGATGCCCTATCCCCCACGGGACAGGCCCTGTAATCCCGGCTCGGACACCAGGGGGCCAGTAACCCGCCGGTAGGTTTCGGATGTTCAGCGACGGCGTGCTCTTCCTCGCTCTCGGGGGAACGCCCCGACAGCAAGTGACGGAAACAGCGACGAGCGACAACGCCGCCATTGCCGCCTACGTCCGCTGGCGCAATGCCCGCGCCAAGCCGAAGATCAGCTTCGCACCCGACTCACCGATCCGTTCGTGGACCGGATACCCGGCCAAGGCCGCGTGACAAGCCGCTCTAGATCACTTCCCGGAGCACGTCGTTCACCGGGGTGGCACTCACGCCGAGGATCTTCTCGGTCTCGGAGTAGTCGATGACAAACGGGTGGCCGGGCTTGGTGAGTACTTCGTGCATTTCCTCCCAGAACGGCTCGGTGAGCGCCAGCAGGGTCAGGTCGCGTTCGGCCATCTCTTCCATCCGCGGTTTCGGTGCACCCGCGAGATCGGCGAGTCGCCCGGCCAGTTCCCGCACCGACAGGGTCGAGGTGGGTACATGCCAGGCACGGCCGTACGCCTGCTCGTTGCGGCTCGCGGCGACCAACGTGCGTGCGGTGTCGCCGATCCCCGAGTAACTGTGCGGCACGTCGAGTTCTTGCGGCACCAGGACCAGCCTGCCTTCCATGACCTGCCGCTGCACCATGAGGCTGAACACCGAGACAGCGCCGGCGCCATAGAACTGGGCGGCCCGCACCTCAGTGACCTTCACCCCTGAGGCGGCGGCCTCCCCCCAAGCCCGGGCCCTGGTCCGCCCCTTGGGGCCGGTCGCGGCCAGGGGGAAGTCCGGCGTGATCGGCCCGCTTACCGGCCCATAGGCGTAGAGGTTGCCGAGCATGACATACGCGGCCTCAGTCCGCCTCACTGCGCTCAGGAGCGACGCCGACAAGATCGGAAACTGCTCGGGCCAGCGGTGGTACGGCGGCGCGGCGGTGGTGAACAGCGTGTCCGCCCCCTCCGTCAGCTCGGTGAGCCGATCGGTGTCGGTCGCGTCCGCGGCGACCTTGTCGATGAGCGGGTGGTCGGGCCCGCCGCCGGTCCGGCTGATCATTCGTACCCGCTCGCCGTCCTCGGCCAGCAGCAGAGCGGTCTTCGACGCGGCGGCCCCGCGGCCCACGATCACATGAGATTTCATGCGGACAACGGTGCCGCTCCGCGGCTTCGTGGAATAGTGGCCATAATGCCAACCATCCGGAGGATCTGGCCATGCATCGCGTCGCAGCAGTCATCGTGCCGCCCGTACTGAGCTTCGACGTCTCGATCCCACTCATGGTGTTCAACAGCGTTCCGCACTACGACGTGCGTGTCTGTACGGCGCGGCCCGGCCCGATGCCGACCGTCGGCGGCCCCGACATCGTGGTGCCGGACGGCCTGGACGCGCTGGAGGGCGCCGACACGGTGATCGCCATCGGCAGCGGCGGCGAGCAGGCTCCCACCGAAACCCTCGACGCCCTGCGGAAAGCCGCGGCCGCCAGCGCACGACTCGCCTCCCTGTGTACGGGTGCGTTCGTATTGGCCCAGGCCGGCCTGCTCGACGGGCTCCGCGCCACCACCCACTGGGGGCTGGCAGGCGACCTCGCTACCCGCTTCCCGTCAATCGATGTGCAGCCCGACCTCCTCTTCGTCGAGGACGGTGGCATCTTCACCTCGGCGGGCGCCGCGGCCGCCATCGACCTGTGCCTGCATCTGGTCAGGATCGACTACGGCGCGTCGGCCGCCAACGCGGCCGCGCGGCTCGCGGTCGTCTCTCCCGTACGGCCGGGCGGCCAGTCCCAGTTCATTGAGGCCCCGCTGCCGCCGGAGCGCGGCACTTCACTCGCCCCCACTCGCGTCTGGGCGCTCGAACACCTCGATCACCCGCTCACCCTGACCGACTTGGCCGGTCACGCCAAGACGAGCGTGCGCACCCTCACCCGGCGCTTCCACGCAGAGACTGGACTGAGCCCGCTCCAATGGCTGCTGCACCAGCGCATCGACCGGGCCAGAGAGCTCCTGGAGACCACCGAGTTGCCCATGGATCAGGTAGCCAGGAAGAGCGGTCTGGGCAGCGCGGACTCTCTCCGCAAGCACATGGTCGGCCGGGTTGGACTCACTCCCACGGCCTATCGCGCGAGCTTCAACCGGGCGCCCACTGGTGCCTCCCGCTGATGTTTGAAGCACGCCGCGGTAGTGCACTCCGTCCGCACTGCGAGGGCCATGATCTGCCGCCCCTTGTGCCTTCTTGATCCGTCGACCAGCGCACTCCTACAGGGGTCGACGTCCCACGACCACCCTCGAGATCAGGACTTGGAAACAGTCTGCTGGCCGCCGAGCAGCAGGTCGATTACCCGGCCAAGGCTGCGTGACGAGCCACTAACGACCTCGTGCACGGTAGGCCGTGGCTCAGCGTCTAGGTGGCTCGTTGAACTGTGCATGGTGGACGCTGGGGCACGTGAGTTGATCGTGGCGGAGTACCGGGTCACCGGGCTGTCGTCGGCGGTGATCGCTGAACTCGTCGCCGAGGTAGGGCCGTTGTGGCACGAGCAGCATCAAGCTCGACTCACCGCTCGGCCACGGCGGCGGGCGGTAGGAGCTGGCGCCAAGCACAAGTTCGTCTTCGTCGACCGCCTGCTGGCCACGCTGGTGAGCCTGCGGCATGGCACCACGCACGACGTGCTGGCCTGCTGGTTCGGTGTGGACCGCTCCACCATCACTCGTGCCATCGGCGAGGTGCGGCCTCTGCTGGCGCAACGGGGCTGCACCGTCGCCCAGGGCATCAGGCTGCGCACTCTCACCGAGGTCATCGAGTACCTGGGCGCCGCCGGGACTGGGATCATCGATGGCACGGAGATCCGTGTGCGACGCCCGGCAGCAGGCCGCAAGGACCGGGACAAATTCGTCTCCGGAAAGACCAAGCAGAACGCTGTGAAGTCCATGGTCCTCACGGACGCCGAGGGGCGCGTGCTGTTCTGCAGCCCGGTCCGGCCGGGTAGTTGTGCCGACATCACCCAGGCCCGACAGCTGGGGCTGGCCCAGCTCCTGGCCGACGGTCCGTTCATGGAGATCCTCGCGGATGCCGGCTACCAGGGCTTGGGCACGCAGACCGGCGGACGCGTGGTGACACCACCACATCGCAAGTTCAAGAAAAACGCTCCCACCTGGTACGAGGAGCGGCACGAACAGCAACGCAAGGCCCATTCCTCACAGCGCATCCGCGTCGAGCACGGCATCGCGCACCTCAAGAACTGGCGGGCTCTCGCCCGACACCTTGGCCGACGCGAACACATGAGTGACATCGTCCAAGCCGTCGCCGGGCTGCTATCACACCAGCAGACCGCCACTCTTCCCCGCGGCCTTCAAGCGTGAACACCATCAGCTCCACCGTCCTCGACATGCCACGGCCTACCGTGCACGAGGTCGTTAGGTTCTGTCTCTTTGGTCAGCGTCGGGTCCAGATGAGGATGCCGGCGAGGTGGAGTGCGGCCTGGTAGGCGATGGCGAGTTTTCGGTTCGCGCGGCCAGGCCGCGCCACTGTTTGAGGCGGTTGATGCACCGCTCGACAGTGTTGCGCTGCTTGTAGGCCTCGCTGTCGAAGCCGGGCGGACGGCCACCGAGTCGGCCTCGTCGCAAGCGGTGGCCGACTTGGTCGGACGGCTGCGGGATGACCGCGCGGATGCCCCGGCGCCGCAGGTGGCTGCGGATGGCACGCGAGGAATACGCGCGGTCCGCCAGGACGGCCAGGGGCCGGGTCCGTGGCCTGCCCGGCCCGTTTCGGGGCACGCGGATGCGGGACATCACCATCTCGAAGGCGGGTGCATCACCTGCTTGGCCTGCGGTGACAGTGAAGGCGAGGGGCTGGGCGCGGCCGTCTGCGGCCAGGTGGATCTTGGTGCTCAGCCCGCCGCGGGAGTGTCCGAGCGCGTGGGGTCGGCGGACTCCCCGCGGTGGGCAGCCCTTTTTTGCGTGCTCCGGCGGCATGCTGGTGGGCCAGCACTACCGTGGAGTCCACCGACACCGTCCAGTCGATGTCGTCATCGGCGTCCGCCGCCGCCAGGACTGCGGCCAGGATCATCTCCCACGTACCGTCGACGGCCCATCTGATCAGCCGCTTGTGAGCGGTCTTGAACGAGCCAAGCTCGTCGGGAAGGTCCCGCCAGGGCGAGTTGGTGCGGTACTTCCACGCGATGGCCTCAAGAGTGCGACGGTGATCGGCCCACCGCCGCCCCCGGACCGGATCCGCCGGCATCAGCGGCTCGATCCGGTCCCACATCGCATCACTGATCACTAATCGGACAGACACGCGGGCCCTTGGCTCCGTCGCCGCTGGAGGTCTGCCACGCGTCGGCGGGTGCTTCCTCGATGAGCTGGTCGATGCGCCAGAAGCCCGCCAGGGACTTGATCTGCTGGGACTTCGGCACCGCCACGACATAGCCGACCCAACGGTGCCCGCTGGGACGCCGATGCCGTCCTTAAGGCTCATGGGGCCGCTCGTCCACTCGGGGCAGACAGTCATCATCCCAATACGCCCTGAGCATGGCACGGACTCAGATGCCGCCACTGCGCCTCGCAGATACGATCCACAGGTCTTGACAATGGCTTGCATTCTCCCAGGTGGGGAGGGGGGTGAAGCTCGCGTCGGTCATGATGGCATCTCTTTTCCAGTAGCCGCAGCCGATCACCAGCGGATGAGAACGAGTTCGACAGCGAATCCGGGGCCCATGGCTACGACGAGCCCATGAGTGCCGGCCGGGGGCGGGCTGCCCATCGCGGTGTCCAGGACATCGAGGACTGACACGGACGAGAGATTGCCCCGGTCGGCCATGGAGCGGCGGGTGAGTACCGTGGCGTCCGGCGCGAGGCTCAGAGCCCGTTCCACCGCGGTGAGCACCTTCGGCCCACCGCCGTGGATGATCCAGCTGCCGATCCGGTCGGTCGTCAGCGCATGCCGGGAGAGGAAGGAGTGCACGGCTTGGGGCAGGTGTGCCTCGGTGAGCGCGGGCACCTCCGGCGCCAGACGGATCCGGAAGCCGTGGGAGCCGATCGCCCAGCCGAGCGCATCGTCGCTGTCAGGCACCAACCAGCTCGCGCCGTCCACTAGTTGTGGCCCCTGACGCTCGCCTGCCCGGTGGCCGCCCGCCGCCACCACGACCGCCGCGCCGTCGCCGAACAGGCTGCCGGCGACGATGTTCGCTATCGATCCGTCCTTCTGCTGGTAGGCCAGGGAGCAGAGCTCCACTGCCAGCAGGACGGCGATCTGGTCCGGGTGCGCGCTCAGGTAGTCGCGGAGCAGGGCGAGACCCGCGGCTCCCCCGGCGCAGCCGTTGCCGAACAGCGGGATGCGTCTGATGTCCGGCCGCAATCCGGCCCGCTGGGCCAGTCGTGCTTCCAGCGAGGGTACGGCCAGCCCCGTCACGGTGGTGCTGATCACCGCGTCGACGTCCCCCGGACGTACCCCGGCCTCGCTCAGGGCTCCGGTCAGGGCCTGCTCGCCGAGATCCAGGGCGGTTTGCAGCCATACCTGGTTGGCCTGTGTGAAGTCGTCTAGATCGGCCAGTTCGACGAGCTTGCCCAGGGGCAGGGACAGATGGCGCGTGGCCACGCCCGCGTTGGCCTCGATCTTCCGCAGCATCAGGACGCCGGTCGCGGAGTTCATGAGCGTGGTGCGCGCCAGCGTGGCCATGATCTCGTGCTGGGGGTAACGGTACGGCGGGAACGCCGTCCTGATCGCCCTGATCCGCGGAGCAGACGAGGGGCCTTCCGGCGGTCGTGCGTGGCGGTGTGTGGTCGGGGTGGTGGAGTCTTGCGTCGGTTGCCCCATCGATTGCCCTCCGCTCTTTTCCGGGTGTGCGGTCAGCTTCCGCCAGACGCGGGCACCAGCCCTCCGCGTACGAGTACGGCGTCCACGGCCCCGCCCAGCGCCACGCCGATGCCGATGCCGATGCCGATGCCGATGAGCTTGAGCAGGGCCACGTCCGAAGTGCCCATGGCCGCCGTGGAGACCGCGACGGCCGGTGGGGCGGACGTCATCAGTCTGCCGGTGCGGCCGATGCCGTCGACGATCGTGGTGCGCTTGTCTCTGCAGCGCACGTACTCCTCGCGGATCCGGCCCAGCAGGAACACCTCGTAGTCCACCGACAGAGCCAGATCTGGTGATCAGGACGAACAGCAGGGGCGATGCATCGAGGGTGTGTGTCACCGTGAAGCCCCCAGCAGGGCACGGCCATGGCCTTCCTGGAAGATCAGGACGAGGGCCCCGAGGCTCGCTCCGAGGCTGACGGCCGCCACCGTCAGCGCCTTCAGCGGCGCGATCACGCTGTGGGTGAAGGCACCGAGCAGGAGCGCGAGTCCCACACTCAGCGCGGTGAGGCACCACGGCAGGGCGCCGGCAACGCTGTCAGCGGTGTCAGTGACCTCGACGGCTCGGCCACCCACGACCACGGTGCCGGGTGCGGGCGTGTTCCGCACGGCCGGCACCACGTCGTGGGGGGCACGGGTGCCGGGAGCAGGCGGGGAGACGGCCGGCAGCACGGCCGCCTGCTGTGCGGGCAGGGTTCGTACAACGCGTACGGCCGTGACATCCGCGAGGTCCTCCAGTCGGCCGGTGCAGGCGTCAGCTCCGGCGGCGGTCTGCGGACCGGTGAGGAGCCGGTTGGGCGGGGCGGCGAACGCGGCACACATGCGCTCGGCCGCGGCAGCGGCCGGAGCGGTGGGGGGCAGCTGCCTCAACGCTCGCACTCGCATCCTGCCCGTCTCAGGGGGCCGTGAACAGCAGGACGGCGTTCTGCCCGCCGAACCCAAAGGAACAGCTGATAGCCGTCTTTGTGTCGACCGGGCGCGGGCGGCCGGCCACGATGTCCAGCTTGTACTCGCCGTCCTGGCCCTGGAAGTTCGCCACCGGCGGGATGAGGCGGCGGCGCAGGGCGAGGACGGTGTACGCGGCCTGGATCGCTCCAGCCGCGCCAAGAGCGTGACCGATGACGCCCTTGGACGCGGTCACCGGTGGCACGTCGTCACCGAACGCCCGGGTCAGGGCCGCGGCCTCGGCGGCATCGTTCAACGGTGTCGACGTACCGTGCGCGTTGACCAGACCCACATCACGCGCAACGCAGGCCCCGTCCTCCAGCGCGGCGCGGACCGCACGGGCCGCTCCGACACCGGCCGGGTCCGGGGCAACCGGATGACGGGCGTCCGCACCGGCTCCATAACCGCGCAGCAGCGCCTGCGCCGGAACGCCGCGGGCCTTTGCCTGTGTGAGACGTTCCATTACAAGGACGGCGGCGCCCTCGCCCAGGACGAAGCCGTCCCGCGCCGCGTCGAACGGCCGGCTGGCCAGCTCCGGCTGCTCCCGCTGTCGGGAGAGCGCGCGCATCCGGGTGAAGCAGATCGCCGTCATCCGGGAGCGCCCGGATTCGCTGCCGCCTGCCAGGACGATGTCGCAGGTGCCCGCCCGCAGCAGGTCCCGTGCGACACCGATCGCGGTTGCGCCGGACGCGCAGGCGCTGGAGGTGACGAAGTTCGGCCCCTGGGCGCCCAGGTCGATAGCGACCTCGCCGGCCGCCATGTTCGGCACACTGCGCGGCAGCGCCAGCGGTGAGACCCGCTCGGGGCGGCCCGCGCCGAGGTGGCCGAACTCGGTGACGTAGGTACTCAGGCAGTTCGAGCCGACACCCAGCACGACGCCCACCCGCTCGGCCGGCCAGGACGTGGGGTCGAGCGCGGCGTCGGCGACGGCTCGCCTGGCGGCGACGAGGGCGAACTGGATGAACCGGTCCACCCGCCGGGCGAGCGACCGTCCCAGTTCAGCGACGGCGTCGAAACCGGGTACCTGGCACGAGAAGTCGACGGGCAGTCCGGCGAGTTCCGGATCGGAGGCGGCCAGGGAGCGGCCCCGGCACAGGGCCGCCCAGTTGTCCTCGGCGCTGTGCCCCGCGGGAGTCACCAGACCCAGTCCGGTGACCGCGACTTCAGCGCGCACGTTCGAACACCTGGGCGGCCTCGCCCAGCGTGGCTACCGGGGACAGTTCCACGGCGTCCTCCGGCAGGACGATCCCGAGCTCCTCCTCGGCCGCCACCACGAGTTCCATCAAGGACAAGGAGTCCATCCCGAGGCTTTCGAATGTCGTCGCCGCCGTCAGCTGCTGCGGGTCCGCCTCGACGTCGAGATGACTGGCCAGCAGGGTGACCAAAGACTCGGGCAGCACCGGCTGGATGTCCTGTCCCACTTCCTGTGTCATGCCGTGACCTCCTGTGCAGTGGTGCGGGAACGCCTTGGACCGTCACCGGCTTTCATCCGCTCGTACAGTTCTCGCGCGCGGGACGCCTGCGCCCGCAGCGACTCCAGGTGCTCCCCCAGTCGCTTCTGGGCCTGCTCGCCCGATGGGCCGAGGCCGGACAGAGACACATCACTCCCAGGGCGCGCAAAAGGGGCCGCACGACGTGCTGGTGGCGGACATCGAGGTCGTCTGCGGCGATACACGCCATCAGCTGTTCACCCACCGGAGCACCGCACATGACGCCCACGTTGCGGTGCGCCTGGCAGGTCGCCAGCTCCTGCACCGTCACGTACGACAGCGCATACAGGACGGTCGGCAGGTCGCTGCGGTAACCGGCCGCCCGCATGCCGCATCCGTAGCTCCTCAAGGGCCACCAGGTCCATCGCACGACGGGCGTGGACGTAGGCCTGCATGAGACATGCGAAGTCCCGTGCTCCGCCCCACGACACGTACTGATGGGGGAACCACTCACGGGCCACCGCCAGATGCCGGACGAGCGGACGCCCCACCGACGGCGCCAAGTCCCGCAAGGCACCTGCTGTCGCGCCGCTCACATGCACCATCTCTTCATGGCTGCGCTCCCCGGCTCCGCCGACGCGCGAGACGGGAGAAGACCGACGCCCCCCTTACCGACCGGTTGATCCAGACTCAGGGCGCTGTCACGACGACCACTTCTGCACCAGTGCCGCCAGAAACACTGCTACCGGCCAGGCAGGCTGCGGTCTGGTTTGCCAGCCGGAGAGGCAGAAGATTGATGGTGGCGCCCGAGTAGTGCCCATTGATGATGGTGCCCTCGGCATGTCCGACAATGTGGCCTTCCACGCGTTCGGCAGTGAACGTGTTCACGTTGAACGCGCTGGTGGTGCCATCCGACCACTTGAGCGTGCCATGGTGGTTCGGCTCGGTGACGCTGCCCAGGCATTGAGTCACAAAGGTGCCGTTGACCTGAGAGGAGATCAGTAGCCTAGTAGGAGCATCGGCGCAGGGCACAGGCGGCACAAATGTCGTAGCGCTGTGCACGGTGACCGTCTGTGCGCTCTGGGTGATGGGCGGACTGTAGCTGGAGCTGGCGGTTCCCAAGCCAGCAAGGATGTGAGTCGGCATATGTGATGCCCCTTTGCTTGTCGTCACTTGTCGCGGAACGCCTGCCCTTTCCAAGCAGGGCGGGACGGTGAGAAGACACCTCCACACCAAGCGAATCCTGCCCCTGGCCCCTTCGGGCCTTCCTCACAGGAGGGGCGGAACTCGTCCGCATACATACCGAATCCCCACCGTCCCCTCTGGGGCACACGTACGACGGAGGGGCGCACGGAGCAGACTTGGGGCGTACGTCATCGGGGTATCGCCGAGGTGAGCCCAAAAGCCGCCAGTAGCTGATCTTGAGCCTTGGTCTGACCAGGCCGGGGCAATCAACCCGGGACATGACACGTCACCCGGGCAGTCACCTCACGTGCCGTACTCCGGCAACAGCCCCTCCAGCGCGTATACACGGTCTTCCCTATTCTGTCGTGGCACGCTCAGGGCCATGGTCTACCGCTACCAGCACAAGGCCGTCCCGATCACCGTAGGGCAGCTCCGCCTCCTCTTGTCCGGGCTGGAGGACACCACCATGATCGAGGTCGTCGTCCCCACCGGCCCAGCACCGAGTGCGGCATCGGCGACGAACCGCCGCTCATCCTCACCGGCGGCTCCGGCGACTGGACGGTAGAGGAAGAGAGCGGCAGACCGGTCCTGCCCCTGAACGCCGACTACCCGCCAGGTGCATACAAGCGACTGGACGACGGCCGCCACGTTCCCGATCATGGGTAGCGCGTGATGTGTCGGTGGACAGCTACGGCACGGTCAGGCGCATTCCGGCTGCCCCCTCAGGCGGAATTCTATGGCGCCTCGACGACTTGTCCGTGCTCCCAGGCGGTGAGCACACGCTCTCGGCCGTCCGTCTCCTCGATGACACGGATGATCACTTGCTCATCGGCACCGTAGAGGCCGACCCGGTCTCGCCAGGTCCGGAGGGCGGTGGTGTCCGGGGTCCACTCCCCGGTGACCTTCGGGCCGTTCGCGGTGAACTGGAGGACGGCGAGGTACTTGGTCACCGGCCTGGTTCCGTCTGCCCCGCTGTGCGCGGGGCGGGGAGTTCGCCGGCCTGGAGGCCCACGAAGTCGGCATCGGCCCAGGCGAGGGCTTCGGGGTATGCCTCGCGCTTGGCGTGCTCGGCGAGCGCCCGGTAGATGCTGCCCACCGAGGACTTCTGTCCCTTGCGCTTGCCGGTGGGGATGATCAGGTCGGGCTGGATCTGCCCGACGGACTCGCCGTTCGCCCTCCGCCGGAGCACGATGTGGAGCATGTCGTCGGTGATGACCGGCGGCCGGCCGCCGTGCTCGCCCTTGCGGGCGGTGTCGAGCCCTTCCAGCGTCGACTCGCAGATGTTCACGCCGCCGCACGAGACGTCACCCGCGGCTGGCCGGGTGAGCAACGAACAGCACACCAGCCGACAAGCAACCCGGACATGGTGCTCGATCTGCCCGGCCTACTCGCCGACCACCTGCGCACCCCTGCGAAGTCGAGCCTGAAGACGGCGTCACGGGCGTGGACATGTGCCGACTCCCGGCGGATCACCTCGGGGACACCACTGGTAAACACCGCCACAGGCCGGAGCGGCAGCCTGGCGATCGCGCGTACACGATGTTGTGCCGCCCGCAGTGGCTCGGCCACCGCCCGCGCGACCAACCGTGAACAGGCCATTCCGCCCCGGCGTGATCAAAGTCGCTGATTCCGTCATCTTCTTTTCACTGGGCGACTCTATGTTCAGTCGCGCTCAGCACCATCACACTGACCACACCACCGGCTGGGGTTCCCGCCTGCGCGCGGGCCGGCCAAAGGGGGAAAGACAACGATGCGTCACTTAAGTTCGACCAGCCGCTTCGGCAGAGAGCTCATAGCCCTTACCGCTGCGGCGGCCTCCGCGATGGCCGCCATGGGCTTCGCGGCCTCGCCCTCCGCCGCCGCCCCGGCAAAGCCCGCCGCTGCTCAGGCAAAGATCGGTGAGGCCTGCACTGCCACCGATCTCGGCAAGCGCCACCCGTACATCAAGAGCACCGAAGTGTCCCCGACGGTCACCCACTTCAAGGGCTGGTACGTCACCGAGGGCACAACCGGCACCCAGACAGTCACCACCAGCACGCAGACGACCATCTCGGTCTCCGTCGGCCTCAACGGCAATGTCGAGGGCGGCTTCGCCGTCGAGACCCTCGGCAAGGTCGGAGCGAGCCTGGGCTTGAGCGTGAAGGTCGACTACACCTCCACCAGCACCGAGTCGAATGCGGTCACGTGGAACTTCAACCAGCCCGGCTACTACGGCGCCTACAAGGGCACCAAGAAGGTGACCGGTACGTACGGAAGCCTCAACTGCAACCGCGTCCAACGGGGCGACGGCAGCTGGGCGTTGAAGTGGATCGAAGGGCCCGACGGCGGCAACTTCACCACCTACACCACCCTCGAGGAAGGTGCGGTGCGCTGCGAGGATCAGGTGCCCGCAGGCAGCATCATGGCCAAGGCGCAGGGCCTCCTCGACTGCGGCTCGGCCGCCGCGAAGGCCGAGCATCCGGCCGGTGCGGTGGCGCCGACGGCGAAGCAGAAGCGGGACCGCCTCGTGCAGCGCCCGGCGCTCGCCGGCGGCACGTCCGTGGAACAGCCCAAGGCCACCGGGCGTAGCGCGCGGGCCGCTCTCGACTGCAGGGCCGAGGTCTACAAGATCGCCGTACCCGGCAAGCCACTGTCCTGGGGCGCGCCGCTCCTGGCGGACGACGGTGTCCGCCTGCGGCCCTCGTCGATCTTCAGCGCCCACCTGGACAACTGGCGCCTGTGCAACGTGACGGAGCACAACGGGGTCCTTGAGGCGTCCCTGTGGAACTGGGGCAACGGCGGGTGCGCGACCATCGCCGCGCAGAACGCGTCCACCGAACGGGCGGTCCTGCAGACGGCCCCCTGCACGGAGGACGACCTCCAGCGGTTCCACATCTACCGCGACGTACCCGGCAGCTCGAAGATCGGTGTGCAGAACAAGTACACCGGCTCCATGATGGGCCACGACCGGTACGCGGACGGTGAGTTCATACGCCAGTACTCCAGCGGCAGGCAGGACGGTACGGGTACGTACACCCTGATCGGAGTCTGACCGCCCCCACCCCGACAGGGGCCCCGCACGTGAATCCCCGACCTCCCGGGTTCGTGCGGGGCCCTCCGCGTACCTACTCCGGGCCACCCACCGCCGGACCGGCACAGGCCGAACGTGCAGACCCCGGCCGAGATCATGTCCTCGGTCAGGCCCGCTTCCCACTCGGCCACATCCAACTCACCCAGGACGCGGGCACAGTCCGCCACCACCTGCTGCGGCCGCCGATCACGAAACCACCGTCAACACGATCTTGCCTTGGAGGTGGCCCTGCGCGGCTCGCGTGTGTGCGCTGCCCGCCTCGGGCAGCGGGTAGGTGCCGTCCACCCCGACCTGGAGCCTGCCCTCGTCGAACAGGCGCCCGATCTCGGCGAGCTGGGGGCCGTTGGAACGCACCTGAATGTTCGAGACTGTGATGCCCAGACTCGCCGTCTCTTCCGGGTCGTACTGGGCGAAGAACACCGGAAGCATGGTGCCGCCGCGCTTGAGCACGGTCAGGAAGCGGGAGCTGTCCGGGCCACCGACGGTGTCGATCACCAGGTCGACATCGCTGACCACGTCCGCGGCCTGCGTCCTGGTGTAGTCGATGAACTCATCGGCGCCGAGCTTGCGCAGGAACTGCTCGTGCCGGCCCGAGGCCACCGCGATGACGTGTGCCCCCTTCCATTTCGCCAGTTGCACCGCGAAGTGGCCCACTCCACCGGCGGCCCCGTTGACCAGCACGGTCATCCCTGGCGTGATCGGCACCGGCTGGTGCACCCGGCCGGTGAAAGGAGACGGCACATCGTGGCCGAGATCGACCAGGTACTGCCAGGCCGTGAGCACGGCCATCGGCGCCCCGGCCGCCTGCACGTGGTCGATACCGGCCGGCTTGTGAGCCAGGTCCGAAGCCGGCGCGGCCACGTACTCGGCGTATGTCCGGCCGTCGAATCCGGGGAACCGCAGCATGCCGAAGACCTCGTCACCGACGGCGAACCTCAGCACGTCCGGAGCGACCGCCTGGACCACGCCCGACATGTCCGTTCCGGGGATCAGGGGGAACTCCAGCGCCGGCCTCATCTCGGCCGGCATGACCTTCATCCCCTCGCGCAGGTACCAGTCCGGTGGGTTGATGCCCGCCGCGTGCACCCGGACGAGTACCTCGCCCGGGCCGATCTCGGGAACCGGCACCTCCTCATACTGCAAAACTTCCGGCCCGCCCGCTTCGTGGAACTGGATCGCCTTCATCACGCCTGTCGCTTTCCTGGGGAAACGTTGCTCCTGCAGTCAAGGCCCAGGACGGCACGGCCGTCCAAGACCTGTTCGGCAACCTGGTCATTCCGAAACGGCATGACGCCTACGCTGGAAAGCGTGAACGATCTCGGACAGGACCTGGAACTGCGGCTCGTGCGCTACTTCACCGTGGTGGCGGCGCACCAGCACTTCGGCCGGGCCGCTGCCGACCTGCACGTGGCCCAGCCGGCGCTGAGCCGCCAGATCCAACGGCTCGAGAGATATCTCGGCGTACGACTGCTGGACCGCGATCCCAAGGGCACCCGGCTCACTCCGGCCGGCCAGAGGTTCCTCCCCCGTGCCCACGCCCTGCTGCAGGCCGCCCGCCAGGCCGAGTCGGCCGTGCGTGAACAGGCCGAGACCGCACGAATCGCCATCGGCTACGTCGAAGACTTGGTGATCACTGCCGCCGTACGGGAACTGCGCCACCGTTACCCGGACGCCGAGATCTCCACCCGGTATCTGAGCTGCCGCGACGTGGGGGCGCTGTCCGACAAGCGCGTCGACGCCCTGATCGCGCGGGCCCCGCTGCCGCTCGCCGCCGACGACGTGTTCGCCACGCCGCTGTACGAGGAGCCCCGGATGCTCGTGGTCCCGCGCGGCCATCCCTTGGCCGACCGCACCTCGGTGACCGCGGAAGAACTGGCCGGCGAGGAGGCGGCGCCGTGCGCCTTCGAGACCGCGGACTGGACTTCCTACCGGATCCTCGGGGCCGGCGTGCCGCCGATCGAGAGCTATGAGGACAAGCTTGAACTCGTCGCGAGCGGCAGGGCGATCGCCGTGCTACCGGTCGGCGACCGGCGCAGCTCACTGCGTCCCGACCTCGTCACCGTCCCCGTCGAGGGCGCTCCCCCGAGCCAGGTCGTCCTGGTCAGCCGCAAGGGCGACCCGAATCCGATGATCAGGAATCTCCGGCTGGCAGCCGAAGCCGTCCTGACCGCCCCGGCAGCCGGACCGGGCCCCGCTTGACACCGAACTGCCCCGAGCGGTGCTCACGCGCGCTGTGTTCGTCGCGCAACCGTCGTATCGCTCGGGGTCGGGTCGTGCCGGCTCAGCGTCCGACCCCATGGCGGCCACCAGGGCGACCTTGCCACCGTGCCCAGCAGCGGTCAACGCAGCCAGAGGCGTACCGCACGGGTTGGGCAGTCAGCTCCGGGCATGCTCAGAGCGTCGGGCCTGCCGGACAGACAGCGCATACGATCAGGTAGGCGGGTTGATCGTCGGCAGCTCTTCCCCGGGCCGCATGCCGGCTGATGGCACCGAGGACGAGGCACGATTCGTGGACCGCTCGCGGACGCGGTCGTGGACGGTCGGAGTACGCCTCAGCCGGCCCGAAGACCGACCGCCAGCGTCAGCTCAAGAACCCGGTCCGGCGATGCGAGATCCGGAAACAGCTCCCGCAGCTGCGACATCCGGTACCGGACCGTCTGGGGATGGACGAACAACGCCGCCGCCACCTCGTCCCGCCTGCCCTGGTGCAGCAGCCACGCCCGCAACGTCTCCTCCAGCCGCCGTGCGGTCCCGACAGGCAGGGTCCGCAACGGTGCGAGGGCTCGGGCACGCAAGTCCGCGAACGCGTCCACGTCGGCGCTCAGCACCAGCTCGGGCAGGTGGTCCTCGGTGTCGCGAATATCGCGGGAGAGGGAGCGCGCGCGGACAGCTCGTGCGTACGAGGCGGACGCACGAGTCCAAGGCCGGGCCGGACCGACCACGGCGGTGCGGTCGGTCAGCCGCCGCAAGAGATGTGCGCGGTCGGCATCGGGGACGAGCAGCACACCGGTGGCGTCCGGCAGATCGTCGAGGACGAGGGTGCCCGGGTCGAGCCCGCGGTAGGCAGGCCGGGCCTGGGCGGCGGGCAGCAGGACCGCGGTCAGCGAAACCGGAGGCTGCCACCCGGCCCGTTGAACAGAGGCCAGCAGCACGTCCGGGCTCGCGCCGGCGAGGAGCTCGCGGGCCAGGTGTTCCAGGTGACGCTCGTGGGCCCGGCCCCGGGCGGCCAGTTCGTCGGCGTGGCCCGCGGCGCTCGCGGCGGACAGCTCGTCGATGTAGGCGAAGGTCAGCTCGGCGAACTTGGCGACCTCTGCGGCGGGCAGACCTGCGGGTACGGCACCCGCGGCCAGGCATCGCCAGGCCACGCGGGCGCCGACACGGTAGGCGCTGAGCAGGGCGTCCATCGAACGGCCGTCGCGGACCTCGCCGCGGCCCAGCTCGTAGGCCGCGTCACCGCCGTCGCCGCCTGTGGCGCTCCCGCTCGCGAGGTCCAGGTAGTGCCCCAGTGCGGTGCGGACGGCTCGGCGGATGGTGGCACCCATGTGACCCGACAGGGCGTTGGCGTAGGGAGGGACCTCATCGATGATCGCCTGGACGACCTCGTCGGCGGTGGTCGTCAGTGCGGCCCGCAAGGCGGTGACCGTCGTCTCATCCAGGGCGAGTTCGCTGGCCCTCCGGATTGCATGGCTCATGTTTTTATTCCCTGCGAACAATTCAGCCCACCAGATTCACGTCCTTCGGTCAGGACTTTACGCCCTGCGGCGCAGCAAGCTGGAGCCATGACGAGTACAGCCCTCCGCAGCAGGGCGTGGAAACTGCTGGAGATGGTCACGACGCCGCTACTGCCGTCGGACTACCTCGACCTGGTCAGCCCGCTGCGTGCCGGTGCCGACCTTCGGGGGCGCATCGACGCCGTGCACCCCGAGACGCCTGACGCCGCGACCATCGTGATCAGGCCGGGACGGGGCTGGCGCGGACACAGAGCCGGTCAGTACGTGCGGATCGGGGTCGACGTCGACGGGGTGCGCCTGTGGCGTGCGTACTCCATCACCTCGCCGACACACCGTCCGGACGGCCGCGTCACGATCACCGTGAAGGCGATCCCGGACGGCAAGGTCAGCAACCACCTGGTCCGCAGGGTGAAACCGGGCACGCTGATCCAGCTCGACCAGGCGACCGGTGACTTCGTGCTGCCGCAGGCCAAGCCCGCCAAGGTGCTCTACCTGACGGCCGGGAGCGGCATCACGCCCGTGATGGGCATGCTGCGCGACACCGAGTTCGACGACGTCGTCATGGTCCACTGCGCGCCACAGCCGCACGATGTGATCTTCCGCGACGAACTGCACGACCTGGTCGCGGGCAACAAACTGCGGCTCACCGAGGTGCACACCGACACCCACGGCATGCTCGACATCGCCCGTCTCGACGAACTCGTACCCGACTGGGCCGAGCGCGAGACCTGGGCCTGCGGGCCCGCGGGCCTGCTCGACGCCGCCGAGAAGCACTGGAGCGAGCACGGCGTGCCGGAGCGCCTGCACACCGAACGCTTCCGCCCCAGCATCGTCGCCGCCGGCGACGGCGGCGAGGTCACGTTCAGCGGCACCGGCAAGACCGTCGACGCGGACGGCGCCACGCCGTTGCTGGACGTCGGCGAGGAGGCGGGCGTGCTCATGCCCTCCGGGTGCCGCATGGGCATCTGCTTCGGCTGCGTCAGCCCGCTCAAGGCGGGCGCCGTCCGCGACCTGCGCACCGGCGAGATCACCGAGGCCGAGCCGGGCGTCCTCATCCAGACCTGCGTGTCCGCCGCCGCGGGCCCCTGCGACATCGAACGGTAGGAGCACTTTGACCGCCATCGACCCCACCGCCCATCTGACCGCGGAGCAGATCGAGGAGCTCGGCCGCGAGCTGGACGCGATCCGCGACGAGGTGATCGCCAGCCGCGGGGAGAAGGACGCCGCCTACATCCGCAAGGTCATCGCGGCGCAGCGCAAGCTCGAACTGGTCAGCAGGGGCGTACTGCTGTTCTCGATGTTCCCGCCTGCGTGGGTGATCGGCACCGCCGGTCTGTCCGTGGCCAAGATCATGGACAACATGGAGATCGGCCACAACATCCTGCACGGCCAGTGGGACTGGATGCGGGACCCGAAGATCCACTCCACCACCTGGGAATGGGATCACGTCTCGCCGGCCGACCAGTGGAAGCACTCGCACAACGAGCTGCACCACACGTACACCAACGTCATCGGCAAGGACAACGACCTCGGCTACGGCATCATGCGCGTCGACGAGGACCAGAAGTGGCACCCGTTCCACCTCGGCCAGCCGCTGTGGAACTTCATCAACGCCTGCTTCTTCGAGTACGGCATCGCAGCGTACGACCTGGAGCTCGGCAAGAACCTGCACAAGCGCCGCCGCAAGAACCCGGAGTTCCGCGCGCGGGCCAAGGCCGTGGGCCGCAAGATCCGCAAGCAGGTGCTCAAGGACTACGTGATCCACCCGCTGCTGTCGGGCCCGTCGTTCCTCCCCACGCTCGCCGCGACGTTCACCGCGAACCTGGTCCGCAACCTCTGGTCCCACTCGGTGATCATGTGCGGGCACTTCCCCGAGGGCGTGCAGGTCTTCGAGCGCCGGTCGATCAAGGGCGAGACGCGCGGCCAGTGGTACCTGCGCCAGATGATGGGCTCGGCGAACATCAGCGGCAGCAAGGCCATGCACTTCATGACCGGCAACCTCTCGCACCAGATCGAGCACCACCTGTTCCCGGACCTGCCGAGCAACCGGTACGCCGAGGTCGCGGTGAAGGTGCGCGCGCTGTTCGAAAAGTACGAGCTGGAGTACGTCACCGGGCCGCTGCCCAAGCAGGTGTTCTCCGCGTGGCGCAAGGTCTTCCGGCTCTCGCTGCCGAACAAGAAGCCCAAGGTCAAGACGCCGGACCGCGAGCAGGAGCTCGTCGCGGCCTGATTGCCGGTATCGGTTCAGATCTTTCGGCCGTACCGGCGGCACCGCCGGGTTCGGTGAGATCCGTTACGGACGGGGGACGGCCGCGCCATCAGACCGTACGACACGGGTTCCGGGCAGCCCCGGCTGCGCTGCCTGGCGTGCGCCCGGAGCCCGGCCCACAGCCCCCGGCGAGGAGTTGTTGTGCGCTGACCTGCCGTGGTCGGGCCGGTAGTCGGGGAGCTGGTGGTGTAGGAGGCCGGGCGGCCGGCGTTCGAGCGCATGCAGGAGCGGCTGCAGCGGCGTGCTGCCACAGCGGCCCGGCTCGCCGGGCAGTGGCCCGCCCGCTTCGCGGCCTTCGACGTGCTGCGGCTGGCGGGCCAGGACACCACCGCGTGGCCGTACCAGCGGCGCCGTGCGGCATGGGAGACGCTGGTCACCGAGCGCCGGCTGACGGCGCCGTGGGCACTGTTCCCGTCGACCACCGACCCTGACACGGTCACCGAGTGGCTGACCTGGACCGCGATCGGCGTGGAAGGGTTGCTCTTCACACGGCACGACAGTCCGTGTCAGCCGTCTGTGCGGGTGACGGAAGGACAAGGTGCGTGAGGGCCAGGACGCGATCGTCGATGCCGTCACCGGCTCCCTCGCGGTGCCCCGCGGTCTGCTGCTGTGGCGTCTCGATGCCGAGGGGCGTCTGCAGTACGTCGGCCGCAGCACCACCCTGTCCGGGGCGGCCGGAGCCACCCTCGCCGGTCTGCTCTCCCCGGCCACCAGCGAGCACTCGTGGACGGGCTGGACGTTCACGGCAGGGTGGGGATCGAAGGAGACCTTGAACGTCAACCAGCCCTGGCGGCGGCCGTCCTGCGTGAGCGGCGGTCCTGAACCGGACGCCGGGACGGGGCGGCGGGGCCGATACCCGCCGCCCCTGTGCGGTTTCCCGGTGTCAGATGAACGCCTGCCGGTGGTCCGCCGCCCACTCCCGGTAGGTCCGTGCCGGCTTCCCCAGCACCTCCGGGACGTCCTCGGTGACGACCGCGTTGCCGCCTCCGCGCACGAAGGCGGTACCGGAGAGGATGCCCTCCGCCTGTGCGTCGTCGAAGCCCCACACGGTGAGCAGATGGTCGCGTGTCTCCTCCGGGGAGAGCTCACGCGTGGCGACCGGTCGGCCGAGGACCGAGGCGAGGTCGGCGGCCTGTCTCGGAACGCTGATCGTCTCCGGCCCGGTCAGCGTGTACGTCCGCCCCGCGTGGCCGCCGTCGACGAGGACCCTTGCCGCGACCTCCGACACGTCACGCGGATCGATCACCCCCGACAGTCCGTCAGCGGTCATGTTCGGCACCGGCTCGCCCTGCCGGATCGCCTGCGCCCAGCTCAACGTGTTCGAGGCGAACGACGAGGGCCTCAGGATCGTCCACTCGGCCCCGCTGTCCCGCACCGCCCGCTCACCGGGCACATGCCACTCGCCGGACGGGCCGACGTCCGGATCGCCCGTCGCGATCGCGGAGAGCTTGACCAGCCGGTGAACGCCCGCCGCGCGGGCCGCCGCCACCAGTGCCTGGTCGGGCCGCGAGCCCGGGCCGGGTGCGCCCAGCAGGAACGCGGCCGTCACCCCGGACATCGCCCCCGCCAGGGAACCGGGATCGAGGTAGTCCCCGCGTACCACCTCCACGCCCGAGGGCACACGGGCCTTCGCCGGATCTCGGGTCAGGGCGCGCACCTTCTCGCCGCGCGCCGCGAGCTGCCGTACGACTTCACTGCCGATGGTGCCGGTGGCACCCGTCACAAGAATCATGTCCACCACGGTGGGCGCCGGACGGCGCCGGACTCTTGGAAATTCCGGCACGCTTCAGGGGCCCGGACGGGTGTGCGCCCGGCTTACGGTGGAGCGGTGACGAACACCATGTCCCGGCAGGTCCTGCGCACACCCGAGGCACTGCACCCGTGGGTCACGGGTATCGGTCCCGTGTCCGTGGGCGCGGAACCGGCGAAGCCGTACGTCCACCTGCCGGACGCCACCACGAAGCTGATCTTCCGCCTCGGGGAGGACGGCCGCCGCAGCACCCTGGTCGTCGGTCCGCGCACCCGTGCCTCGTACCACCAGGGCAAACGGTTCGTCTCCTGCCTCGAGATGCGGCTGGCGCCCGGTGGCACCCGGCCCCTGCTCGGCGTGCCGGCAGTCGAGCTGGCGGGCCGTGCGGTTCCGCTGGGCGACCTGCCCGGCGGCACCGCGGGCCGGCTGGCCGCCGAACTGGGGCGGCTGGACCCGGAGGAGGCGGTGGCGCACCTCGCGGACGTGCTTCCCGAGCGGCTCGCGTCCGCCGCCGACCGTTCGCGCACGGAACTCGTGCGCGCCGGTGTCGACGCGATGTCGGTCAGAACTGGCCGGCTCCCCCGGCCGGTGGGCGACGTGGCCCGCGAACTCGCCGTCAGCGAGCGGCAGTTGCGCAACCTGTTCGCCGAGGGGGTCGGCCTGTCCCCCAAGCACTACGCCCGCATCGATCGGGTGCGCACGGTGCTGTCCCACGCCGTCACCCTCCCCTGGGCCGAACTCGCCGTCGCCACCGGCTACTACGACCAGTCCCACATGACGTCCGATTTCCGCACGCTGATGGGCGTGCCGCCCCGGTCGTTCTTCACCGGCCGCCTCCCGGCCCCGCAGCCCTGCCGGGTCGTCGCCCGCCGCTGACGGAAAGCCGCCGGCGACATCGTTCTGATCACTGGCGACGGTGGCGTCCTGCCTGGGGTGACGGCGGCAAAGGAACACGGCGTAACCGTCCATCTGTGGGCTGTGCAGGCCGCCGACGGGGGCCTGCAACCACGCGGAGGACCTGGTCACCGAAGCGGACGAGCGGCATCTGCTGGACCGTGCCTGGCGCACCCGGGCCACTACCGCGGCCGAGCCGGCCCGCTGGACGTTCCGGCGCAGCCCGCGTCTGAGCTGTCCGCGCCGGTCGAGCCCAGTGGCGCGCCCCAGGACCCCCACCTACTTCGGGGCGTCCTCCACCGTAGCTCGACACGGCTGGCGCTTGCCACAGTTCAGCTGGGCGATCGCGGTTCGTGGAGAGCGCCGTGCATCTTACGGAAGGCGCCAGGTGGACTCCCGAACTCCTTCTTGAAGGCGTGCGCGAAAGCGAACTCGGAGCTGTAGCCGACCTGGCGCGCCAGTGCCGCAAGCGGTGCGTCGCTCTCACGCAGGAGGCGCGAGGCGACACTGAGGCGCCACCAGGTGAGGTAGGCCATCGGGGACTGGCCGACGTAGGAGCCGAACCGTGCAGCGAAGGTCGTGCGGGACAGACCGACGGCCGCGGCGAGTTCCGCGACGGTCCATGCGCGGGCGGGATCGCGGTGCATATGGTCGAGGGCGGCAGCTATGGCAGGGTCCTTCAAGGCCGCGCACCAGCCTCCTGACTCCTGTGGGCACTGCTCGTCCAGCCAGGCACGCAAGGCGTACACGAGGATCAGGTCCAGCAGGGCGGGCAGCGCGGCCTCCGCGCCGGGACGTTGCTCCGTCACGTCGCTGCCGAGCAGTTCGACGGCGGAACGGAGTGAGCCGTGACGGCCGATACGGGCCGGCAGATGGATGACGTCGGGCAGGTTCCGTAGGAAGGGATGCACCGATCCCCGGTTGAGCCGGTAGGCGCCGCACAGCAGCACCGTGTGGTCCGCGGGGTCGGTTGTGTCGGCGGGGACAGCGACGCTGTCCGTGATGAGGTCAGGGCCCGCCGTCTCGGTTCTTTCCAAGGGCAGTTCGTTCAGGGCTCGGTCGGAGGTGCTGCTCACGCCATGAGCCGCTCCGTGAGGCAGGAAGACGACGTCACCGGCGGTCAGCCACACGGGCGCGCCGTGCGGACGGACGAGCCAGCAGGCACCGCCGAGCACGACGTGGAACCCCGCCCCCGGGTAAGGGCCGAAGCGATGGCCCCAGCGGCCGGCACGCCTGGAGCGCGTCACCTTCGCCCGGCCGACCTTCATCGTCGCCACTGCATCACTGAACACATCCATGGCGGCACCGTACCGCTGGTCCGGAGTTCCGGACGATCACGTATGTTCCTCGGCGTCTGAGGCATAGAAACGCCTCGGACCGGGCTCCTACGGTCGGTGCATCACCCCACTGATGACCCATACGGAGGCACGCGAAGTGACCGCATACGTGGTGATCGACCTGGACGTCAACGATCCGGCCGGCTTCCAGCAGTACGTCGACGCCGTGACCCCTCTGATCGAGAAGGCCGGGGCCCGCAACCTGCTCGTCGACGACGACTGTGTGTTCCTCGAAGGAGACTGGCAGCCCACGACCCTGGTCATCCACGAGTTCGAGAGCAAGGATGCCGCCCGCCGGTTCTGGGACGCCCCGGAGTACCAACCGTTGAAGGCACTCCGCCGCAACTACTCGACGGTCAGCGTCGTCGTGGGCGGAACAGCCGCCTGACGAGTCGGCCCGTACGGCGTCCCCCACCTCATCCCGGCGGTGGAGCCCAGCCGGCTCATCGGCTCAAGCAGCGGCCACCTGGCGCCGCATGCCGGCCCACCGCGCACCGCCACCATCCGGGACATGCCGGAGGACGTGGGAACAAGACGCCCTGCAAAGTGGACAGGCAGTACGGTTCGATCCGCACCAGTTGGCATGCCCATGTTTTATGCCGTGCCGGAACAGTAAGCGAAAGGGAAACCGAGTGAGATCTCCGCAAGGTGCCACAGGTATGCGTCACTTATGGCCGAGAGTCCGGTGGCTACGTCGGTGGGACGGTGCGCGATGGCGTAGAGCGCTGCTGACGATGGTCTTGGCGTTGACAGCCGTGGCGACATCGCTGACGGCGGTCGTGCTCACGCCGACTGCGGCACGCGCGGACTGGCTGGACCGTATGACGGTCATCACCTGGAACATGCAAGGTGAGAGCGCAGGGAGGATTACCGGCGCCAACTGGCAGAGAGTGCGCAGGTACTTGCGGCAGGCATCGATTGTGCTGCTCCAGGAGTCGGGCCCCGGTCCGGTGTCCAGCCTGCTCAACGAGAACAACCGGCGTATCCCATCGACCGTTCACTGGACGGTCGATGGGCACAGGTACCAAAGCAGCGTGTGGAACCCGGAGACCGAGAGAACCGGCGGAGGGCCCTATACGGTGACCTTCTTGCAGACGGACACCACCGGCGGCACGAGCACGGGCGGCCGGGTCAACGTCTCGGTCGTCAGCCGTGGTGTGCCGGACCAGGTGCGTGTGGTCACCAACCGCGTCCAGGCCGGCCGTAGCGCGCTGGGTGTACGGTTCGGCACGACCTGGTATTTCACCTTCCACGGCCTGTCCAGCGCGCGCAACGGCGGTGAGGGTGGCGGTGACTCCGCAGGCATGCTGGACAGGATCGACAACGCGGTAACGGCCTGGGGATTGGCGGACCGGACCTCCTACGACTGGGTGGTGGGTGGCGATTTCAACGTCACTCCGACAACTTTGGAAAACCGTGCCGGAATTCCGCCCGCGGCGTTCTACAACTCCGGTCAGCCCACGCAAGCAACCGCTTTTCGGGAGTTGGACTACGTGGTTGCCGACCGCCTGGATCCCGGTATTCCGGTACATCGGCTCACGCGTGAAGAGTCCGACCACTGGCCGGTGCAGGTGGGCCTGGACCAACCCGTTCGCCAGCCGCCCTCACCGCCGGTGCCCACCACCGTGATGGCCACCGGGGACTCGATCACCGATGGGGTCAACAGTTCCACCGGCAACGGCTACCGCTACTGGTACTACGACAGCCTGACCGGGATCTCGGGGATCATGAAGAGATCAGTGGACTTTGTCGGATCCCAGCGGTCCGGTGACATGGCCGACCCCCACCATGAGGGCCATCCCGGTTTCCGGATCGACGAGATCGCCCGCATGACGGCCTGCTCGGTGCGAGCGCATCGGCCCAACCTGGTCACCTTGCACGCCGGCACCAACGACATGAACCAGAACCACCAGCTCGACAGCGCGCCCGAGCGGCTCGGTGCTTTGATCGATCAGATCCTGCGCGATGCGCCCGAGACCACAGTGCTGGTTGCCACCTTGATCCCCTCCACCAAGGAAGGCATGCAGGCCAAGATCGACCGGTACAACGCTGAACTGCCCCGCATCGTCGACCAGCGCAGGGCCCAAGGCAAGCACGTCATGCTGGTCAACATGGGGGAGCTGACCACCGCCGATGTCGACGGCTCGCATCCCAACGACGACGGCTACCGCAAGATGGCGCAGGCATTTCTCGACGTCACCCATCTGGTGGAGAACGAAGGCTGGCTCCAGCCGCCGGTCGCAGGAACGGGACAAAAGTGCGATCCAGACACCGCGGCGGGCCCGGGCTGGAACCCCTTGGGTGTCATCGCTTCCGGCATGACGCATCCGGAGGGCCGGACCGACCTTGTCGAACTCAACGGTGACAACCGCGCCGACTATGTGCGCATCACTCCCCATGGCGCAGTACGAGCCGCACTGAACACTCCCGGCGCACCCGGCAAACCGAACTGGGTCGATGTGAACTCCGGCATTCCCGCCGGTACCCCTGAAGACGGCGCCGGGCTGCGGTTCGCCGACATCAACGGGGACGGACGCGACGACTGGCTGCAACTCGGGCCTGATGGCTCAGTCCTCGCCTTCGAAAACCAAGGCATCGCCAACGGACGGATCGACTGGTCCTTGGGCAAGCCCATCGCCCCCGGGGTCTCCGGCGCCACGCGTGAAGCCATCCGCTTCGCTGACGTCAACGGCGACGGCCGTGACGACTACCTGCGCACCGGTGACACCGGTACCGTCCACGCCTACCTCAACACCGTCACGGACAACGGTCTGATCCACTGGGAGGAACGGCTCAACTGGGCTCCGGGGGTGTCCTACGGCTCCCGGGACAAGCTGCGCCTCGCCGACGTCAACGGCGATCGCAGGGCCGACTACCTGATGGTCGGCAGCAACGGAGCCGTCCACGCCTACCTCAACAACGGCGGCGGAGGCGCTGGCGGGTTCACCGAGCACAAATACTTCGTCAACGACACCGGATACCCCGGCGACAAGTCGACGTTCCGTGACATCAGCGGCGACGGGAAAGCCGACTACGTCGTCGTTTACGACGGCGGATCCGTCCGCTGCTGGCTCAACCGAGGAGGAAACATCTGAAGTAAGGGAAGCGACGGCACACACCTGCACAACGGCCTGACGGCCAGTCCGGTGCTCTGGCGCCTTCACCGCATTCGCCAACCCGGCGGTGACCCACGGCGCCGAGCATGGGCACGGTCAACGGACACACCGAGCATCTCCTGGGTCCACGCTCCCGTCACTGTGGCGCTTCAGCGAACACCCGCGTGTCGCCGCACGCTTCTGATCTGGCCCTGAAGGTGAGCAGTACGTTGATGCAGTGGGTGAAACCGGGTCCGGGCAGGGGCGATTCGGTTTGGGGTTCGCTGAGCCAGCCGGCGGTGACTGCGCCGGGGATCTACGCCATGAGGTTGGTGACCGCGGTGGACTGGGAGCGGACGGTGTGCCCCGATTCCGTACCGCGCACGATGCAGTTCGTCGGACTGGACGAGATCATCCACTGCTACCCCACCCTCCGCCACGCCTTGGACGCCTGAAGCTGCGCACCGGGCGCCGCTGATGGCGTAGGCGGGGCCCCGAGGGTTACCCGGGAGATATGGCGAAGCTGCATCTTCCATGGCACAAAGCGCACCACGGCAACAACGAGGTGCAGGCTCCCGACATGCCGACGCCCGACGAGGCCGGGCCCGGGCCCGAGGTCGAGCGTCGGGCCCCGGACGCACCGACGAAGCTGCCCAAGCGGGCCTGGGGCGCTGTGTTGCAAGGCGCCCTGCGGGAGTTCAAGGACGATGAGTTGACCGACCGCGCGGCGGCCCTGACGTACTACGGGGTGCTGTCGCTGTTCCCGGCACTGCTGGTATTGGTGTCCCTGCTGGGCATCGCCGGGAAATCGGCCACCGACACGGTGCTGGCCAACCTCAAGCAGCTCACCCCCGGCTCAGCCCGCAGCATCATCACTGGGGCCGTGGAACAGCTCCAGGGCAACGCCGGCGTCGGCTCCGTCATGGCGATCGTGGGCCTGGCACTGGCGGTCTGGTCGGCCTCCGGCTACATCGCGGCGTTCATGCGCGCTGCGAACAGTGTCTACGACATGCCGGAGGGCCGCCCGGTGTGGAAGATCCTCCCCATTCGAATCGCACTGACCATTGTCCTGATGGTGCTTGCGGTGGTCAGCGCGCTGATCGTGGTCTTCACCGGCGGCCTGGCCCAGCAGACCGGGCAGGCTCTGGGAATCGGGGACACCGCGCTGACGGCGTGGTCGATCGCCAAGTGGCCCGTCCTGGTCCTCCTGGTCACCATCATGATCGCCATCCTGTACTGGGCCAGCCCCAACGCCAAGGTCAAGGGGTTTCGGTGGATCACCCCAGGCAGCTTCCTCGCCCTGCTCATCTGGATGATCGCCTCAGCCGGGTTCGCGTTCTACGTCGCGAACTTCGCCTCCTACAACAAGACATACGGCACGATGGCCGGCGTCATCGTCTTCCTGGTCTGGCTGTGGATCAGCAACCTGGCCATCCTGCTGGGTCTGGAGTTCGACGCCGAGACCGTACGACAGCGGGCTGTCGCGGGCGGCCTGCCGCCGGACAAGGAGCCCTACACCGAGCCGCGCGACACCCGGAAGTGGGACGAAGAGGACGTGCGCCGACTGGATGACGAATGACCCACGCCAGTCAGGAGAGGCGGATCGTCAACTCCAGCGGCTTGCTTCGGGGCACTTCGGGATACATGCAGTTCATGAGGCTGCTGACGGGGTTGCACGCCGCTGATCGACTGGTGACGCAGCGGGCGGCTTCCCGCGTCCCGCCCCGGGTCGGCAAGGTGCTCTCAGCAGTGGAGGAGGCGGCCGAGAGCACGAAGTTGTGGTGCGGCGCCGCCGCCGCGATGGCGTGGTGGGGCAGGGGGCGCGGCCGTAAGGCGGCGGCTACCGGCCTGGGCGCCCTGGTGGTGGCGCAGCTGGTGTCGAACGGTCTGTGCAAGCAGTTGGCCGACCGGCCCCGGCCGCCGAAGGAGTGGTTCCCCCACGACGAGGTCGACGACCGCCCCGACTCCTCCTCCTTCCCGTCCGGACACACTGCCGCCGCAGTCGCGTTCACCGCCGCGGTGGCACCCACCTGGGCGGCCGCCGGCGCAGCGTGTGCCCTGCCGACCGCCCTGGTGGCAATCGAGCGGGTACAAAGCGGTGCCCACTACCCGAGCGACGTAGCCGCGGGTGCCGCCATCGGCCTGGCCAGCGCCTGGCTCAGCCGACATGCTCCCCGCCTGATCCTGCGCCACTGGCACTCTCAGCGATCAGGGCCGTGACTGCGCCGAGCACGAAGCGAGGTTCTGGGCCCGGAGTTCGGCGACTTCGCCGGGGGCTGCCTGATCATCACGCGCATTGCCCGCGTTCCGGGTGGGCTGGGCACCTGCGTGACCGCGTTGGGCGGCGGAGACCGCAGCGAGCTCTGAGGACGAGTTGCGCGCAGGACACCCGGGCGGCGGACTGAGCCGTAGGCAGCCTTGCGGACCATGTTCATCTTCCGCTGGGCGGGCCGTTGCTTACGGCACGCCCTCTCACCCGCGCCCGCTGTCGGACGATGACGCTTTTCACCCTCCAGCCGCCTGCCCTCGATTGGTCCTATCGGGGTACTCGCCCGCTCACGGACGGCCGGGGCGCGCAGCGTCCCGGCCAAGGGCGACGAGACAGACGGGAGGTGATCGCTGTGTCGAGCGTGCAACCGCGCCCTGCCGGACCCGGCCGGGACAAGCACAGCTCCAACGACGAGCCGGTGAACGAGCTGGTGCAGCGTGCCTCGCAGCAGCTGACCGAGCTGGTGCGCAGCGAGCTGAGGCTGGCGCAGGCGGAGATGAAGGAGAAGGGCAAGCGCTACGGCAAGGGCGGTGGCCTGTTCGGCGGCGCGGGCATCGTCGGATTCCTGATGCTGCAGGCGCTGGTCGCCACCGCGATTGCCGCGTTGGCGGTGCCGCTGCCGGTGTGGGCGGCGGCGCTGACCGTCACCGCCGTGCTGGGTGTGATCGCCGCGATCATGGCCATGAGTGGGAAGAAGCAGGTCGACCAGGCCACGCCGCCCGCACCCGAGCAGACCGTCGAGAACGTGAAGGCCGACGTGGCCCAGATCAAGGAGAGTGTCCAGCGATGACGCAGCCGCCTCACGACGAGCCCACCGCCGCCAGCCCCGACGAGCTGCGCGAGCAGGTCGAGCAGACCCGCGAAGAGCTCGGGCAGACGGTCGAGGCGCTGACGGCCAAGACCGATGTCACGGCGCGCGCCCAGGACAAGGCCGCCGAGGTCAAGGAACAAGCCGCTGCGAAGGCCGGCGAGCTTAGGGAGCAGGCCGCCTTCAAGGCAGGGGAACTGAAGACGAAGGCCGCCGACCTGGCCCACCATGCGCAGGACAGGCTGCCCGACCCGGTCAAGGACAAAGCCGCCCAGGCCGCCGGGCAAGCGCGGGCGAAGGCGGCCCAGGCCGGGCAGATGTGGCAGGAGAAGGCGCCCGAGCCGGTACGGCAAAAGACGGCCCAAGGGGCGCAGTTGGCGAAGGAGAACCGCAACCTGCTGCTCGCGGCAGCTGGTGTGGCCGTCGTGATGTGGCTGGCCGGCCGCCGCCGGAAGGGGTGAGTCGCATGAAAGACAGAAGAAAATCGCCTACAAGTCGGTCGGGCTGGTCCTGGGCCCCGTCAGCGGCATGCCCTCCCGAGCCTCGTTCCAGCAGACGTGGAAGACGTTCGGCCGCGACGAGGACGCCCCGTACGCCACTGACGAAGAGCGCACCTGGCGCGAGGTGCTGTTCGCCGCCACGTTGCAAGGTGCGATCTTCGCCGCGGTCAAGGCGGCCGTCTACCGCGTCGGCGCCACGCAACGCGTCGGCGACCGGAACCTGGCCCGGCTGACGCGCAAAGGCGGTGGGAGGGCTGGTACGACTCGGATACCGGCCCTCCGCCTCCCGACCAGTAAACCCGTACGAAGGACGCTCACAGCCATGTCCGATCAGCACGCGGCTGCCGCACTGACAGCCGCAGCGGTGATCGCCGCGATCCTGGTCGCCCGGGCAGCAGTTCTCCACCAGCCCGGCCGAGCACAACGCGCCCGCGCTGCCCACCCGCCGCGCCGCCGCACCGCACCCCGCGCCGACACGGCCCCGCCATCTCCGGCCAAGCTTTCTGACGACGCCTTCTGCACCGTGCGAGAGGCTGAGCAGCACGTCCACAACTGCTGGCAACGGCTCCGAACACGGGTCGACCCGTCCGAATGACGTGTGCGAGACAAGAAGTAGCCACCCCAGCGAGCTGAACACAACGACGTCCTAAAAGCTCGCTGGTGGCCGTACCGGACGCTGAGGCGCGACCAGCCCTCGGGGAAAGGCACCCGTGTGGCCACTCCGGATCTCGCCCGGACCTCCGAGAACGTCAGCGACCACGTAGAGGCGACCTGGCACGAACGCGCCCATCACGCCGAGGGCGGTCGAGGCTGAGGCCCTCTTCCAGCAGGCCTGCAGCGGCCAGGGCGCGTTTCCAGCCCGTAGATCGCGGGAGCAGCGGGGTCGAAGACCAGGTAGTCCCGGGTTGCTGGGTCGGGTCCACCCTCGGCGAGCATGCGCCAGTGGTCGCGTCTACGGTGCCAGTAGACGAGGTCGGCGCCCGTCATGACGAACCTGTCGCAGATGTGGCAGTCAAGGTTCCAGGGACAGGCGCCCGCGTCGACGACGGGCTGGAAGGTGCAGTTGGCCTCCTTCCCCCGGCGTCCGCGGCCATGGCCGTCCCGGGACAAGAGGGTGCCCCGGGCGGGGTGCCCGGCGCGCTGGAACGGGTATCCGTCGGCTGTTTGGGCACACGACACGTCATGCACGGACAACATGCGCGTCCCACCAGCAGCGGTCTGATCGGCTCGGGCCCCACCACCGAGGCATCGCCGCCCGGCCCCAACGGCACCAAGCACGCACGCCGAGGCCGACGCACCGGTCGCCTGCGCCGCCACATCCTCGCCTACCGGGCCATCGAGTTCCTGTCCACACACATCCCGGACGGCCCCGGGCCGGGCGAGGAATGTCTGCTCCTCGTGCACATCCGCCAGGTCGTCGGCCAGGTCCAGTACCGGATCTGCACTGACTGCGCCCAGGGTGTCATCACCGCCGTCGTCATCGACGAGCGCTTCCACAGCACCGGCCTGGGCACCCGTGCGCTGTCACACCTACGGTCCCGCCACCCGGGGCTGGCCTGGCGCAGCACGCTGCGCAAGCGCACTACCCGTGATCTCCTGCGCCGGATGCGCATTCCCACAACCACCTCTGCCACGCCCTGCCCCCATGCCCACCCGACCCTCGCCCGCCCGGCCGACTCGATACTCGCCGACGGCTGACCAGACGCTCAGCAGTCACAGCGCATGGTGGTGAGGCGCCCCCTCCCCCGGGCCGGCCTTACTGCTTGATACAGAATGAGATGGGAGTACAAAGCTCGACCGCGACCAAAGGTGCTGTCGACCGAGTACTGCGTCCCAGATGTTGCCACCGTCGGCCCAGGTCCACATCGACCGCCGCGGTGATGCGGCCGCATGACGCAGCCCGTCGTGGGGATGCTGGCCCCATGTGCGGTCTCAACCCCCGGAGTCGTAGAGCAGCACCGGGTTGTCGACGGCGAGCAACGAGACGTACCACTCCCATCGAACAGCCGCATGAGGTCAGGTGGAGCCATGACGCCGGCAGCCCTTGAGCCGGACTCGCTTCAGACCACAGAGATTGACGCTGATCACATACTCGTCGTGGCTGTGTCTCGGGAAGCCGCCCGACAGGGGACGCACTACCGTCAGCCGGCCTCCACCCCGTTCGATGACATGCATGCGCAGGGAGTACGCCAGGCCGCACGCACGGCTGCTTCAGGCTCTTCGCGCCGCCCGACTCACGCATCCACCGGTCTGCGGGGCCTCGGCCCCGCCGCATGCTCACGCACAGTCTCGTCGCCCAGGCTGTCGGCTCCGGGCCCGCGGGAAGCCGGCCGCAACCGGCGTCGTACCCGAGGGCGACGGCGTGTCCGCGACCTCGGGGGCTGGCCGACCAACGTTCCCGCAGCGTCGCGTCGGCGGCCGGGAGCTCCCAGGTCCGGATGCCGCTTGCGGAGACCGTTGGCGTCTCCGACGCCGACCTCTCCCGCCGCCGTCCCCAGCCGGTCATGAGCGCCGCACTCGCCCCGCCCGTCATCCCGCCGGTGTCAGCCTCAGCCGGGCCCTCGGCCAGTCCTCTCGAAAGCGACCGTGGCACTGGCTGTCGATCCAGCCCCGTGCCGACTCGGTCGAAAACCGGACGAGGAAGCCGTTTCACCAACTGCATGGCAGCGTCCTCTGCCACAGTGCCCACACCATGACCAGTCAGTCGCAGCAGCAATCGCCGCCGGACGACGTCCCTGCCGCTCGCCCCGACGCCCCTGTGGAAATACCCGCTCCGCTGACGGTGGGGGTGGAGGAGGAGTTCCTCCTCGTCGATCCCGGCAGCAGGGCCGTCAGCCCCCAGGGCCCGCAAGTGGCCGCCGCGGCCGCCGGTGAACTCGGCCACCGCGTCGGGACCGAACTCACCCGCTACCAGGTCGAAAGCCGTACCAACCCTCACACCTGCCTCAGCGAGGCAGCCGAAGAACTCCGCGCCACGCGAGCAGCTCTGGCACGCGCGGCCGCCGGCCGTGGCCTGCGCATCGCGTCCAGCGGATCCCCGATCATGGGCCTGGTCACCCCCGTGCCCCTCACGCCAGACCCGCGGTACGCAGAAAGCCTGTCCCTCTTCCGCGGACTGGACGACGAGCAAAGTGCGTGTGCGTGTCACGTGCACGTCGGCGTGGCAGATCCGCACGAAGCAATCGAAGTGAGCAACCACCTGCGGCCCTGGCTGCCGACGCTCACCGCGCTGGCGGCGAACTCGCCTTACTGGGACGGCCGCGACACCGGCTATGCCAGCTGGCGCACCACCACGTGGGGGCGGTGGCCGGCGGCCGGCCCCCCGCCGTACTTTCACTCCCCCGCCCATTTCCAGGACCTGGTCGAAGAACTCATCCTCACACAGTCCGTCATGGACCACGGCGGCCTCTACTGGGACATCCGCCCCTCCCACCACCAGCCCACCGTCGAGGTACGCGTCGCCGACGCAGCACTCACCACCGAGGACACCATCCTGCTCGCCGCCGTCATCCGCGCCCTCGTCGCCACCGCCCTCGGTGCCATCCGCATCGGTGAACCAGCCCCCCAGCCCGCCCCCGAGATACTGCGCGCGGCCTGCTGGCGGGCAGCACGCGACGGCCTTACAGGACAGGCCCTCGACCCCGTCACCCGCCGACTGGTCTCTCAGACCTCGCAGGTCGAGCGCATGCTGAGTGCCGTTTCCCCTGCCCTGCGCCGCAACGGTGATCTCGACCTGGTACACACCCACTGGGATCGCCTGCGCATCCAAGGAGGCGGAGCCGACCGGCAGCGTGCCGCCTACCGCCACCGCTCCAGCCTCCACGACGTCGTGGACCACGTCATCGACGCCACCTGCGCCTCGCAGACACACTGAGCCACAACATGCCTGCCCGACAGGGCAGGCCATCCACCCGCCAGCCTGCACGACACGCTTCGAGAGCGCGGGGCGAGGATCAAGGACCCGGGGACACCTGTGCCGGGCCGAGCGACCAGGAACCCGAACCAGGACCGCCGGCGGCACTTGCGCCAGGCAGCTCGGGGATCTCCTCGCACAGCAGGGCGAAGACATCGGCCGCGTCGGTGTCGCCAGGTACGCCGGCGCGACTTCGAGCATCGGCTCCCCGATCGCGTGGGGGCTGGCGGCAATTTCCTCACACTGGTCAGAATGTCCTTCGCCGTCGCCATCCAACCTGGACCGTTCTTCACGTGGATGACGAGGCATGATCGACGTATGGAGATGACGGATCAGCTGGCATGTGCTGCAGGGAACGGCGACGTGAACCTGGTGACACAGTTGCTGGGCGACGGCGCCGAGGTGGACACCCCGAGCAGCGAGGGACGTACAGCGCTGGACCTCGCGGCGTGTGCGGGGCACACCGGCGTCGTTCGTGTGCTCCTTGCCGCAGGAGCAGACCCGCAGCAGAAGGCAGGAGAGTACGACGAGTCCACGCCGCTGTGCCTGGCGGCGATGCACGGACACAGGGCCGTAGTACAGGTCCTTCTCGAGGCCGGAGCCACCACCGGCGCCCAGGGCAGGATGCGCTCCACACCGCTGGTGCTGGCGGCGACCACGACGGAATCAGGCCACCCGCAGACCGTCGACGTGCTGCTGCACCACGGAGCGGACATCAATGGGGCGATGAAGGACAAGACACCTCTTGAGTGGGCGGCCGCCTTCGGACAGGTGCGCATGCTCCGCCACCTCCTTGCCCGAGGCGCGACACCCACGGCGAAGGCCCTGAGCGCGGCCCGGGCCGGCGCCAAACGATCCCCACAGGCCGCAGCACGGTACGCGCTCATCATCGACGCCCTGCATGCCGCGGGCATCGAGGATGAACCTTCCGCCATCCAACTCCACTGACAAACGGTCCACGTTCGCTGTCAATGGCCAACGCAGGCGGGGTGGGTGTCGCCCGCCCAGCGGCGTTCGCGAAGGCGTCCCGCCCAGAGGCCGGACGGATTCAGGGCAAAGGCCCGGTCAGCGATTGCCCTTTCTGCCGCAGAGCCTCGCTCCGGTCGCCCACGGTCCACGCACGCTGCGGTGAATGCAAACTTGCCCGGACCGAACTGCCCACGCCCTGGCGGTATCACCTGCGAAAGCCGCACGTGGGCCCGACGCACCGGTACCAGATGTGGTCAGGCCTTGTGAACGATCGCACCCGTCGCGGACGCCGCTAGAAGGCGACGGTCTCGCGGCGGGTGATCTCGTCCTGGCAGAGGACCTGAAGGAAATCGAGGTGTTCGCATACCGCCTGCGGTGGTCGCCGCAATCCGTCCCGACGGCCGGTTCCAACCCGTCCAAAACCTGATGCCTGCCGGTCAAGCCGGCCGTAGGTTCATGCCATGGCGACCGTTGACGACATGCAGTTCCGCACTGCCCGGCCCGAGGACACCGAGGCCATAGAGGCACTCGACGGCTCCTTCACCACCCACACCATCTTCCACGTGACCATCACCGAGGACGGGTTCGCCCTCCAGGAGATCCCGGTGGACCGGCCCATCCACAAAGTCTTCCCACCAGAGAACAACGACGACGGCAACGACTCCGCGGCCGAGGAGGATCCGAACGGCCGTACCTTCGTCGCCGTCGGCACCGACGGCTGTCTGGCAGGCTTCGCCGCTGTCTCCTACGCTCCGTGGAACCGGCGGCTGACCATCGATGACATCGAAATCGCTCCGCCCTACCGGGGCCAGGGCATCGGCCGTGCCCTGGTGGGCCACGCCGCCGAGTTCGCCCGTGAGCGTGGTGCCGGGCACATCTGGCTGGAAGTCACCAACATCAACGCCCCTGCGATCCACGCCTACCGGCGGATGGGATTCGCCTTCTGCGGACTGGACACGACGCTCTACGCCAGCACTCCCTCATCAGGCGAACATGCCCTCTACATGAGCATGCCTTGTCCCTGAGTCGCCGGCCGGCGGCTGACAGCGGAGCCGACACGTCGCCCAGCACGACCGATGTTCCGATGGGGAAACGTGGGGGCCGACCCCTGCCAGGGCACGGCATTCGGGAATGCTGTGTACAACGCACCTCGTTGCGCTGATCGCGGATCGAGGTCGTGCCTCGCGGATGCGGCGTGCGGCGTGCGGCGTGCCGCGGTGGCCCGGGTCTCCGCAGTGGTGATCGGGACGAGGGCGTCAGCGAAGGCGTCGGGATCGAGGTGGGTGAGCGCGGTGCTCCACGCCGCGTGCTCGATACGGATCACCTCCTGGTCGGAAACGACAGGCCGGTGCTTCGCTCCGGCCGAGGTCGTCAGGGTGAGTCCGGCGCACAGGAGACAGGTCGGCGCCCGCCCGTGTCTTCTCCGGGCCGCGCAGTTACTGGTCCATCACGGTCGTCTCCGGCATGAGCGTCGTCCCGAGCCCGGCTTGTACCTGATCGGGCCCGACTTGGCATGCTTTTCTGGCCGGCACGCGACTCATCTGGGCCGAAACCCACCGTCAGCCGCCACCGAGGACTCAGTAGGTTGGCGGGATGAGCGACCAACGGAATCTGGAGACGGCCTGGCGCCGCCTCACGGACTGGCTGGGGGCGAACGCCCCGGTCTCCCACGCCTCCTTGCTGCCGCCTGCCCCTGAGCAGGCCATCGAGGCGGCCGACGACCAGCTGAGGCAGCGCCTCGGCTTTGGCCTTCCCGCTGAGCTGGACGTGCGGCGGCCAGGGGCGGCGGCTTCCTCGCGGCACGGCCAGCACAGGCTGCCCTCGAGGGCGCCGTCCTAGAGTGGCCGGCCGGTCAGCTGCCGAGGAGATCAACTGGGAAACGGGGCGCCTCGCACGGCGAAGGGCAGCCCACCCACCCGCGAACCGCGATCGGACAGGAAAGTGCCACGGCACTGATGCCGAACGTGGATTCCTGCGCGGTCTGTGAGTTCCCGCGCTGCACCCAACCGTCAGAAGCAGGGCGTCTTCACGTAGTTGACCCCGTACGCCTCGTCAGTATGCCCGTTGATCTTCAACTGCACCGCGGGAATGTCCACGTACCTGCACTTGCCGACCTGGACTGTGGGGCCGAAGCAACCGCGAGTGGCACCCGGGGCCAAGTTCGAGGGTGCGCACCACACATCGCCCCCAAGCTGCGACTCGAAGATGACGCGCCCCATCTCCATGTACCAGTTGCTGTCCAGTTTGCCGTTGTTGTCGTTCTGAACGACGAGTACCGTCTGCGCCCCACCGCTGGCGTTGACCACCGTGCAGGCTTTGAACCTCATGACGCTGTAGGCATAGCCTGACGGGTAAGTCCCGGTCTGGGAGTGCTGAACGTAACCGCCGCAGTGCCAGCTGGAGTTCGTGTCGACGACCTTCCAGCCCACCGTGTCACTGGCAACGGCCGCGTGCGTGCCGAACATCGTCACCGCCGCCGTCAACATGGCTATTCTCATCCAGCGGCGCATGCAGCCCTCATATCCAGTCAGGTGGGTGCCCCTCCGGGCCCCCAGGAGAAGATGATCATAGGCCACCCTGCGACACCCGTCCGTGGGGCGGCGATGTGATGCTCAGTCAGTACCTGTGGAGATGCCGCCTTGTCGATGCAGGAATGCACCGATTCGGCACCGGCAGCCACAGACGGACGCCATTGGCCTTCGACTGGGGCGCGATGTTCATCAGGGGCGGGAGGTCCTGCTCGATGCCGGCCACCACCGCGTCCACGGCCGACACCTTCGTCGGCAACGCCATCGGCTACGCCCCCTCCAACGCCGACATCCTGTACCGCAACGCGATCCCGGCGAAGCACATCGAGTCCATCGCCTTCCCCGGCGATCCCGCCTACGACGGGCTTCCGGGACTCCCCACTGCCCGATTGACCGCTCCGACTGCTCCGTTGCGCAGGAACGATGGGAGTCGAGCTCCCGTGCCCCTGGGTCAGACCGGGGACAGCGTCACCTGAGAAGGGGCATCGGAGGCTGGGACCTGCAAGGAGCCCAGAGGATACTGGCGAACGCCTCGAAATGAGGAACGGGCCGGACGGTGTCGAGGACTTGTGTCCGGCGCGGCGCGCGGGAGTGAGGCCGACGCCGCACAGCGCGCCGAACGACTATCCGGAGCGGCCGGGCGTGTTCGTGGTCTCGGCGACATCGACCAGGCCAAGCTCACCGCCCGCATCGAGGAGTGCATCGCCTGGGGCAGGCGTGTACGGCGCATCCAGACGCCTGCCTGTCCGATGGCATGGTGGGCGATCCGACCGAGTCACTCCGGCTACGACGCCGACATCACACGCGCGATTTCGGGCGTGCGCCATGGTGCGCAGACCCTGCCGCACCCGCGTGCCGGCCCCAGCGGGGGTCAGCGTGGCTGTGGGATCGGCGGGGGTCAGCCTGGCTGTGGGATCGGCGGGGGTCAGCCTGGCTGTGGGATCTGCTGGCGCCGGCGGCGGCGCCCGTAGCTGGTCACCCCGCGCGGCTTGAACACCGACAGGGCAACCGCCGTCAGAAGCACCAGCAGGGCGGCGGCCGCGTCCGCGATCAGCTGGATGCGCATGCCCTCCAGCTCGCCGCTCGCGAGGGCGGACCGGGCGGCAGCGTCGGCGAGGTGTCCGACCGGCCGCATGTGGACCAGCAGCAGAAGGGTTGCCACAACGGTGATCAGGAGTTTCGCTATGACCCAGTAGTGTCGCAGCAGTCCCCACACCGTGCCGAACGACTGCACCAGGCCGGTCACCAGGGAGACGACGCTGAACGGGACGATCACGTACCAGCCGATCACCTCCATGGCCACGTAGGCGCCCCGCACGGTCTGAGGCGCGCTGCTGGTCAGCCCGGCGACGGCGAGCGCGAGGAAGGCCGCAACCGCGCCCAGCCAGCCGACCGAGGTGGTGACGTGAAGCGCGAGTGTCAGCTTCCGCAGCCGCGGCGGGAACGGGGTCACGGCGTGTGCCCCGCCATGCCGCCGCCCGCCAGGTGCACGATCACGAACACCACCACGAGGGCGATGGCGATTCCCGCCGAGACCTTCACCCAGCGCGGCGCCCCTTCGCCGCCTTCATCGAGACGACTCGGTGAGCCTGCCATGACGCCTCCACGCACTTTTTCAAGACACTGTGTCTCCACCGGGAACGGAGTGTATCGCCTGTGGACGCCCCGCCCGTATCCTGAGTGGGTGCCGAAGCTGTGGAACGAGACGATCGACGCGCACCGCGCCGCCGTGCGCGGGGCGATCCTGGACACCACCGCACAGCTGGTAGCCGAAGGCGGCCTGCGGTCGGTGACCATGTCACAAGTCGCCGAACGAACCGGCATCGGGCGGGCAACGCTCTACAAGTACTTCTCCGACATCGAAGCCATCCTCCTGGCCTGGCACGAGCGCCAAGTGACCACCCACCTGCACCAGCTGACCGAAGCGGCACACCAAGGCGGCCCTGCCGTCCAGCGTCTGCAGGCCGTCCTGGAGGCGTATGCGGACATCGCCCGCCAGCGCCACGGTGGCGAGCTGGCCACCCTCCTGCACCAAGGCGAGCACGTCACCCACGCCGAGCGCCACGTGGCGCACCTCATCCAGGCCCTCATCACCGAGAGCACACGAGCCGGCGACGTACGCGACGACGTGCCATCCGCCGAACTCGCCCACTACTGCCTGCACGCTCTGACCGCAGCCGCGAGGCTCACTTCACAAGCCGCCACCCGCCGACTCGTCGAAGTCACGCTGACCGGTCTGCGCCCAGTTCCCTGAACGTAGCGGCAGCGGTTCGGGTGAGCCGCGCACCTGGTGGTCAGCAGCGATGAAACCGCCCTCGTGGCCCGGCCGAGCCGAGATCGCGCAAGCTCGCTGGTCAGCATCTTTGGGGGTGTGACCCGAGTACCTCCGTCGCATACGGTGCGTCGCGTTCCTCGCGTTCCTCGCGTTCCACGGGTTACTCGCTGCGAAGCTGTGCCTTGTTCATGGCGGCTTGCAGTTGAAGCCAGGTTGGATCCGTTGCGCTGGTCGCGGTCACCGTTGCCAGATCGTCGGCTTCCCATGTGCGGGTTCCGTCGGTCAGGACAAGGTGTGTCTCCAAGTCTTCCCCGTCGTCCGGAATCTCGGCGGTGGCCTCCAAGAACGCTAGCGCGGCAGCCCTCGAGACGTCCCTGCTCGTGGTGAGGGTCTGCGTGGAGGAGCCGGGAGGTGTGGAGCCGGTCAGCACGGACAAGAGCACCAGTTCTCCCCCACAGCCTGCAACGAGAAGCTCGCCGGTCGCCGTGGCGGCCAACGCGGACAAGCGGGATCCGGTCAGCACGTCGTGCTCGACCGCTTGCCGGCCATCGAGGTCCACCTCGACCAGCGCCCCCGCCGGTGTTGCGATCCACAGCACGCCCGGTCGCGACCCGAAGGCGATGTTGTGACGCGACCAGGCCGCCCTCTGCTCAAGCCACTCTTGCGGGTACGGATAGCCCGGGCTGGGGTCGCCGAGGGTTGTCGCCAGGACCCGGCGCAACGAGGGAAACTCGAATACCTCCACCGAGTTGTCGTACGCGTTGCCACGGATCGCCATATGACGTCCGTCTGCACTGAAGAGCGGAGTCTCGTAGCCGTCACAGTCCAGGATCAGGGCCCGGCGGAGCGGCCGCATCACGGCAGGCGCGGCCTCGTGATCGACGCGCGCGAAAAGGCAGTGCGTGGCCCCCTGATCGCTGGTGAGCGTGGCGACGAGTCCGCCTCCGGGATGCTCCACGACTCCCGTGTCCCAAGGGGTTCCGGCACCGACGGTTCCGGAGGCGAGGTCAAGGACGTCCGAGCTGTCCCACCCACCGCCTCCGTCGCGAAACGACGGGGAACCCCACAGGGTCTGCCCGTCCGGGCTGAACGCCAGACTGCGGTAGGAAGCCGCGGCTGGAGCGCCTTCCGGTTCGGAGACCCCGGCGGGAGTCCATTGCCGTAGCCCGTCTTCCCCTGCCACGAGAAGCAGAGGCTGGTGCGGATGCCACGCCACGGCGGGCGTCCGCTTTGCCCGCTCCCACCGGAAGGCGTCTCCATAGGCGTTCGACGTGAGGCCCACGGAGCCGAGTTCGCGTAGCTGCCCTGCGCCGCAGTCCCAGATGTGCACTGCCGGGCGCTCGGAGTCCGAGCAGGCCACCAACGGAAGCCGCGGATGGCAGCTCAGCTGTTCAAAAGAGCGTTCGTCGCCGACCAGCCCGCGTGCCACTACGTCAAGATCAGTCACCCGAGCACCGTAGTACGCCAGCCTGCGCGGTGAGTCTCTCACCGCCATGCGCTCCGCGCGCGGTGCGGACGTGAGCGATGGCGCCGCCGAGCCAAGCGGTCACCCGCCAGTGCCTCGTTCCTCGAACCGGCCTGGCCGGTCGGGGGCGGGAATGTCGTACCGCTGCAGCGCCAAGGTGTCCGGTTTCCCGGTTGTCCATGGGCATCTCATTGGGCTCCACCACACGGATCGGAATCGGCTCCGCGACGTGAGAATTTGATCTGGCTCACCCGGCGGTCAGGCAGGCCGTGAAAGGCTCGGCGGATGGACTATGCGGTCGATGAGACCGACGGGCGGTTGAGCATCAGGGTCAATCTGAGCTGCCGGGTGCCGGAATCCTGGCGGGCCCTGGACACAGCGATGAGTTTTCGCGGCCTGGAGAGTCTCATCACCGTCATCATCGACAACGCAGGAGGAAACACGTGGCTCAGCTACTGAGAGTCCAGAACTTCAACGTCTCAAGCGACGGCATCGGTGCCGGTGAGGACCAGACCTTCGAGAATCCGTTCGGCCACGGCGTCGATCCCGCGAAGCTGTTCGCGTGGGCCGGCGCCACGGCGAGCTGGCCCATGCGCACGGACCCCGGAGGCAGCCGTGGCCTCGACGACTACTTGACGCGGGACTACACACACAACATCGGCGCCGAGATCATGGGCCGCAACAAGTTCGGGCCCCAGCGCGGGCCCTGGGAGGACCATGAGTGGTGCGGCTGGTGGGGTGACGAGCCCCCGTTCCGCACCCCGGTGTTCGTCATGACTCACCACAAGCGTCCTTCGTTCACGCTCTCCGACACCACGTTCCACTTCGTCGCCGGCGATCCGGCCACGGTCCTTGAGCAGGCGCGGGAGGCGGCTCAGGGCAAGGACGTCCGACTCGGAGGCGGGGTCACCACCATCCGGCAGTTCCTCGACGCCGACCTCGTCGACACCATGCATGTGGCGGTCTCACCGGTGAAGCTCGGAACCGGACTGCGGCTCTGGGACTCCCCCGATGAGCTGCTCGACCGGTTCCACCTTGAGGTCGTGCCCAGCCCGAGCGGCGTGACGCACCACCTGTTCTGGCGAAAGTGACACGAGGACTCCGCGACGTGCCCCCTTTGGAGTGAATGCGCTGCACTCGCGGAGACATACGGCGTGCACCGCCGGACAGTGCGGCAGACACTGACCTCTGCGGTCCCGCCGCCGAGGAGGAAACCAGCAGGCAGCTGATGAACGCAGGGCCGCCGCCGAGGAGCGCAGGCACCGGCTCCACGTGCGCATCGGTGGCTGTCATCTCAACGGCGACCGCCGGATCAGCCCCGGTACTGGCCGACGGACGAGGCCGACATCCCTTGGCGCATGGCCACGTACAGCGAGTGGCCCTGCGTGGTGTCCCTCGGCTGGCGCCGTGCCCGCGACGCCCAGACCCTCACCGGAGCCCGCGCCGACATCGTGGCCGACGACATCAGCGAGCTGTCACAGGCACCTCGCCCCGCCCGGTCGCCCGCCCCGCTCCCCCAGCCGTCGTCCGGCACGCGCAGGCCCAGCCGCCGACGCCGGTCGCCGCCGCCCGGACAGCGCCGCCGGTCGAGTCCGGCAAGGCGGGCCACCGTCGTACCCGCCCACCGCGGGCCATGGCCCCCGCCCGGGCGAACGTCCCCCAGGCGATACACACACCGGACAGTCCAAGGGGCGGAGCAGGATGCCGTCCGTTCCTCCTGCCCTCCGGCCGACTCCACCCCGCGGCTTCGCCCACCCGCCGCCCACCGACACGAAAACCGCCCACTTCTCCCTCCCCCCGGAGCCGACGTATCCGGTACCGGCGGCCGAGGGCGCGACGGAGGAACGCGGGAGCCCCGAGCCACGAGCCGACCGCGAGGACGAGCCGTCGAGCTGGCCACCGCTGCTCAACCCCAGGGAATGGGTGCGCAGGGCGAAGCGGCTCGGCACATCGGCGGGTGGCAGGCACCGGAGCGAGCGGTGCCCCGAGGACTGAACGCGCTCGAACTTCCAGGTGACGCCGGGGCTTTCCCCTGCGTACGCGGGCGGCGGCTCCGAGCGGAGAAGTTCGAGTTGCCTGGAGGTCCGAGGGCCTGCCGGAGGCAGAGCCGCTGACCTTGAGTTCAGTGGCCCACGTCACACCTGGCTCCTGTCAGCAATCGGGGCGCCATCTCGTTCAAGGGCCACGCGAACGAGACAGGAGCATCGCCATGAAGCATCGCATCGTCGTACTCGGCGCCGGATACGCCGGGGCCTTCGCCGCCGGGAACCTGGCCCGTCGGCTGTCGCCCACCGACACCGAGATCACCGTCGTCAACGCGGTGCCCGACTTCGTCGAGCGGATGCGGCTCCACCAGCTCGCGATCGGCCAGGACTTCACGGTCCGCAAGCTCGCCGACGTGTTCGCGGGCACCGGGGTGCGGCTGCGCCTGGCGCATGTCACCGGTGTCGACCCCGAGCGCAGGACAGTCGCCGTGACCGGCCAGGACGGTGACGACGAACTCACGTACGACACCCTTCTCTACGCGCTCGGCAGCTGCGTGGCCGACCATGGCGTGCCCGGCGTGGCCGAGTACGCCTTCGATGTGACCGGCCGGTCCTCGGCGCTGCGTCTGCGCGAGCGGCTGGCCGGTCTGGGCGCGGGCGGCACCGTGCTGGTCGTCGGTGAGGGGCTGACCGGTATAGAGAGCGCCACCGAGTTCGCCGAGTCCCGGCCCGACCTCTCGGTCGCGCTCGCCGCCCACGGGGAATTGGGGGCCTGGCTCTCCCCGAAGGCCCGCCACCACCTGCGCCGCGCCTTCGACCGGCTCGGCATCACCGTCCACGAGCACACCGGCATCGAAGCCGTCGAGCCGACACGGGCGATCGCCGCCGACGGCAGGTCCATCCCGGCTGACGTGACCGTGTGGTCGGCCGGGTTCGCCGTACACCCCATCGCGGCCGCCAGCGGCCTGGAGGTCGCCGAGACCGGCCAGATCGTCGTCGACCGCACCATGCGCTCGGTCTCGCACCCGGACGTCTACGCCGCCGGTGACTGCGCCTACGCGATCGGCGACAACGGCCGGCCGCTGCCGATGTCCTGCGCCTCTGCCGGGTACACCAACATGCAGGCGACCGCCGCGATCACCGCGCGCCTGACGGGCGGCGAGATCCCGACCGTCGGGCTGAAGTACCACGGCAACCACATCAGTCTCGGGCGGCGGGACGCCATCTTCCAGATGGTGGACGAGGACGCCCGGTCGCAGTCCTGGTACCTGGGCGGCCGGACCGCCTCATGGCTCAAGGCGGGCATCCTCCGGGGGGCCGGGTGGAGCATCACCCACCCGACCTTCGGCATGCCGAAGCGCAAGCGCCGCCTGGCCACCACGCCCGACCAGGCCGGTGTCCAGGCCGCCGCATAGGGTCATCCGTATGGACAGAGCAGCCGTCGATCGATTCGAGGCCGGCCGGGAACGGCTGGCCTCGCTCGCGTACCGTCTGCTCGGCTCGGCCGCCGACGCCGAGGACGCCGTGCAGGACACGTTCCTGCGGTGGCAGGCCGCGGACCGGGAACGCATCGAGGTGCCGGAGGCGTGGCTGACCAAGGTAGTCACCAACCTCTGCCTCGACCGGCTCCGTTCGGCGCAGGCGCGTCACGAGCGCGCCGCCGGCGACTGGCTGCCCGAGCCGCTGCTGGAGGGCGACCCGATGCTCGGCCCCGCGGATACCTTCGAGCAGCGCGAATCGGTGTCCTTGGCCGTACTGACCCTCATGGAGCGTCTCTCCCCGGTCGAGCGGGCCGCTTATGTCCTGCGCGAGGCCTTCTCGTACCCCCACGCCGAGATCGCCGAGATCCTCGACATCACCGAGTCCGCATGCCAGCAGCACGTCCACCGGGCCCGACGCCGGATCGCCGCCGAGCGCCGCAGCGGCGACGAGGTGGACCCCGCGTCCGCGCGCCGGGTCGTCGAGGAGTTCCTCGCCGCCGCCACGTCGGGGCGCACCGAACGGCTGGTGGCGCTGCTCACCGCCGACGCGACCATGGTCTCCGACGGTGCCGGACTGGCCAGGCGGCTGCTGCGGTACGAGACGCGCGAGCGCATCGCTTCCTTCGTGCGGGCCGGCTTCAAGCCCACTGCGGCGAAGCGGCGACTGGCCGGCGGCTCCCCCGCGATGTACATCGCGCTGGTCAACGGCTCCCCGGCCGTCATCGCCGTGGTCGACGACCGGGTCGTGGGTGCCGTGGCGTTCGAAGTCAGCGAGGGCAAGGTGTCGTCCCTGCGCGGCATCGCCGCCGCGGACCGCCTCGGACGCTTGGATGAGGCCTGGCGGCGGCACGCACCGGACGCGCCGGTCATCCATGCATGGTGACCGCAGCCACCGGGACTCCAGCGTCCTGGGCGGAGCGACGACGGCGCCCCTTCGGCCCCTGTGCTGCACAGCAGCGGGCCCGCAGGGCGTTGGAGGCGTGACGGTCAGAGGCGGGGCCCCTGCCCGAACGCGTAGCCGCTCTGCAGGCGCGCGCCAGTATGGCCCCTCATGTCCCAACTCCCGCAGCGGACGGCCTGGAAAATAGGGTGCGGTCGGCTGAGCTGAGGTGATAGCCAAGCGAGGTGACAGAGAGTCTTGAGTATTCCGCCCTGCTGCAGCTGATCGACGAGCGGTCGGCCGCGTTCCGGAGTGCGGTCTCCGCCGCACCCGGTCTTGACGCGCCGGTGCCGTCCTGCCCCGAGTGGACGTTGTTCGATCTGGTGCAGCACCTGGGTACGGGTCAGCGCTGGTGGGCCGCGATCGTCGCCGCGGGCCCGGCCGACGCTCCACCGGCCAAGGAAGCCGCGGAGGCGCCGCGCGAGCTCGAGGCGCTGCTGGCCTGGTACGCCGAGTCGAACGAGCTGCTGCTGAGTGCGCTGCGCGAGGCCGGCCCGGAGCGCGAGTGCTGGACGTGGTGGGCCGCCGGCGTGTCGCCGGCGAACGCCTGGGGCGTTGCCCGGCGCCGGGTGCACGAGGTGCTGGTGCACACCTACGACGCCCAGCTCGCCGCAGGCGCCGTGCAGCCGATGCCGGCGGACGTCGCGATCGACGGCGTGGCCGAGTTTCTCGACACCTGCAACTCCACCCCGGCGGCTTGGCCGCACGAGGCCGCCACCATCCACTACCACGCCGTCGAGGGCCGCTCCTGGCTCCTCACCCTGGACGGCACCGGCGCCTGGCCCGCACCCCTCACGGACGACGCCGCGCCCGCCTCCGCTTCGGCCACGGGCACGGCCGAGCAACTGCTCCTCTTCGTCTGGGGCCGCCTCACGCTGAGCGACCTGAAGGTCGAGGGCGACCAGCGGGTGTTCGAGCAGCTGATCGCCTGGGAGCCCGAGGAGTAGCCGGTCAATACCGCGAGCGGACGGCCTCGATGACGTTCGCGCCGGTGAGCATCGCAAACAGCTGCGCCTGCGCGGCGGACGGCCACTACGGCCTCGTACAGTTCGGGCTCAAGCGCCTCCACCTCAAGGCCGCCAGCGACTTGGGCGTGCCACGCAGCACTGCCGGCTCAGCCACGAAGGGGACACGGCTACGACCAGGCATTCTGTTAGGTGTTCCGGGGTCACGACCCTGACTGCGGCGAAGCCGTGTTGGACGTGGCGGAGGGTGGAGGAGCGAGTCTGCAGTGGCCGGCGCGCTTGCCCACTTCTTGGCTGCTGCTCCACGGCCAACGGGCGGAGACACTGTCGGCGAAGTGGTGTCGAGCCCGGCCGTGTCGACACGAGGCCGGGTTGTCAGCCGAGCAGTGACGCCCATGCCGTAGCCACAGCGGCGGCGAGGGCGAGCGTGGCAGCGAAGGCGGCGGCAGCGCGGGTCACGGCGGCCGGGTAGGTCGCGTGATCACGGCGCGCGAGATAACCAGCGGCAGCACCAGCCATTACGGATGCGATGACAACCAAGGCGCAGGCGAGACAGAGCACGGTAGCGCGGTCGGACATGGTGTGGTTTCCCCTTGAGGCGAGGCAGACATCAGTTCTGGCACCGAATGTCGCCGCGCGGCTGTTCACCTTGGTTCAGGCGGCGGAAGATGAACAAAGACGAACGGCGGGACTGCAAGGGCGGGGGTAGCGTGGGCACGGGCGATTTCCGGGATCCGGTGGCTGCGCTGACCGAGCTCAGGGCCCAGCTGAAAGCTGGATACGCCAAGTGGGGAGGGACCCAGACTGAACTGGCTCGTCGCGTCGGCTTGGGCCGCACGACGGTGAACCAGGCCCTGAGTGCGTCGACAAAAGCGCCTTCACCGCAGACTGTAGCCGCGCTGGCCCACGTGTTCGGCCTGGAGGCACGGCCGTTACTGGATCTACTGGCCCTCGCCTCCCGGTCGGCAGGACGTCATCATGGCGCGGTCGGACGGCCGATCACTGAATACGACCCCATAGACCTCGAAGTCCATCCGGCCGTTGACGTCCCGGCCGCAGACGGTGAACAAACGACGCATCCACCGCGGCGGTTGCGGGCCGCCGCCCTGCCCCGCTATGTGTCTCGCCCGCACGATGCCGCCTTGAGCGAGATCGTTGCCGCCGCGGCAGACGGGCACAGCCAGATGGCGGTCCTCGTCGGTTCCTCCTCGACCGGCAAGACCCGCACCTGTTGGGAGGCCATCCAGCCACTGACGAGCAGCGGTTGGCGCCTGTGGCATCCGGTGGATCCCACCCGTGCAGAAGCGGCTCTGGCCAGCATGGATCGGATTGCACCACGCACGGTGGTGTGGTTGAACGAGGCCCAGCACTACCTCGGTGCCGGCGCAGACGTAGGTGAGCGGATCGCCGCGGCCCTGCACAGCCTGCTGACGGAATCCTCGCGGGGCCCGGTGCTGATCTTGTGCACGCTGTGGTCGGAGTACGTCACCGTCTACGCCACCCTGCCTCGCCCCGGCGAGCCCGATCCGCACTCGCGGGTGCGGGAGCTGCTGGACGGGCGGCTGATCACTTTGCCCGACCACTTCGACGCCGACGCGATCACCGCTGCGCAGGCTCTCGCTGAAGGCGGGGACGAACAGCTGGCCTACGCCCTCCAACACGCCCGTGAGGGCCGGCTGGCTCAGTTCCTGGCAGGCGCGCCCCACCTGCTGCGCCGCTACCACACCGCGACACCAGCGGCGCGAGCAGTGCTCGAGGCCGCGATGGACGCCCGCCGCCTCGGTGCCGGCCCGCATCTGTCGATGACATTCCTCTCGTACGCAGCCGAGGGCTACCTCACCGACACTGACTTCGACGCCCTGAACGACAACTGGTTTGATCAAGCTCTTGCCGAGCTCGGCCAGCCCGTCCACGGCAACCTGGCTCCCCTGCACCGCATCCGGCCGCGCCGAGCCGGCCGCACCCGTGATACCGAATCCCACTCATGGGCAGTGCCCACGGCGTATCAGCTCTCCGACTACCTCGAACAACACGGCCGACGCGCCCGTTGGACGCTGTGCCCGCCGGCGTCGTTCTGGGAGGCAGCTCACCTACGTCTCACCAACGTCGACGGTCTCACCGAGCTGGCCCGGGCCGCCTCCGTCCGTCACCGTCTTTACTGGGCCTACCGTCTGTGGCGCCGCGCTGCTCACGCGGGCCACAGCCCCGCCTTCCTCTCACTCGCCCGGATACGGGAGGGACTCGGGGATCGCGAGGCGGCGGAAAAGCTGTACGCACAAGGCGCCGCGGCCGGTGACGTCGAGGCGCTGAGAAACCTCGCGCGGATGCGTGCCGAGGCCGGGGACCAGGAGAGGGCACAAACGTTGTACCAGCGGGCGCGCAACGCTGAGGAAGCCGCCGGGGTCCGGCGCATATCCAGGTATGAGGAAGACCTCATGCTGCTTCGCAGCTCCGCACAAGCCGGCTCCCTCTGGGCCCAGGCGAGACTCGCCTGGCACCGGACCGGGGACAGCAAGACGGTGAACGCCTTGTACGAGAGCGCCGCCACGAAAGGCAACGTCGAGGCGATGGTCGAGGTGGCAAGGACACGCAAGGCGGCCGGAGACCGAGAGACAGCAGAGGCCATGTATCAGAAGGCCGCCGCCTCAGGCGACACCCGAGCTTTGATCGAGGGTGCACTGATGCGAAAGGAGGCCGGAGACCATGAGGCGGCGGTGGCTCTGCTCCACAAGGCCGTCCAAGAAGGCAACCGATACACAAAGGGATCTGCCCTGGCTGAGCTTGCTCGCATACGAGAAGAAGCCGGAGACCACGAAGGCGCAGAACGCCTCGCCAACCAAGCCCTCACCGCCGGAGACACCAAAGCACTCACCGAACTCGCCCGCATACGAGAGAAGACCGGACACCACGGCAGCGCAGAACGCCTCGCCAACCAAGCCCTCACCGCCGGAGACACCAAAGCACTCACCGAACTCGCCCGCATACGAGAAAAGACCGGACACCACGAAAGCGCAGAACGCCTCGCCAACCAAGCCCTCACCGCCGGAGACACCAAAGCACTCACCGAACTCGCCCGCATACGAGAAAAGACCGGACACCACGAAAG